>NZ_MVFZ01000003.1:0-390918 GCF_002042945.1 Citrobacter sp. A316
GGTAATTAATTAACTCCCGAAAATATTTCATATTTACCTATAATCCTCAGTATGCATATATTACACATGCGTGACTAACGCCATTTAAACCATAGTTGCCATAATAGTCCCCTGCGTAAATATACCCATTCAGATTTGTCACATATAAAGATTAATACAATCAGCTATATTATGTAGATCTGGATCACACAACTTCAAATATTTCGCAATATTATGAAACTTATTATTGAACTTATACCACTGCGTCATTTAAAAATAGTTTGCCATTGACGAACCCCTTCGTTTAGCAATGGTTTAGGAAACACACCAAGAAAAAATTATAAGGATTATTTAGAATGAAACTTAAATTAGTTGCAGTGGCAGTGACTAGCCTGTTGGCGGCAGGTGCGGTAAACGCAGCTGAGGTATATAACAAAGACGCAAACAAACTGGACATCTACGGTAAAGTTCACGCTCAGCACTACTTCTCTGACGACACCAGCAGCGATGGCGACAAAACCTATGCGCGTCTGGGCTTCAAAGGCGAAACACAGATCAATGACCAGCTGGTTGGTTTCGGTCAGTGGGAATATGAATTCAAAGGTAACCGTACCGAATCCACCGGTGGTTCTGACAAAGATAAAACTCGTCTGGCATTCGCTGGTCTGAAATTCGCTGAATACGGTTCTTTCGACTACGGTCGTAACTACGGCGTAGCCTACGACATCGGCGCATGGACCGACGTTCTGCCAGAATTTGGTGGCGATACCTGGACCCAGACTGACGTATTCATGACTGGCCGTACTACCGGCGTTGCAACCTACCGTAACACCGACTTCTTCGGTCTGGTTGAAGGTCTGAACTTTGCTGCTCAGTACCAGGGCAAAAACGAAGACAGCCGTAATCCAAATGAAGCTAATGGTGACGGCTTCGGTCTGTCTACCACTTATGAATACGAAGGCTTTGGCGTAGGTGCTACTTATGCGAAATCTGACCGTACTGATTCTCAGGTAAACCGTGCAGGCGACCTGAACGCTCGCGGTAAAAACGCTGAAGTATGGGCTGCTGGTCTGAAATATGATGCGAACAACATCTACCTGGCGACCACCTACTCCGAAACCCGCAACATGACCGTGTTTGGTGATGCTAATAACATCGCTAACAAAACTCAGAACTTTGAAGCTGTTGCTCAGTATCAGTTCGACTTCGGTCTGCGTCCGTCCATCGCTTACCTGAAATCCAAAGGTAAAGACATCAACGGTTACGGCGACCAGGATCTGGTTGAATACGTAGACCTGGGTGCTACTTACTACTTCAACAAAAATATGTCTACCTTCGTTGATTACAAAATCAACCTGCTGGATGACAATGAATTCACTAGCAAAGCTGGCGCGAACATCAGCACTGACAACATCGTTGCTGTTGGTCTGAACTACCAGTTCTAATTTTGTTGTAGTCTGAATACAAAGCCAGTCCTTCCAGGGCTGGCTTTTTCTCTTAATGTGGACTCGGTCATAAGGAGTATGCCGTGCAGACATTCACTGGTCGTTGTCTTTGCGGACAGAGTCATTTTACCGTCGACGTCGAAATGCTGGATGTCTATGCATGCCATTGCACCCTGTGCCAGAAGTGGTCGGGTGGCATCGCTATGTATCTGGAAGCCAGCACTCACCCGCTGATGTCGCCAGATTCAGCAGAACCTTCGCACTTTCCTTCTTCAAATCGTGGTGAACGTTTCTTTTGTTCCGGTTGCGGGTGCCCGCTGTGGTTTACCCTAACGGGTAGCGATCGCTATTTTGTACCGTGGACGCTGTTGGAACTTAACGAGGTGGATCGCCGCCGCCTGGTGTTAGCGGCAGAGATCTATACGGAAACACAGCCTGCGTTCTGGAGATTGACGGGGCAATACGCTCGACTCAGTGGGAAAGAAGTCGAAGAGATGGATTACCCCTGTCATTTAGCCCATTAGTTACTGGCGCTGTACCTTTGCCAGACTGAACCACATTCCTATCGCTAATACGATAAGCATGCTGCCGGCGCTGCTTAAGGCCACGCTATGTGACCAGGTGAACGCTTCTCTGGCAGCCGTCAGCAATGCCTCACTCAGTGACGACGGGAGCGAGTGCGCCAGTTGTACCGCCTCCCCCATTGACGATGAGGCACGTTCCATTTCCTGCGCATTAAGTCCGGCTGGCGGCAGAATCGATGCAGAAAAGCTACGGCTCAACAGTAAGCCAAAGATAGCGATCCCAAGTCCTGCCCCCAGTTCATAAGCCATTGTCTCGATGGCACCCGCGGCCGCAGCTTTTTCGGCCGGGGCTGCTGCCATGATAGCCGCCGTTGAAGCCAGAAGCGCACTGGCGGCGCTGAAGCCGAGCAAAGCCATCAAAATCCAGGCTTGTACCTGTTGGCTACTGAAATCCGTCATCGCCAGGCCGTAAAAGCTAACGGCGCTCAGCGCCATGCCCGCCGTTGCCACACAACGTAATCCCAGACGTGAAACCAACATACCGGCAATCGGCCCGCTGAAACCACTTGCCAGCATCACCGGCAGCATGAACAACCCTGCCTGATACGGTGTTAAACCGTGAACAAACTGTAGCTCCTGCGCCATCAGCAACTCAAAACCCACCAGCGTTATCATCGCGGTCATGGCCATCACTACGCCGCTTAAAATGATGCGATGCGTGAACAACCGCATATCAATCATCGGGCGGGCTGCCGCAAGCTGGATGCGGACAAACTGCCACAACAGCAAAGCGCCGGTTAACAGCGTCAGGGCGATGGCAACGGTCGCCGTATGTCCCTTCAGCGCGGTTTTAGCGCTGTAAACCAGCAGCAGAATGGCGATAATTAGCATTATCGCATGACCAAAATTTAACGATTGATCGCGACGTCCGGCCTGGCGCGGCACTAAGCGTGCGGTTAAGACCATTACCACCAGGACAATCGGCACATTAATTAAGAATACGGAACCCCAGTAGAAGTGCTCCAGCAGCATCCCGCCAACCAGTGGGCCAAACGCCGCACCGCCAGAACCGACCGCGGCCCAGACGCCGAGCGCCATATTACGATGCCGTTGCTCAGCGAATGTGGCGCGAATACCCGCCAGCGTTGCCGGAACAATCATCGCCGCGCCAATCGCCAATACCGCCCGGGTGGCAATCAGCCAGTTTGCGCTATGGGCAAAAGCGGCCGCCAGCGATGCGAGACCAAATAATCCACCGCCTAACAGCAGCAGACGTTTAAAGCCGATGCGATCGCCCAGCGCCCCCATTGGCAATACCATTCCGGCCATTACCAGGGAATAAATATCAATGATCCACAGCAGCTCGTTACCGCTGGCACCCAGCGTCATACTCAGCGTGGGCGCGGCAACGTGCAGCACCGTTGCATCAATCGCAACAGGGATGTAGACCAGCACAATAATGACTAACGTTAACCACTGACGAAACATAAAACTCCCTAACGAAACCAAAACTGGACACATGTCCAGATTCAGCGATCCTACGGAAAATTGAACATATGTCCAACTTTTTGTTAGACTGCGTGATACACGGGTACAGGAGGAAAAATGAGCTATCTGAATCGGGATGAACGTCGGGAAGTTATTCTGCAGGCGGCAATGCGTGTCGCACTTGAAGAAGGATTTTCCGCCATGACGGTTCGACGCATTGCTGCAGAAGCTCACGTCGCGACGGGCCAGCTACATCACCATTTCGCCTCTGCCGGCGAACTCAAATCCCAGGCATTTGTACGTCTGATCCGTACCCTACTCGATGCGGAACTGGTCAGTGAAGACGCCAGCTTCCGTGAGCGACTGCATGCCATGCTGGGCAGTGAAGATGGCGGATTCGAACCCTATATTAAGCTGTGGCGCGAGGCACAGGTTGTGGCGGGTAAAGATCCAGAAATCAAAAGCGCCTACCTGCTGACCATGCGGATGTGGCACGAAGAAACCGCCAACATTATTACCCAAGGGCAGAAAGCCGGTGAGTTTTCCGCCACTCCAGATGCTGCCGACGTCGCCTGGCGCTTAATTGCATTGGTCTGCGGTCTGGATGGGATGTACATCTTAGGCATTGAGGAAATGGCCGATCCTGCATTCGATCGTCATCTTGATCGTATGATAACGCAGGAGTTATTTATTTGATGTAATAGATAGATTAACAATACATCTTTTATATTTACAATTAGTAACACTTGAGTAACGTGTAATTCTCCTATCACGCCGCGTTATTGCACTTTTTTATCTATTCTTTCAGTCAATATTCCTAAAGCTTTTCAATAGTTTCTAAAAAGAAGCCGCGCGGCGCTGCATGCGTTTATTTCTTTTTCATGAACGGCATGTGCATGGAGAATAATATGTCATCATCAAATGAGAAAAATAATCGTTATCTTTTAACGGACTGGAAACCAGAGAACCCCGGCTTTTGGGAAAACAAAGGCAAGCATATTGCACGCAGAAACCTCTGGATATCAGTGAGTTGCCTGTTGCTTGCATTCTGCGTCTGGATGTTGTTCAGCGCCGTTGCCGTCAATCTGAATAAAATTGGTTTTAATTTTACCACCGACCAATTGTTTTTATTAACGGCATTGCCTTCCCTTTCTGGTGCAATATTGCGCGTCCCCTACTCCTTTATGGTACCTATATTTGGCGGTCGTCGTTGGACCATTTTTAGCACGATTATTCTGGTTATTCCCTGCGTCTGGCTCGGATTTGCCGTGCAAAATACCGCTACTCCGTTCGGAGTATTCATAATCATTGCGCTGATGTGTGGTTTTGCTGGCGCTAACTTTGCCTCCAGCATGGGCAATATCAGTTTTTTCTTCCCCAAAGCGAAGCAAGGCAGCGCGTTAGGTGTTAACGGCGGTCTCGGCAACCTCGGCGTCAGCGTGATGCAGTTGATCGCGCCGCTGGTGATCTTTCTGCCCATCTTTACCTTTTTGGGCGTTCAGGGCGTACCGCAAGCTGACGGCTCGTTATTGTCGCTGGCCAATGCCGCATGGATTTGGGTGCCGTTACTGCTGATAGCCACCGTGGCAGCGGGCATGGGAATGAACGACATTGCCAGCTCGAAGGCCTCAGTTGCCTCTCAGTTACCGGTCCTCAAGCGTTTTCATCTGTGGTTATTAAGTCTGCTGTATCTCGCCACCTTCGGTTCATTTATCGGTTTTTCAGCAGGCTTTGCCATGCTGGCGAAAACCCAGTTCCCCGACGTGAATATCCTGCAACTGGCGTTCTTCGGTCCCTTCATCGGTGCGCTTGCACGATCCGCAGGTGGTGTTATCTCTGACAAGTTTGGTGGTGTGCGTGTCACCTTAATTAACTTCATCTTTATGGCTCTGTTCAGCGCCCTGCTGTTTCTCACGTTGCCCGGTTCGGGCGAAGGAAGCTTTATCGCGTTTTACCTGGTGTTTATGGGCTTGTTCCTGACCGCGGGTCTGGGCAGCGGTTCAACTTTCCAGATGATTGCGGTGATCTTTCGCAAAATCACAATTTACCGGGTGAAGCTGCATGGTGGTACTGAAGAGCAGGCTCAACGTGAAGCGGTAACCGATACCGCAGCCGCCCTGGGATTTATTTCCGCTATTGGCGCTGTGGGGGGCTTCTTCATTCCTAAAGCGTTTGGATCATCGCTGGCGTTGACCGGCTCTCCGGTGGGCGCCATGAAAATATTCCTCGTGTTTTACATCGTCTGCGTGCTGGTGACCTGGTTGGTCTATGGCCGTAAATCACAAAAAAAATAACAAAATGGATACCGCAGGAACGGACATTCAGGTAGGCCGGATCCGGCCTGACGTTCGATTCACCGTCGGCAATATTATCGAAGCAGGAGTTATGTCATGAGTAAACTGTTAGACCGCTTTCGCTACTTTAAACAAAAGGGCGATACGTTTGCCGAGGGGCATGGGCAAGTAATGCACACCAACCGGGACTGGGAAGACAGCTATCGTCAGCGCTGGCAGTTCGACAAAATTGTGCGTTCTACCCACGGCGTTAACTGTACCGGCTCATGCAGCTGGAAAATCTACGTTAAAAACGGGCTGGTGACCTGGGAAACGCAGCAAACCGACTACCCGCGTACCCGTCCTGACCTGCCGAATCATGAGCCTCGTGGCTGCCCACGCGGCGCCAGTTACTCGTGGTATCTCTACAGCGCTAACCGCCTGAAATATCCACTGGTGCGTAAACGCTTAATCGAATTGTGGCGCGACGCCCTGTCCCGCCAGCCCGATCCGGTGCTGGCCTGGGAATATATTATGAACGACCCGCAAAAATGCCAAAGCTACAAGCAGGTACGCGGGCGCGGCGGGTTTATCCGTTCCAACTGGAAAGAGCTTAATCAGCTGATTGCTGCCGCCAACGTCTGGACGGTGAAAACTTACGGTCCGGATCGCGTGGTCGGCTTCTCCCCGATCCCTGCGATGTCGATGGTTTCCTATGCCGCTGGCACACGCTATCTCTCGCTAATTGGCGGAACCTGTCTGAGCTTCTATGACTGGTACTGCGACTTACCGCCCGCGTCACCGATGACCTGGGGCGAGCAGACCGACGTTCCTGAATCCGCCGACTGGTACAACTCCAGCTATATCATTGCCTGGGGCTCTAACGTGCCGCAGACCCGTACCCCGGACGCGCACTTTTTTACTGAAGTACGCTACAAAGGCACCAAGACGATTGCCATTACGCCGGATTACTCGGAAGTCGCCAAACTGTGCGACCAGTGGCTGGCACCTAAACAAGGGACAGACAGCGCGCTGGCGATGGCGATGGGTCACGTCATCCTGAAAGAGTTCCACCTCGACAATCCCAGCGATTATTTCCTCAATTACTGCCGTCGCTATACCGACATGCCGATGCTGGTTTTACTGGATGCGCGGGAAGATGGCAGCTACGTGCCTGGACGCATGATGCGTGCTTCAGATCTTGTCGATGGTCTGGGCGAAAGCAACAATCCAGAGTGGAAAACGGTAGCCTTTAACAGCGCAGGTGAACTGGTTGTCCCGAACGGATCTATCGGTTTTCGCTGGGGCGAAAAAGGCAAATGGAACCTGGAACCCCTGGCGGCTGGCGCTGAAACTGAACTTTCTCTTTCGCTGCTCGGTCAGCATGATGAAGTGACCGGCGTGGCATTCCCCTATTTTGGCGGCAACGAAAACCCACATTTTCGCAGTGTAAAACAAGAACCGGTGCTGATCCGTCAACTGCCGGTAAAACATCTTACCCTCGCTGACGGTAGCCGTTGCCCGGTGGTGAGCGTCTACGATCTGGTGCTGGCGAATTACGGCCTCGACCGTGGTCTGGATGACGTTCATAGCGCACAAGATTACAGCGAAGTGAAAGCCTACACCCCGGCCTGGGGCGAGCAAATTACCGGTGTGCCACGCCGTCATATCGAACAGATCGCCCGTGAGTTTGCCGATACTGCGCACAAAACTCATGGCCGTTCGATGATCATTCTCGGGGCTGGCGTCAACCACTGGTATCACATGGATATGAACTACCGTGGCATGATTAACATCCTGGTGTTCTGTGGTTGCGTGGGACAAAGTGGCGGCGGCTGGGCGCACTATGTGGGTCAGGAGAAACTACGTCCGCAAACCGGTTGGTTGCCGCTGGCCTTTGCGCTGGACTGGAACCGTCCGCCGCGTCAGATGAACAGCACTTCGTTTTTCTACAACCACTCCAGTCAGTGGCGTTATGAAAAACTCACCGCGCAAGAACTCCTCTCTCCGCTGGCCGATGCGTCGAAGTTTAGCGGACATTTGATTGACTTTAACGTACGTGCAGAAAGGATGGGCTGGCTGCCGTCTGCGCCGCAGCTTAACCTCAACCCTCTGACTGTTAAAGCAAAAGCCGAACAAGCAGGGCTATCTCCTGCGCAATACACCGCACAAGCGCTGAAGTCGGGTGATATTCGTTTTGCCTGCGAACAGCCGGATAACGGCAAAAACCATCCGCGCAACCTCTTCGTCTGGCGCTCTAACCTGCTCGGTTCCTCCGGTAAAGGGCATGAATACATGCTCAAATATTTACTGGGTACCGAAAGCGGGATCCAGGGGGAAGCGCTCGGTTCAAGCGAGGGTATTAAACCTGAAGAGGTTGAATGGCAGTCCGCGGCGATAGAGGGCAAGCTCGATCTACTGGTCACGCTCGATTTCCGTATGTCCAGCACCTGTTTGTTCTCCGATATCGTTCTGCCAACCGCTACCTGGTATGAAAAAGACGATATGAACACCTCGGATATGCATCCGTTTATTCACCCGTTGTCCGCGGCGGTCGACCCGGCATGGGAATCGAAGAGCGACTGGGAAATTTATAAAGGCATCGCCAAAGTATTCTCTGAGGTATGTGTGGGACACCTTGGACAAGAAACGGATGTTGTGTTGCAACCGCTGCAACACGACTCTCCGGCAGAGCTGGCGCAGCCGTTTGACATTCTGGACTGGCGCAAAGGCGAATGCGATCTCCTCCCGGGGAAAACGGCACCGAATATCGCTGTTGTCGAGCGTGACTACCCCGCCACCTACGAACGTTTTACTTCACTCGGTCCGCTCATGGACAAGCTTGGTAACGGTGGGAAAGGCATTGCGTGGAATACCCAGGCGGAAGTCGATTTCCTCGGCAAGCTGAACTACACCAAACGCGAAGGCCCGGCAAAAGGCCGACCGCTGATTGACACCGCGCTGGATGCCTCTGAGGTGATCCTCGCCCTGGCGCCGGAAACAAACGGTCAGGTGGCAGTGAAAGCCTGGGAAGCGCTGGGGGCAATGACCGGACGCGACCATACGCATCTGGCGTTGAATAAAGAAGACGAGAAGATCCGTTTTCGCGATATCCAGGCACAGCCACGCAAAATCATCTCCAGCCCTACCTGGTCCGGGCTGGAAAGTGAACATGTTTCCTATAACGCAGGCTATACCAACGTCCACGAGCTGATCCCATGGCGTACCCTGTCCGGTCGCCAGCAGCTGTATCAGGATCATGCGTGGATGCGAGCGTTCGGTGAAAGTCTGGTGGCGTATCGTCCGCCTATCGATACCCGCAGCGTCAGTGAAATGCGCGAGGTTCCACCAAACGGCTTCCCGGAAAAAGCGCTCAACTTCCTGACGCCGCACCAAAAATGGGGGATCCACTCCACCTATAGCGAAAACCTGCTGATGCTGACGCTGTCGCGCGGCGGACCGATTGTCTGGATCAGCGAGACCGACGCCAAAGAGCTGGGGATTGAGGATAACGACTGGATCGAAGCCTTCAACGCCAACGGTGCGCTCACCGCGCGCGCAGTGGTGAGTCAACGCGTGCCACCGGGAATGACCATGATGTATCACGCTCAGGAGCGAATCATGAATATCCCTGGCTCAGAAGTGACCGGGATGCGTGGCGGGATCCATAACTCGGTGACCCGCGTTTGCCCGAAACCGACGCACATGATCGGTGGCTATGCGCAGCTGGCATACAGCTTTAACTATTACGGTACGGTCGGCTCTAACCGCGATGAGTTCATCATGATTAGAAAAATGAAAAATATTAACTGGCTGGATGATGAAGGTCGCGATCAGGTTCAGGAGGCGAAAAAATGAAAATACGCTCACAGGTAGGCATGGTTCTTAATCTGGATAAGTGCATCGGCTGCCACACCTGCTCCGTTACCTGCAAAAACGTCTGGACCGGGCGTGAAGGGATGGAATATGCGTGGTTTAACAACGTCGAGACTAAACCGGGGATTGGGTATCCGAAGAACTGGGAAGATCAGGAAGAGTGGCAAGGCGGCTGGGTTCGCGATGTTAACGGCAAAATAAGACCGCGTCTGGGCGGTAAGATGGGCGTGATCACCAAAATTTTCGCCAACCCGGTGATCCCGCAAATCGATGATTACTATGAACCGTTTACCTACGATTATCAGCATCTGCATAGCGCGCCGGAAAGCAAGAATCAGCCCACCGCGCGTCCGCGTTCGCTGATCGATGGTAAGCGGATGGACAAGATTATCTGGGGTCCAAACTGGGAAGAACTGCTTGGCGGCGAATTCTCAAAGCGTGCCCGCGATCGTAACTTCGAGAAGATGCAAAAGGAGATGTACGGCCAGTTCGAAAACACCTTCATGATGTATTTGCCGCGCCTGTGCGAGCACTGCCTGAACCCAAGCTGTGTCGCCACCTGCCCGAGCGGTGCCATCTATAAGCGTGAAGAAGACGGCATTGTGCTGATCGACCAGGACAAATGTCGCGGTTGGCGCTTGTGCATCAGCGGCTGTCCGTACAAAAAAATCTACTTTAACTGGAAGAGCGGTAAGTCAGAGAAGTGCATTTTCTGCTACCCGCGTATTGAATCCGGCCAGCCGACGGTATGTTCGGAAACCTGCGTTGGGCGTATCCGTTATCTCGGCGTATTGCTGTACGACGCCGACCGCATCGAAGAAGCGGCCAGCACCGAGCATGAGACCGATCTCTATGAGCGTCAGTGCGATGTATTCCTCAACCCGCACGATCCGGCGGTCATTGAAGAGGCGTTAAAACAAGGTATTCCGCATAACGTCATCGAAGCGGCCCAACGTTCGCCAGTCTACAAAATGGCGATGGACTGGAAACTGGCGCTGCCGCTGCACCCGGAATATCGCACCCTGCCGATGGTCTGGTATGTACCGCCATTGTCACCGATTCAGTCGGTCGCCGACGCGGGCGGACTGCCGCACAATGGTAACGTTTTGCCTGCGGTTGAGTCGCTGCGAATTCCGGTTCAGTACCTCGCCAACATGCTCAGTGCGGGTGATACCGGTCCGGTGCTGCGCGCGCTGAAACGTATGATGGCCATGCGTCACTATATGCGTGCGCAAACAGTGGAAGGTGTGACGGACACCCGTGCGATTGAGGAAGTGGGTTTGACCGTTGAGCAGGTTGAGGAGATGTATCGCTATCTGGCCATCGCCAACTATGAAGACCGCTTTGTGATCCCGACCAGCCATCGTGAAATGGCGCGTGATGCCTTCCCGGAGAAAAACGGCTGCGGATTTACCTTCGGTGACGGCTGCCATGGCTCAGATACCAAATTCAACCTGTTTAACAGTAGCCGTATTGATGCCATCGACATCACCGAAGTTCGCGATAAAGCGGAGGGTGAATAATGCAAATCCTGAAGGTTATCGGCCTGCTGATGGAATATCCCGACGAGCTGCTGTGGGAGTGTAAAGACGACGCGCTGGCGCTTGTGGCCAGCGATGCCCCCATGCTTACCGAATTTAGCCAGGGGTTGCTCAATGCGCCACTGCTGGATAAACAAGCCGAATGGTGCGAAATATTCGACCGGGGCCGGGCCACCTCTCTGCTGTTGTTTGAGCACGTGCATGCCGAGTCCCGTGACCGTGGCCAGGCGATGGTTGATCTGTTGGCGCAGTACGAAAAGGTTGGACTGCAGCTCGACTGCCGCGAACTGCCGGATCATCTGCCGTTGTATCTGGAGTATTTGAGCGTGTTGCCGGAGGCACAGGCCAAAGAAGGACTGCAGAACGTTGCACCGATTCTGGCTCTGCTGGGTGGGCGCTTAAAACAGCGCGATACGCCGTGGTATCAACTGTTTGACGCACTGCTGCTGCTTGCCGGAAGCCCTCTTTCAAGTGACAGTGTCACTAAACAGGTTGGCGCGGAAACCCGAGACGATACCCGTCAGGCGCTGGATGCGGTGTGGGAAGAGGAACAGGTGAAGTTTATCGAGGATAACGCCACCGCCTGCGACAGTTCACCGTTACAAAACTATCAACGACGCTTTAGCCAGGACGTGGCGCCGCAGTATGTCGACGTCAGCGCGGGAGGCCCGAAATGATACAGTACCTGAACGTCTTTTTTTACGATATCTATCCATACCTGTGCGGCACGGTGTTTATCCTCGGCAGTTGGCTACGCTATGACTACGGGCAATACACCTGGCGCGCCTCTTCCAGTCAGATGCTGGACAAACGCGGCATGGTGTTGTGGTCAAATCTGTTCCACATCGGCATTCTGGGGATCTTTTTCGGTCACCTGTTCGGCATGTTAACGCCGCACTGGATGTATGCCTGGTTCCTGCCGATTGCGGTCAAACAACAGATGGCGATGATTGCCGGTGGCCTTTGTGGCGTACTGACGCTGGTCGGCGGCGCGGGCTTGCTGGTGCGCCGACTGACCAACCCGCGCATTCGTGCAACGTCTTCCACCGCTGATATTCTGATCCTTTGCGTTCTGCTGATTCAGTGTATCCTCGGCTTAACCACCATCCCGTTCTCCGCACAGCATCCTGACGGCAGTGAAATGCTGAAACTGGTTGGTTGGGCGCAGTCAGTGGTGACTTTCCAGGGCGGCGCATCTGCGCATCTGGATGGCGTGGCGTTGATTTTCCGTGTGCACCTGGTTCTGGGGATGACTATCTTCCTGCTATTCCCGTTCACCCGTCTGGTCCACGTATGGAGTGCGCCGTTTGAATACTTTACTCGCCGCTATCAAATAGTACGTTCCCGCCGATAATTGACTCTGATGCCCGGTAGCGCTTGCGCTTACCGGGCCTGCATCGCTATCCCGCTTTTTGTACGCTATGATGCTTCTCCATTTCAGGGAGAACGCTAATGAAACCACAGGTTTACCACGTCGATGCCTTTACCTCAGTCCCTTTTCGCGGCAACTCAGCAGGTGTGGTTTTACATGCTGATGGACTGAGTGACGCGCAGATGCAGCTCATCGCTCGCGAGCTGCGTCATTCAGAAACCGCATTTCTGCTGACCAGTGACGACAGCGATGTTCGCATCCGCTATTTCACCCCGACGGTCGAAGTTCCTATCTGTGGGCATGCTACCGTCGCCGCGCATTATGTACGGGCCAGGGTGCTGGGTCTGGGTAACTGCACGGTCTGGCAAACCTCGCTGGCCGGTCGTCATCGCGTGGATATTGACGCTACCGGGAACGACTATCGCATTAGCCTTGAGCAAGGCCAACCTGGATTTGAACCTCCGCTGAAGGGCGCTGTTCGTGCCGCAATTCTCGATGCTCTGCACCTGAGCGAAGACGATATGCTGACAGGATTACCGATTCAGGTTGCCACCACCGGGCATTCAAAAGTGATGATTCCACTGAAACCCGAGGTGGATCTCGACGCCCTTTCCCCTGATTTACCGGCTTTGACCGCCATCAGCCAGCAAATTGGCTGTAACGGCTTTTTCCCTTTTCAAATCCGCGAGGGCGAAAACGCCACTGATGGCCGCATGTTTTCACCTGCCATTGGTATTGTGGAAGACCCGGTTACCGGCAATGCCAACGGTCCTATGGGGGCGTGGCTGGTTCACAATGGGCTGATGGCGCATGATGGGAAAACGTTACGTGTTCAGGGGCATCAGGGCCGTGCGCTCGGGCGCGAAGGGGTTGTTGATGTAACGGTGACTATCCGTGAAAACCAACCGGAAAAAGTCACCATTACCGGTTCGGCGGTGATTCTGTTTCACGCAGAATGGGCGATAGATTTTTAATCGTTTCCGTAGGCCGGATAAGGCGATGATGCCGCATCCGGCACTAATTCCGACGCCCCTATTTCCCCGCCTCCGGATGCGTATCAAACGCCGCCATGACCGTCGCCAGCTCACCCTGGGTAAACCCATGCTTCACGTCATCCACGCCCAGTCCAAACCGTTCTTGCAACAAAGCATACAGGCTGGCGACGTCAGGCAAATTAATCTGCTCTACCGCATGCCCATCCTGATAATGGGTAAAGTGAAAATTGGTTAACGTTAATTTCCCGCCGTCGGGCAGATGACGACACATTAGCAGATGATGGCGAAAATGCGATTGCGGCCAGTGTGCGGACCAGAAGTTTCCCATCAGATAATCGCTCTGATGCTGCACGACCAGGTCGAAATGGTACATTGATTGCCAATGTTCATGATGACGGAACTGCAGGATCCAGTCTTCACCGTCCTGAATCAGGCGATATTCACCGTGTGGCGTCTTCTGCTCAATGTTAGCCTGCAGACGAATCGGCGCCGTCAACGTTTGCCCGCCGAAGCCAACGTCGGCAATCCACAACTCTCCCTGCAACTCAACCAGCAACAAGCGATGCGTGCGCGGCGGCAGGCTTGACGGATTTGCCAGTACCACACGACCGAGCAGACTGCGTACGTTAAAACCGATTTCGCGTAACGCGCGCTCAAACACGCCGTTCTGTTCAAAGCAATAACCGCCACGACGCGCCGTTACCAGCTTCTCTTCCAGCGACAAATCGTCAAGCTGCATCTCTCTTGGCAGTAATACATCCAGGTTTTCAAATGGAATTGCGCTGTTGTGCAGTAGATGTAGCGCTTGCAAGGTTTCAAGGTTGACGTTGGCCGAACCTGACCAGCCAATACGGGCAAAATAAGCGGTTAAAAAAGGCGTCATAGGGAGTTCCTGTTCGATTAATGCAGTACTTATAACGTATTTTTCGTTTTACGCTGTCGATTTTGTGCGTTGTTAATTCCTGTAAGGCGACAAAATCGCTAATACCGTTAATATCTATGTTTATTGTGGTGTGTTATCTCTCAGCCAAGGAGCATCCATGAGCCATTTTCGTCCGATCGAATTAAAACATGCCAGTCGGCTACTCAATCACGGCCCAACGATATTGATAACCAGCCGGGATGAGCATACCGAGCGGCGAAATGTGATGGCTGCGGCATGGTCAATGCCCGTGGAATTTGAGCCGCCGCGGATAGCAATTGTTGTTGATAAGACCGCCTGGTCGCGCGAACTCATTGAACGTAGCGGTAAATTCGGCATCGTTATTCCGGGCGTTGCCGCCGTCAACTGGACCTGGGCAGTCGGCAGCGTTTCCGGTCGAGTGGAAGATAAATTCAATTGTTATGGCATTCCCGTGGTACACGGGCCGGTACTGGGTTTACCACTGATAGAAGCGAAATGCCTGGCATGGATGGAGTGTCGCCTGTTGCCAGCCACGGCGGCACAGGAAAAATATGACACTCTGTTTGGGGAAGTGGTCTCCGCTGCTGCTGATGAGCGAGCCTTCGTGGAAGGACGCTGGCAGTTTGATGATGGCAAGCTCAATACTCTGCATCACCTTGGGGCCGGAACGTTTGTCTCCAGCGGGAAACGCATTATCGCAGGTGAATGATAGTATGCTAACGGATGGCAGTTCTGCTCTGTCATCCGCAATTTTTTCTTAAAACTTCTGAAAAACCAGTTAGATAAATTACTCGCCCTTCCTTGCTGAATCATTCATGTGAATTATAGTTAATGTTGCACTAACTCAAATACCTAATCAAAACGCTATCCGTCAAAGCAGCATCCCCCCAACTGTACTTTTGAAGTGTCAGAGAGGTTTTACGATGCAACTTAATAGAATCGCACAAAGTTTTATACTTGCTGGGTTACTCACATCGTTTTCTGTTCCCGTTATGGCCGCTGAAGCCCCTAAAGACGCAACTGCCGCCACGCAACAAGCCAACAACGCGCTTTACAACCAACTGCCCTTCTCCGATAACACCGACTTTACCGACGCCCACAAAGGCTTTATCGCTCCACTCCCGCAGGACGTGATCAAAGGCGAACAGGGAAATGTTATCTGGAATCCGCAGCAATATGCGTTCATCAAAGAAGGCGACAAAGCCCCGGATACGGTAAACCCGAGCCTGTGGCGTCAGTCTCAGTTGATCAACATCAGCGGGCTGTTTGAAGTAACGGATGGCGTTTACCAGATTCGTAACCTCGATCTGTCGAACATGACCATTATTGAAGGTAAAGAAGGCATCACCGTCGTTGACCCGCTGGTCTCGGCAGAAACAGCCAAAGTCGGGATGGATCTTTACTTTAAAAACCGCGGTCAAAAACCGGTTGTCGCGGTAATTTATACCCACAGCCACGTTGACCATTACGGCGGCGTACGCGGCGTTGTTGATGAAGCCGACGTTAAAGCGGGCAAAGTGAAAATTTATGCGCCAGCCGGCTTTATGGAAGCCGCGGTCGCTGAAAATATTATGGCCGGTAACGTCATGAGCCGCCGCGCGAGCTACATGTACGGCAACCTGCTAAAACCTGATGCCAAAGGCCAGGTCGGCGCGGGACTGGGAACCACGACCTCCGCGGGAACCGTTACCCTGATTGCGCCAACAAATATCATAGAGAAAGATGGACAAAAAGAGGTCATCGACGGCCTGACCTATGACTTCATGCTGGCCCCGGGTTCCGAAGCACCGTCGGAGATGCTGTGGTACATCGAAGAGAAGAAACTGATTGAATCCGCGGAAGATGTTACCCACACCCTGCACAACACCTACTCCCTGCGCGGGGCCAAAATTCGTGAGCCGCTGCCGTGGTCCAAATACATCAACGAAGCGATTGTGCGCTGGGGTGATAAAGCCGAAGTGCTGATGGCGCAGCACCACTGGCCAACCTGGGGTAATGACAAGGTGGTCAGCCTGCTGAAAAGCCAGCGCGACCTGTATCGTTACATCAACGACCAGACGCTACGCATGGCTAACGAAGGTCTGACCCGCGATGAAATCGCTGCCAACTTTAAGCTGCCGGACTCACTGGCACATACCTGGGCTAATCGCGGTTACTATGGCTCCGTGAGCCATGACGTAAAAGCGACCTATGTGCTGTATCTCGGCTGGTTTGACGGCAACCCGGCAACGCTGGATGAGCTGCCGCCGGAAGAGTCTGCGAAGAAATTTGTCGACTACATGGGTGGTGCGGACGCCATTTTGCAGAAAGCAAAAGCCGACTATGACCAGGGTAACTACCGCTGGGTGGCACAGGTGGTAAGCAAAGTGGTGTTTGCCGATCCGAATAACCAGGCCGCTCGTAATCTGGAAGCAGATGCGCTTGAGCAATTGGGTTATCAGGCTGAATCCGGCCCGTGGCGTAACTTCTACCTGACCGGCGCGCAAGAGCTGCGTAACGGCGTGGTCAAAGGCCCAACCCCGAATACCGCCAGCCCGGATACCGTTCGTGCTATGACGCCGGAAATGTTCTTCGATTACCTGGCAGTGCATATTAACGGACAAAAAGCGGGCGATGCGAAGTCGGTGTTTAACATCGATCTTGGTAGCGACGGCGGTAAATACAAGCTTGAGCTGGAGAATGGCGTACTGAACCATACCGCCAATGCCGAAGCGAAAGATGCCGACGCCACTGTCACGCTAAATCGCGACACGCTGAACAAAATCATCCTCAAGGAAGTGACGCTGAAACAGGCACAAGACAGCGGTGATGTGAAGATAACCGGTGACGGCGCCAAGCTTGATGCCATGCTCGGTTATATGGATAAGTTCGAATTCTGGTTCAACATCGTTACACCATAAACACAACGAAAACGGGCGGAAATCCGTCCGTTTTTTCTTACATGCTGTAGCCAGGTTTTTTAATCAACCTTGCCATCTGCGGCGCAATTTCCGCATCCCACACACCCTGCCACGCCTCTGGCTCAACTTCATTGAGCGCCACGCTGACTGAACTGTCTTTGCTTTGCAAATGACGAATAATAACCTCGGTAATATCCGCCGCCAGGGCGGTTTTTTGTTCGTCAGTAAGAGCGCGAGGAAAACATTTAATATCAACGTGCGGCATAGCAGATTCCTTATTGTTTTGGTTGCAGGTAACTTATGCGGACTCTCGTTCTACCAGATGAAAACCGACATCAATAATATCGTCTTCACGCGGAATTTGTTCGATACGATCGGCAAGCAGAGAGGCGGCGCGATGCCCGATTGCCCGTCTGTCGACGCTGACGGTGGTGATGGCCGGCCGATTGCTGGCAGCAAAATCCAGATCGCCAAAACCGATTATCGCTAACTCTTGTGGCACGCGTATACCGCGACTCTCGGCCTCCATGATCGCCCCCTGAGCTAACGTATCTGAGCTACAGACAATGACATCAAACTCGCGATCCGCCAATAGCTGCGCCAATCCAGTGCGTCCCAATGCCAGAGAGGCCGGAAGTGGGACATCCACCTGTGCGTCAGCCGCAATACCATGACGACTCAGCGCATCGCACAGCCCTTGTTTACGCTGGCCTGCCCGGCGATCGGCAGTCCATAACAACCCCGGACGGCGATAACCTTTTTTCAGCAGATAGTCTGCCACCGCTTGTCCAACTTTTTCATGCGAAAAACCGACCAGCATATCGATGGGTGTTGGGGTTAAATCCCAGATTTCCACGACCGGGATGGCAGCATTAAGGATCACCTTTTTCAGTTCGGCGGTATGATGAATACCGGTGAGTACTACACCGTCCGGGCGACGAGAAAGTAGCGTCGCCACCAGCTCCGCCTCTGTTTGCGGCGTATAACCCGACACGCAAAGCAAAATGTGGTATCCGCGTTCTGCCAGTTCATCACTTAATGACTGGATGGTATCGACAAACATATTGTTGTTAATTTGCGGAATAACCACGGCGATAAGCTTACTGCGACGCGATGCCAGTCCCCCGGCTAGTGCGTTGGGAATATAGCCGGTGGCGCGCACCGCCTGCATCACTTTTTCCACCGTTTTCGGGCGCACCAGCTGCGGGGTATTCAACGCCCTGCTCACCGTCATGGGTGATAATCCCGCGGTACGGGCAACATCTTCCAGCGTGGGTGCGCGCGAAGGTCTGGAGTTTTTCACTGTCGATGCCCTTGTCAAAAATCGCCGATTTATCCTGGCATTATTCATCATGATTTTGGCTATTGCCAGCGTTGCTCAGTGATAACGCAGGGAAAACAGCAGCTTAGTTAATTATCGCCACTCAAAATGATAGCGCAATCACAATGATTTGTGCATTTCTCCATAAAATATTGGAATGTGACATCGTTTACAGGTTACTGCCCTTTTATCTCAGTATTTGTGAGCAATTGTTCAAATCACAATCAACTCACTGGCGTAATGATTGCGCAAACATTAAAAATGATAGCGCAATCATTTGTTATCACCAGGAGAGAACAATATGTCTTTAAGTGCCAATTCCGATGCCGTGACTTATGCCAAATCGGCCAACGCCAAAACCGCAGCAGAAACCGGTGACCGTATTGAATGGGTAAAACTGTCCCTGGCTTTCCTTCCGCTGGCAACACCCGTGAGCGATGCCAAAGTGCTGACCGGTCGCCAGAAACCGCTAACCGAAGTCGCCATAATCATCGCCGAGATCCGCAGTCGTGACGGGTTTGAAGGCGTGGGATTTAGTTACTCCAAGCGGGCTGGCGGCCAGGGAATCTATGCGCATGCCAAAGAAATTGCCGATAACCTGTTAGGCGAAGATCCAAACGATATCGACAAGATCTACACCAAGCTGCTGTGGGCGGGCGCTTCCGTGGGACGCAGCGGCATGGCGGTACAGGCTATCTCCCCTATCGATATCGCCTTATGGGATATGAAGGCCAAACGTGCAGGATTGCCGCTGGCAAAACTGCTTGGCGCGCATCGGGACTCCGTTCAGTGCTACAACACCTCCGGTGGATTCCTGCATACCCCGCTGGATCAGGTGCTTAAAAACGTGGTTATTTCTCGTGAAAACGGCATTGGAGGTATCAAACTCAAGGTTGGTCAGCCAAACTGCGCCGAAGATATTCGCCGCTTAACCGCGGTGCGTGAAGCACTGGGGGATGACTTCCCGCTAATGGTCGATGCCAATCAGCAGTGGGATCGGGAAACCGCCATCCGTATGGGACGTAAAATGGAGCAGTTCAATCTAATCTGGATTGAAGAGCCGCTGGACGCCTACGATGTTGAAGGCCACGCCCAACTGGCCGCCGCGCTTGATACCCCAATAGCCACCGGTGAAATGCTGACCAGCTTCCGCGAACATGAACAGCTGATCCTCGGCAATGCCAGCGATTTTGTGCAGCCCGATGCACCGCGTGTGGGGGGTATTTCACCGTTCCTGAAAATTATGGACCTGGCGGCTAAACATGGTCGCAAACTGGCTCCACACTTCGCTATGGAAGTTCACCTGCATCTGTCCGCCGCTTATCCGCTTGAGCCATGGCTGGAACATTTCGAATGGCTGAACCCGTTATTTAATGAACAACTTGAGCTGCGCGATGGTCGGATGTGGGTTTCCGATCGTCACGGTCTGGGCTTCAGCATCAGCGAGCAGGCGCGCCGCTGGACGCAATTAACCTGCGAATTTGGCAAACGTCCTTAATTTATTTGGCGGGTAAGTAATACCCGCCCTCCTCCCCTACAAAAACGCTCTCAACCTTATGAAAGGAGTGGGTGATGAACACAATAATAAAGCGCACAAAAGTGCGTTACGGCATTCTGATATTTCTGTTTCTTGCTACCGTATTTAATTACGCCGATCGCGCGACGTTATCCGTCGTGGCGCCGATTATGAGCAAAGAATTAGGTTTTGATCCTGAAGCAATGGGGCTGGCCTTCTCTGCTTTCGGTATTTCTTATGTCATTATGCAACTGCCCGGCGGCTGGCTGCTGGATCGCTATGGTTCTCGTCTGGTATACGGCTGCGCCCTGATTGGCTGGTCGCTGGTGACTATGTTTCAGGGCACCATTTATCTGTACGCCAGCCCGCTTGTCGTATTGATTATCTTACGACTACTGATGGGGGCGATTGAAGCACCGGCCTTTCCAGCCAACAGCCGATTAAGCGTGCAGTGGTTTCCTAATAACGAACGTGGCTTTGTTACCTCTGTCTATCAGGCCGCACAATATATCTCGTTAGGGATTATTACGCCGTTAATGACGATTATTTTGCATAATCTAAGTTGGCACTTTGTTTTTTATTACATTGGGGCGATTGGCGTTATTCTTGGCATTTTCTGGCTGGTGAAGGTCAGAGACCCTATGCATCACCCGAAGGTAAACCAGCAGGAAATTGACTATATCAGGGAAGGCGGTGGCGAACCGTCGCTGGGTAATAAAAAAGAGCCACAGAAGATTACCTTTACGCAAATTAAAAGCGTCTGCGTCAACCGCATGATGATTGGCGTATATATCGGACAGTTCTGCGTAACATCTATTACCTGGTTCTTCCTGACCTGGTTCCCTACCTATTTGTATCAGGCGAAAGGCATGTCGATCCTCAAAGTGGGGTTTGTCGCCAGTATCCCTGCCATTGCCGGTTTTATCGGTGGATTATTAGGCGGCGTTTTCTCCGACTGGCTTTTAAAACGCGGCTACAGCCTGACGATTGCCCGTAAGCTGCCGGTTATCTGCGGAATGTTACTTTCCTGCGTCATCGTTATCGCCAACTACACTTCGTCAGAATTTGTGGTGATCGCCGCGATGAGTCTGGCATTTTTCGCCAAAGGCTTTGGCAATCTGGGATGGTGCGTACTTAGCGATACCTCGCCAAAAGAGGTGCTCGGCATTGCAGGTGGCGTATTCAATATGTGCGGCAATATGGCCAGTATCATCACGCCACTGGTGATCGGCGTCATTCTGGCGAATACCCAGTCATTTGATTACGCCATTCTGTACGTCGGTTCGATGGGGCTGATTGGCCTGATCTCTTATCTGTTTATCGTGGGTCCATTGGATCGTATTACGCTGACCCCTTCCGTCGCGTAATTTAAAACTTATGGCGATAGTTCGCCCGCTGTTCCGGGATTTGCACTCCTGCGGAACAGCGTTTTTTTATTCAAATAATCTTATTGCTTTTCAGTACAGTACGCAGCCTCGGATGCTGACAAACCGCATCGGCGATAGCGCTAATATTCGGGGTGTTGTCCTGAAACCAGTCATGCCCTGGCCCCCAGGTGCGCATAACGGCAATATAAACGTCCAGCAGTGTTAGCTGATCCCCGAATGCGTACGGCTCGGCGCTTAGCTGGTCGTTCAGCCATATATAGAGGGATTTACGGTACTCAATGCAGTTCTTTTTCAACTGCGCCGGGGCGTCCGGTACCCATCGGTTAGGATAATCGGCATAGGTAAACGTGGGATAGACATTTGCCACCAACCATATCAGCAGACGCTGAAACTGCTGGCGCTCAGGGTGTCCAACGGGTGGCGAAAGTTCAGGGCGACGATCGAGTATCATCAGGGCGATCGCCGCCGTTTCCGTCATCACGCTGCCATTTTCCAGTACCAGCGTGGGCACCTGGCATAGCGGATTCATTGTTTTAAGCAACTCTCGCGCAGGACTATCGCTGTCAAAACCGTCCACATCAATAAAGCTGTAAGGGATATCCGCCAGCGTGAGCATCACTTCACTGATGGCCGATCCCCAGCCCGGCACCCCATAGACCTTAATCATGCTGCAACCCCAAAGTTAAAACCCTAAGTGTAGAGCAGCATTCGACGACCTATGCAGACATGTCCATCTTTCCCTGAAACTCACAGCACTTTTGACAAAAACTGCTGGGTGCGCGTGTGGCGTGGATGATTCAATACCTGCTCGCTGCTGCCCTGCTCGACGATTTTTCCATCGACCATAAACACCACCTGATCCGCCACTTCCCGGGCGAAGCCAATCTCATGCGTTACCACAACCAGCGTGGTTCCCGACCTCGCCAGTGCTTTAATGACATCCAGTACTTCACCGACCAGTTCAGGATCCAGCGCAGATGTAGGCTCATCGAACAACATGACGCGCGGATTTAGCGCCAGCGCACGGGCAATGGCGATACGCTGCTGCTGACCGCCGGATAAGTGACGCGACCAGGCATCGGCTTTATTACGCAACCCAACTGCATCAAGCAGAGTTAATGCTCGCTCGGTGGCGGCTTTACGCGATGCCAGTCCGTGCGCAATGGGCGCTTCAATCAGGTTCTCCAGTACCGTTAAGTGCGGGAACAGATAAAAGTTCTGGAACACATAGCCAACGTTAACGCGCTGGCGCAAAATTTCCGCCTCTTTCAACTCATACAGCTTGTCTCCCTGCCGACGATAGCCAATGTAATCGCCATCGATTTGAATAAACCCCTCATCGACGCGTTCCAGATGGTTGATGGTTCGCAGGAGTGTTGATTTCCCTGAACCGGACGGCCCAAGAATGACCGTTACCGTGCCGGGGGGGATCTCCAGCGACACATTATCCAGCGCTTTGTGGCGACCAAAGTATTTGCTGACACCGGTAATAGAAATATGGCCTTCAGGCGAGTGGGACATGGACGGCCTCCTGCTGTGGACGTTGACGACTGCGTTTTTCTGCACGACTCACTCGGGCTGTGTTGATCGCTGAACGTCGTTCGCTGCGTGCCAGCGCGCGTTCAACCAGGTGCTGAATTAACGACAGGACGCTGGTGATCACCAGATACCACACCGCACCCACCATCAGCAGCGGGATCACTTCCTGCGTGCGGTTATAGATCATCTGGATGGTGTAGAACAGCTCCGGCATTGCCAGCACATATACCATCGCCGTCCCTTTCGCCAGGCTGATGATTTCATTGAATCCAGCAGGCAAAATGGTGCGCAGCGCCTGTGGCAGAATAATCCGCAGCGTACGTCGCCCTGCCGGTAAGCCCAGCGCTGCCGCTGCCTCGTACTGACCGTGATCGACCCCTAAAAATCCACCGCGAATAATTTCAGCGGTATAGGCGCTTTGCACCAGCGTCAGGCCAACCACCGCAGTGGAAAACTGACCGAGCACATTGATGGTCTCAAAACTGCCCCACTGAATGGGAGTGAACGGAATACCAATCGTCAACGTGTCGTACAGATAGGAGAAGTTGTATAAAACGATCAGCACCACAATCAGCGGTAACGAACGAAACAGCCAAATATATCCCCATGCCAGACCGTTCAACAGCCAGGAAGATGAAAGCCGCGCCAGCGCCAGCAGACCGCCAATGAAAATACTCAACAGCGTCCCAATAAGCGTCAGTAACAGCGTTTGCCCGAGGCCGGACAAGATAACCGGATCAAAGAACCAGCGGGCAAACACGCCCCATTCCCAGCGCGGATTAAACGCTACGGACTGGAGAATCACCGCCAGGGCAAACAAAGCAATGACCGCGCCTACGGTGCGCATGGGGTAACGTGCCGGTACGACTTTAATGCTATCTGTCGTTTTCATCTTCTCTCCTCAGGCGATTCTGGCCTGACCGGCAATAGTCAGCAGTTTGGTAAAGCGCAGCCGACCATCAAACGGCGGCAGGCTGTACTCTTCGGGATCGCGCGTCGTATCAAATTGCGGATCGTAGCCCTGGCTTAAATAAAGTCTGACGGCCTCCGGCTGGCGAAATCCCGTGGTCAGATAAATCCGGCTGTAGCCTGCGAGCAGCGCTCTACGTTCCAGCTCCTGCACCACGCGCGCCGCCAGCCCCTGCTGACGCAGGCTGCTTTTTGTCCAGATACGCTTAATCTCGGCGGTGTCCTTGTCGTAAGGTTTGTAAGCCCCGGTGGCGATAATTTCGCCGCGGCGCTCCAGTACCACAAAAAGTCCCTGCGGCGCCAGATACCATTCGGTCAGTTCCACTTCAGCGTCGCGAGAAAAGTAATCGCCATAGCGGGCAGCATACTCACCGAACAGACCGTTCAAAATAGGCTGCAGCTCGATAGCTTCAGGTGAGAGCACGCGAAATTGATCGCTCACGATGACCTCCTTAGTCGCCTAAACCGGCCGGGTTGATTTCAGATTGTGGAATGCGTTCCACCCCTTCACCCCAGCGATTCAGCACCTTGTCATAGTCGCCGTTGCCAATCACGCCGTTGAGGGCGGTTTGTACCGGCAGAACCAGACCGCTGTCTTTTTTCAGCGTCACAGCGATGTGTGCCGCTTTTGGCCAGCCGCCATCAACGCTACCCACTAATTGCGTTTTACCGTTGAGTGCAGCTTTCCACGCGCCGATTACATTAGGACCGAAGTAGGCATCGGCGCGGCCTGACTGTAGGGCCAGGGTTTGCGCGGCATCATCTTTGGTATACACCGGCGTAAACGGCTGTAGCCCTTTCTTCACGTTCTCATCGTTCCAGGCCAGCAGGATGGCTTCCTGGTTAGTCCCCGAACCGACGATAATGCGCAGTCCGGCGATATCTTCCGCCTGCTCGATTTTCTTCAGCTTGCTGCCGGTTTTGACATAAAAGCCAAGAGAGTCTTTCCGGTACGTCGCGAAATCGAATTTCTCTTTGCGTGCTTTGGTGACGGTAATATTGCTGATCGCGGCATCGTATTTGCCGGAAGTGACGCCCAGCGGCCAGTCTTCCCATGACGTAGGTACAACGTTGAGTTCCAGTCCCAGGCTGTCCGCCACCAGACGCGCGATGTCCGCCTCGCTGCCGATCAACGTCTTATTGTCATCGGCAAAGACGGTCAGCGGTGGCTGGCTGAGCCCGGCAATCGCCACGGTGAATTTACCCGGTACGGCCAGGTGCAGGTTTGCGGGCAACTGCGCAATCGCCTGCGGATTCTTTGCCGTATTGATCGGCGCTTTATTGGCTTCCAGGCTTACGCCGGTGCCGTTAATCGTCACCTCATTTGCCCAAACGGTCGCGCTGAAAGCCAGTGACAGCGCGAGAAATACTGATTTTTTCTGCATAGCGTTTTTCTCTTATTGTGTGAATTGATTTGCAGGTGTCGCTAATCCCAGGCTTGCGCGCAGGGTCGTACCGGGATATTCATGGCGGAACAGGCCGCGCGTCTGAAGCACAGGGACAACCTGTTCGACAAAACGCGGGAAGGTATCAGGCGTACCTCCCTGGATGATAAAACCGTCTGCGGCTTTTTCGTCGAACCACTGCTGCAGGCCGTCGGCAACCTGTTGTGGCGTGCCGCTGAAACGCGGACGTGGACTGGCCGCTTCCAGAGCGACCTGACGAAGTGTTAAGCCTCGCTCACGCGCGTTGCGCTTGATCTCATCAGTCGTACTGCGAAAGCTGTTTTGTCCGAGGGAACCCAGATCCGGGAACGGTGCGTCCAGCGGATATTGGGCAAAATCATGATGTTCAAAGTAGCGGCCAAGATAGTTCAGCGCGTCAGTAACGGAGACCAGCGCAGCGGTAGTCTGATACTGCTGCTCCACGTCCTCTGCGCTGTCGCCAACAATAACGCTGACACCCTGGAATATATGCAGTTGATCGGGATGTCGTCCGGCGATTTCCAGCTGGCTTTTTACATCCTGATAGAACGCTTTAGCCTCTGCCAGCGACTCCTGATGGGTAAAAATGGCATCAGCATGCTGCGCCGCTAATTTTTTGCCATCTGCTGAAGCTCCCGCCTGAAATATAATCGGACGGCCTTGTGGCGTACGCCCAATATTTAACGGCCCGGCAACCTGGAAATAATCACCATGATGGTTAAGCGTATGCAGTTTTTGCGGATTAAAAAATTCCCCGCTTGTTTTATTACGGGTAAAAGCATCGTCTTCCCAGGAATCCCACAGCCCTTTCACTACCTGTAAATATTCATCAGCAATACGATAACGCTGGGCATGCTCTGGATGCTGAGCGCGAGAATAGTTTTTTGCCGATCCTTCCAAAGGCGACGTAACCACGTTCCACCCGGCGCGCCCCTGGCTGAGATGGTCCAGGCTAGCGAACTGCCGTGCGGTCGTAAACGGCTCGCTGTATGATGTGGACACTGTGCCAACCAGTCCCAGATTCTGAGTGATACTGGCCAGAGCAGATAATACCGTCAGCGGCTCAAAACGATTTAAAAAGTGCGGGATTGATTTTTCATTAATATACAGACCATCGGCGACAAAAATAAAATCCAGCTTCCCTTTTTCCGCAATAAGCGCCGTCTCTTTGACAAAATCAAAATTAATACTGGCATCGGCCTGAGCCGCCGGATGACGCCATGCGGACATATTTCCCGATGCGCCATGCAGAATCGTGCCGAGCCGTAGTTGTCGATTTTCAGCCATAATAACCCCTACCCAACAGGTAAACTTAAAGGTGTGCGAATGCCGTTTTTGCTAACTGCGCAAAGTAATGCGCGGCAGGTTCAATTAAACGCTCGTCCGGATTGAACCCCGGGTGATGTAATCCGTATTCACTGGCGCTGCCAATACTGACAAATGCGCCGGGCGTATTTTGCAGGTAGACGGCAAAATCCTCCCCGCCCATATGCAGGTCGGCATGGTGGGTGGTATAGCCTGACTGTTTCGCCACTGCGGTGGCAATATCGGCCCAACGATCGTCATTTACCAACGCGGTTGGTCCCGCATGCCAGATTACGTCGATTTGTGCGCCAAAGGCGTGGGCAAATCCGGCGGCGATGTCATTAACCCGAGCCTTAACCTGCTGCTGTACCTGAGTCCGGTGCGTTCTGAGCGTCCCTTCCAGCTCTACGGATTCTGGCAGTACATTCCAGGTATTTCCTCCATGAATACGGGTCACGCTGAGCACGACTGAATCCAGCGTGTTAACGTCGCGGCTGGCAACGCTTTGCAGCACTGTTACCAGTTGGCTGGCAAGCAGGATGGCATCCTTACCTTCATGAGGACGCGCTGCATGTGCGCCCTTGCCATTTATGCGCAGCACGAAGCGATCAACATTGGCATAAAATGCGCCGCCACGTGTGGCAAATTCACCCACCGGAAAACCGGGCTCATTGTGCATACCGAAAATAGCCGCTACGTTTTGCAGCGCACCGGCGCGGATCAACGTTTTTGCGCCGCCGAAACTCTCTTCAGCTGGTTGAAATAAAATACGTACTCGCCCCGGTAAGGTTGTTTCCTGTTGTTTTAGCAGCAGTGCTGCACCAAGCATGACGCTGGTATGGACGTCATGCCCGCAGGCATGCATCACGCCCGGCGTGAGGGAGCGAAACGGAACGTCGGCGCTTTCTTCTATCGGTAGCGCGTCGATATCCGCCCGCAGCGCAATGACATCTTCTCCCTGGCCGATTTCCGCGACCAGACCGGTTTTCAGTTCGAACGGCAGAATGTCGACGTCCGCGGCGTGCAACCAGGCGTGAATGCGCGCCGTGGTTGCTTCCTCCTGCAGAGAAAGCTCCGGATGCTGATGTAGTTCACGACGCCAGTCGATAAGCGTTGAGCCGAGAGTCATCAGAGCACCTCCACGGCGTTATGGGCTTGCGCCAACAAACGCAGCGATGTCAGACGCGCATGCCCTTCCGTCACTGGCGTGTCAATAATGAACTCGTCAATGCCAAATTGCGTATGCAGAGCATTTAGCTTTGCTATCACCTCCTGAGCGGTGCCGTATAACAACGCCTGCTCACGGCGCGCAATTTTGCGTGGTGGGCTGCCCGCCTGAGCGGCAAACGCCAGCGCCTGTTCTTCGCTGGCTACCGTGACACGTTGACCATCTTCCAGCTCCACGCCCCAGATTTGTACGTTTTCCGCCAGTCGTGCTGCGGTGTCGTAACCGTCAGCCGCAATCACCTGGACGGCGACTATCGTCGGGCGTGCACTGTGGGTCTGCCAGAAAGACAAAACGTCACGCAATAACGTTTTGTCACCGTTGAGATGCGCTGCGAAGATGAAATCCCAGTCGGATTGCGCTGCTAACTGCGCGCTTTGTACACTGGCTCCCAGTACAAACTTTTCCGGTGGTATCGGTGGAATTGGCGTCGGGAATACCGTTTCCCCGCTTTCAGTTCCGCTCAGCGCCAGCCAATCGTTAAGCTGAGAAAGCTGGTCGGCAAAACTACCTTTTTCTTCCTGATGCAGTCCATGCTGTAACGCCTGGGTCGACAGCGGTAAGCCGCCAGGAGCTTTCCCTACGCCGAGATCGACACGTCCAGGGGCCAGCGATGCCAGAAGATTGAAGTTTTCCGCCACTTTGTACGGGCTGTAATGTTGCAGCATCACGCCGCCGGAACCTACGCGGATATGCTGGGTTTGCCCGAGGATCCAGGCGATCACCAGCTCCGGCGATGGGCTGGCCAGCTGTGGCGTATTATGGTGTTCCGCGATCCAGAAACGATGGTACCCCCACTCTTCTGCCAGTTGCGCCAGGCGCAACGTCCGTGAAAGCGCGGTCGCGGCAGTTTCACCTTCCCCGATGGGGCTTTTATCCAGAATACTCAGGCGATATGACATGTTACGAGCCTATGTTTGTTAACATGTCTTCATTATTAATTTATCAAATAGCCATACTGAAACATTTAATTCACATTTGTTCAGCTAAAAAGTAGATAACAAACCCTGTCGCTGTCAGGGTTAAAATTTGGATCGTCCAGTACTGGTCGTAACGCTAAACTGAAAAACACCCGCAATTAATAGCCTACAAAATATAATAGGGTCGTTGCTATCACGGTAATAACATTAAAATCATTTCATGCCAGTTTTCTTTTTACGAAAAGGTTTTTTAACGCGATTTACGTTAAGTCAGTTTAAACAACTTGTAACGTTATGCGCTTGTGTTAATTGTTTCACTTTTATGACGCAGGGTGAATGATTTACATAGAAATTTTTATTTTAACTACTTCCACAGAAATGATGATTAGTAGAGAATGCACGTTTCTTATTAAAACGGTTTAAAACAGCTTTCTAATATCCCCCTATTTTATTGCGGGGATTTTTGTATGGATTATACATAGCACCATGGGATCTCTATGAAAAGTAACATGCCCGTTACACAAATTGAGCACGCACTTAACGATAAAGCGACGCTGCTTTCTACGACGGATAAAGAAAGTCATATTACCTACGCCAACTCCGCGTTTATTGATGCCAGCGGATTTAACGAACAGCAATTAATGGGCGAACCGCATAATATTATTCGCCATCCCGATATGCCTCCCGCGGCGTTCGCCGATATGTGGTACACGCTACAGCAGGGAGACAGCTGGACGGGGATGGTGAAAAATCGTCGGCAGAATGGCGACCATTACTGGGTTCGCGCCAACGTTACGCCGGTCTGGCACAATGAAAAACTCACCGGCTACATCTCGGTGCGTACCGTTCCTTCGCGCGAT
Source organism: Citrobacter sp. A316 (assembly GCF_002042945.1). NCBI lineage: Bacteria > Pseudomonadati > Pseudomonadota > Gammaproteobacteria > Enterobacterales > Enterobacteriaceae > Citrobacter > Citrobacter sp. A316. The sequence continues at coordinate 29,765 of NZ_MVFZ01000003.1, forward strand.
GAAATAACTCAAAGCGAAAGCCTATATCATAAAATTAATAATCAGCAGCTTAAAGGATTTCGACTTTTTAAAGGCATTGTCATTCGTCGCGGAATATTGTCATGGGCATCAATGTTTAAATGGCTGAGCATTAGCCAGCGCGTCAATTATTCTTTAGGGGTAATCGCCCTGCTCGCTGTTCTATTTCTCTTCGCTCCTGTTAATCCATTTATTCAGGCGGGAGGGTTGCTGTTCTTATTTCTGATGCTTGCTATTTACCTTAAGTATCAAATTTGTCAGCCAGTTAATACGCTACTGACGCAAATGAAGAAAGTGGTATCCGGGAGAAAACCTGATAACTGTCATTTAAATCGGGTAGATGAAATCGGAATGCTGATGCGTCTGGTTAATCAGTCCGGGCTTAATCTGAATTCACTGGTCGATGATGTCAGTACGCAAATATCCGGTATTCGCGCCATCAGTCAGCGGGTATCAAAAGAAGGTACGGCACTGCACAAGCGTTCAGAAGAAACCTCCGCCGACCTGCAGCAAACCGCTGCCGCCATTGAAGAAATTGGTAGCGCAGTACAGCAAACTGCTGAGACTGCGGCACATACTATGACCATGGCCGATAAAACCAGCGCCAATGCGGCAGAAGGCGGCGACATTATGAAACAAACTATCGCCATGATGCAGGCGATATCGCGTGACAACGGGCAGATCGTCGACATCATCGGCGTTATCGACAGTATCGCTTTCCAGACCAATATTCTGGCGCTCAATGCCGCGGTTGAGGCCGCGCGAGCCGGGGAGTCCGGGCGTGGTTTTGCCGTTGTAGCGGCAGAGGTTCGTAATCTGGCGCAGCACTCGGCGTCTGCAGCAAAAGAGATCAAACAGCTGATTGAGAAGAATGTCGCCAACGTGAATAGCGGCGTCAAAATGGTGGAGCAAACGGAGACGCATCTTACCGGGATGATTGGCGATGTCCTGCAGATGTCGATGATGATCAAAGATATTAGTCTGGCGACGCGTGAGCAAACCCAGGCGCTGGATCTGATTAACGATTCGATTTCCCGCGTTGGCACCATGACACACAATAACGCCGAGATGGTGGAGCGTGTCACCGATGCTACCGCCGATCTGACTCAACGTTCATCGCGCTTACAGCAGGCCGTTCAGGTCTTTGGCGTATCAGCATAACCTTACGGCGCTTATCGGGTGAATGTCTCGATAAGCGCACTCCTCTCCACGTATTTATGCCCTTCTCTTTTACTGGCTGAATCGAGGCCACACCGCGCCAGTGCTGGCTGTACAAAAATGCTGAATTCTTGTTATCGGGGCTTTGCGGAACCGAACAATTGAATGTAGGATGCTCGGCCGGCAGTTTTCCCCCGTAACACAATGAAGGGTAAGGCTGTTTTCGCCGCAGCAGGTGCGGCAAAAAGGATTTTGTATTTTTGTCAGGTCAACAGGAAAAGTAATGAACACAAACAACACGCAAGCCGCGGAACAACATGCGGCGAAACGACGCTGGTTGAATGCCCACGAAGAGGGGTATCACAAAGCAATGGGAAACCGACAGGTACAGATGATCGCCATTGGCGGCGCAATTGGTACCGGGTTGTTTTTAGGAGCTGGCGCACGCTTGCAGATGGCGGGTCCTGCTTTGGCGCTGGTTTATCTGGTGTGCGGTATTTTTTCGTTCTTTATACTGCGTGCGCTTGGTGAACTGGTTTTACATCGCCCTTCCAGCGGCAGTTTTGTCTCCTACGCCCGTGAATTTTTAGGTGAGAAAGCCGCCTATGTTGCTGGCTGGATGTACTTCATCAACTGGGCGATGACCGGCATTGTCGATATCACCGCGGTGGCGTTGTATATGCATTACTGGGGCGCATTTGGTGATGTACCGCAGTGGGTGTTCGCCCTCGGCGCGCTGGCTATTGTCGGCACCATGAACATGATCGGCGTGAAGTGGTTCGCGGAGATGGAGTTTTGGTTTGCGCTGGTCAAAGTGCTGGCGATTGTGATTTTCCTGGTGGTGGGTACCGTCTTTTTAGGCACTGGAAAGCCGCTGGATGGTAACACCACCGGTTTCCATCTGATCACCGACAACGGTGGATTCTTCCCACATGGCCTGCTGCCCGCGCTGGTACTGGTTCAGGGGGTAGTTTTCGCATTTGCCTCCATTGAACTGGTGGGCACCGCTGCTGGAGAATGCAAAGATCCACAAACCATGGTGCCGAAAGCGATCAATAGCGTTATCTGGCGTATTGGTCTGTTCTATGTGGGTTCTGTGGTGCTGCTGGTTCTGTTACTGCCGTGGAATGCCTATCAGGCGGGGCAAAGCCCGTTTGTTACCTTCTTCTCCAAACTGGGCGTGCCGTATATCGGCAGTATCATGAATATTGTGGTGCTCACCGCGGCGCTTTCCAGCCTCAACTCTGGACTGTACTGCACCGGACGTATTTTACGTTCCATGTCGATGGGCGGATCGGCGCCGAAATTCATGGCTAAAATGAGCCGTCAACAGGTACCCTGGGCTGGGATCCTCGCCACGCTGGTCGTCTATGTCGTCGGGGTATTTCTGAACTATCTGGTGCCGTCACAGGTGTTTGAGATCGTGTTGAACTTCGCGTCGTTGGGCATTATTGCGTCGTGGGGCTTTATCATGGTCTGTCAGATGCGTCTGCGCCGGGCCATAAAAGAAGGTAAAACGGCAGACGTCAGCTTTAAACTGCCGGGCGCTCCGTTTACCTCGTGGCTGACCCTACTGTTCCTGCTGAGCGTACTGGTGCTGATGGCGTTTGACTATCCAAACGGCACCTACACCATCGCGTCATTACCGTTGATTGCCATCCTGCTGGTTGCAGGCTGGTTCGGCGTGCGTAAACGCGTCGCGGAAATCCACCGCACCGCGCCATAATGGCTGAAGGCCTGACAGGTTAACCCTTCAGGCCTTCATTTTTAGTTCGCTTCAATCAACTGCGCTACATCGTTGCTGTTAATTTCCCGCGCATTTCCATCCTGATCGGTATAACTGGTCATTCCCGTATCTTTATCCAGTTTTGGCTTACCCTGGGTAGTAATGGTTTGTCCGCTTTTGGTCGTCATGACGTAATCGGTGGTACATCCTGCCAGGGTAAACAGCATTACGCCTGCACACAGACAGATAAATGGCTTTTTCATGGTATTCCCGTGTTATTCAGTTAGCCGTTGAGGGCGTAGTGTAAGTCCCTGAAGTGGGTCGGGCTACTGGCGGGGTGTAACGAGGCGTATCGTGGGGTTTAGAGAAATGACAGGAGGGGTTTCCCCCTCCAGATTTTTTACAGCGCAATACGAATAATATCGTCCGGCTGAGTAGCTTCCTGCTCGCGGGTAGATTTCTGTTTAACGCTGACGTACAGGGTTTTACCGTCGGCGGAGAGCGCCAGGCTATTCGGGAACGTTGGGGTCTCGAATGTTTTGACGACTTTATAGCTTTTCGCGTCGATCACACTCACTTTACCGGCCTGGCGATGAGTTACGTAGGCTTCATTACGCGTTGGGTTGAACAGCACAGCAAGAGATTCCGGCGCGGCGACTTTTGCCAGTACGTTGCCATTACGGGTGTCGATGACCAGCACTTCCGCCGCTTTAGAGTCGGTGACAAATGCGCGGTTGCCAGCGGTGTCCAGGCTCAGGTTGATGAAGAAATGCTCTTTCCCATCATCCAGCAGTTTTTTGCGGCTGATAATTTTGTTGGTGGCGGTATCGATGGTGATAAATTCACCGTCGGCATTGGCGGTGTACAGGCGTTTAGCCTTGCTGTCGACAGCCAGAGCGGTGCTCATTTTGCCGGTATTTTGGATGGTATCCTTCAGCTTGATCGTTTCACCGTCCACCACCCAAATCACGCTCTCTTTACCAATACCGCTAATGTATACCGTGTTGGTAGCATCATCGGCGACCAGCTCACGCGGCTGGAGCGGGCGAACATCTTCAGAGCGCTTACGCGCATCCAGCACCAGACGTCCTTTCACCGCACCCGTTTTGGCATCCATCGCCGTTACCGCGCTGTTTACCGTGTTGCCGAACCACAGCGTTTGCGTGGCGTTGTTGATGGTGGCACCAAACGGTTTGAGATCGTTATGAATAACCTGGGTCACTTCGAGGGTGACCGGGTCAAGACGATAAACCACCCCGCCGGTATCCAGTTTGCGGCTCTGTGAGGTCGCCAGCCACAGCGCGTTCTCTTGCTGGCTGTACGCCATTTCATAGGCGCCTTTGCCGACGGCTTTGCGCAGCAGTTCTTCTGCGGCCTGCGTAGTAAAAGATGATGCAACGAGCAGTGAACCTAACAGTAAAGAACCACGCAGACGCGGTGAAAACAGATGACGTAAAGACATGACGACTCCCTTTGATAAATTCGTTTGTTACTGCTTCACATAGCTTCAATGAGCAAAATCATGGTTTTGCCTTTTTAAGAATGAGAATAGTAATCATTATTTATCTCAATGTGGAGTGTTTATTCGCTTTCGGGTAGTAACCTTCTTATTTTCTCCATGAATAATCGCTTTTCATCCAGATAACGACATTGGGATTTACCAGGCCTACATTTTGTACGAAGCAGGCCTGGTTACAGGCATTCACGGTCTTCCACCTTTACACATCAATCCTCAGCAAGACGAATCACTACCTTGCCAAAGTTTTTGCCGGTCAGCAGACCGATAAAGGTTTGTGGCGCATTTTCCAGACCGTCGGTTATCTGCTCGCGGTAGTGGATTTTGCCCTCTTTAACCCAGCGCCCCATCTCCCGCTGAAACTCATGAATGCGGTGCCCGTAATCCTGACCAATGATAAAGCCCTGCATACGGATACGCTTTTTCAGCAGCGTTGCCATTAACAGCGGTAATCTGTCAGGTCCGGCCGGAAGCGACGTTGCGTTATAACCACTGACCAGGCCACAAAGCGGAATCCGCGCTGAGGTATTGAGCAATGGCAGAACGGCATCAAATACTTTTCCACCGACATTTTCGTAATAAATATCAATTCCCTGCGGGCAGGCTTTTGCCAGTTGTTGCGCAAAATCTTGCGCGTGGTGATCGAGACAGACATCAAAACCCAGGACTTCGGTGGCATGTCGGCATTTCTCTGCCCCACCCGCCACACCGATCACCCGACAACCTTTAAGCTTACCGATCTGCCCAACCGTTGCGCCAACCGGCCCGGTTGCGGCGGCTACCACCAGTGTTTCTCCCGCTTTTGGCTGACCGATATCCAGCAGGCCCATATAAGCGGTAAATCCCGGCATACCCATAACACCCAGCGCCCAGGAGGGATGCTCGGGATGATCGCCAAGCTTCACCAGTCCGTTACCGTCGGAGATGTCATAGTCCTGCCAACCGCTGTAGCTCAATACCCATTCACCAGGCTGGTAGTCCGGATGGTGGGATGACACCACGCGACTTACTGTACCCCCCACCATAACACCACCAATCTCTACTGGTGGTGAGTAAGATGGCTCATCGCTCATGCGGCCACGCATGTAGGGATCGAGAGAAAGATAAACGGTGCGCAGCAAAATCTGGCCTTCACCTGGCGTTGCCACCTCATCTTCTTCAAGACGGAAGTTCTCCGGGACTGGCGCGCCATGTGGACGGGAAGCCAGTACCCAGCGACGGTTACGATTAGTCTGTTGACCCATGATGTGCTCCTCTGCTTTTGGCATGAATCCATCAATAGTAGCAGTCTGCGCCTGCTATTTAGCTGACGATGTGGTTTAACCGCACAACCAGGTAAACGCAGGGGTGCGCGGTTTCATTGATAAACCGACAGTCATTCGGCGGGCCAAGTTCCAGGCAATCACCAGCCTGCATTTCATGACGTACGTCCCCTTCCACAAACACTAATTCCCCCTGCTGTAACCAGATAAGTTGTCTGGCCTGCACATAGGAAGAGGCTGGCATCGGGATGTCGCTTCCGGCGGGTAATTCGATCTGCACCAGATCGATAGGCAGATCGCTGCGCGGTGAAACATGGCGGCGCAGATAGTGGCTTTGCGGGTCGTGCCAGACGGGCTGGTCAGCGAAGCGCAGCAGCTTGCCCTCCTGCATTTCAGCTCGCGCAATCAGAGTAGACATGCTGATGCCAAATGCACCGGAAAGCCTGCCCAGCAGCGTAGCTGTTGGACTACTCTCACCGCGCTCTATTTTATGGATCATCGCCCGCGACACGCCCGCGCGCTCGGCAAGTTCCGTGAGTGACCAACCGCGAGATTCCCGCTCAATGCGAATTCTTGCACTGATCCGTTGATTTATGCTGTCTTCAATAGTATTCATATTGTAATACTATAGTGAACAAGCCCTGAGGTTCAACATGTCAATTCGATTTGCCAGCAAAGAAGACTGCGCCGCCATTGCAGAAATCTACAACCATGCGGTACTGCATACGGCGGCTATCTGGAACGATCAAACGGTCGATGCCGAAAACCGTATTTCCTGGTATGAAGCCCGACAATTGATGGGGTATCCGGTGCTGGTGAGTGAAGAGAATGGCGTGGTTACGGGATACGCCTCCTTTGGCGACTGGCGTAACTTTGATGGCTTCCGTCATACCGTTGAACATTCGGTGTATGTCCATCCTGAACATCAGGGAAAAGGGCTCGGTCGGGCACTGCTCAGCAGACTGATAGACGAAGCCCGCGCATGCGGCAAGCATGTGATGGTGGCAGGTATTGAGTCTCAGAATCAGGCATCACTGCATCTGCACAGCTTGCTGGGCTTTAAAACCACCGCGCAAATGCCGCAGGTTGGCACCAAATTTGGGCGGTGGCTGGATCTGACCTTCATGCAGTTGCAGCTAGACGATCGCCGCGATCCGGATGCCGGCAGATGAACCAGACGCTGACCCTCTCCTTTCTAATTGCGGCGGGTATTGGTCTGGTGGTTCAAAATACCTTGATGGTACGCATCACGCAGACGTCCTCGACGATCCTCATCGCCATGTTGCTTAACTCGCTGGTCGGGATCGTGCTGTTTGTCAGCATACTGTGGTTTAAGCAAGGAGCTGCGGGATTTGGAGAACTGGTCTCCAGCGTGCGCTGGTGGACGCTCATCCCCGGTTTGCTGGGATCGTTCTTTGTTTTTGCCAGTATCAGTGGATATCAAAATGTAGGTGCCGCCACGACGATCGCGGTACTGGTTGCCAGCCAGTTAATCGGCGGGCTGGTGCTGGATATTCTGCGCAGCCATGGCGTGCCGCTGCGGGCGCTGGTAGGCCCCATCTGTGGCGCGGTAATGTTGGTCATCGGAGCGTGGCTGGTGGCGAGACGTTCGTTTTAATTGCCTGATGAAGCTTCGCTTATCAGGCCTACAGAATTTATCCGGCCTGAACATACAGGCCGGATAGCAGTAATAACGAATTAAAGAATAGAGCCGCCTTTGGTCAACTGTTCGCGACGGGCTTCCATATCCTCTTTATGTTGACGACCATGATGTGCGATAGCCGTACGCAAACGCTGTTGCTGGGTATAGCGGTCTTCCCGGCTCAACGCGACATCATCGCTGAGCTCAATCAGCAATTCATTCATATGCGTAATGACGCTCTCTTCAATGGCGGCATCAACACGTGCGCTGACCTCATCCAGATGCGACATAACCTCTCCTTAACTCATTAATTTAATTTTGCTTTTGAAAAATCACTACCCATCAGGCTGACGCTGTATCCGCTGACGTTGCTGCGCGTAGCATAGAACGTTTTACCGTTTGCCAGGGCTATCCACGGAGCCTGCTGGTAGAAAATCTCTTGCGATTGCTGGTAAAGCGCGGCGCGCTCTTCCGGTTTACTCACCAGCTTCGCCTTTTCAACCAGCGAATTATACTCTTTATCGCACCAACGCGCGGCGTTAGATCCGGTTTTTATGCTGTCGCAGCCCAGCAGTACATCGGCGAAGTTATCCGGATCGCCGTTGTCTGACATCCAACCAAACAACGCGGTGTCATGCTCACCTTTACGCATTCCGGAGAGATATTCCCCCCACTCGTACGACACAATTTTCGCCTTCACGCCCACCTTTGCCCAGTCGCTCTGGATCATCTCAGCAATCCGACGGGAGTTCGGGTTGTAAGGGCGCTGAACCGGCATTGACCACAGTGTCGCTTCAAAGCCATTTTCCAGCCCTGCCTGCTTCAGCAGGTCTTTCGCCTTTTGCGGGTCGTAAGCGTAATCCTGCAGATCTTTATTGAATCCCATCATATTCGGTGGAATCGGCGATTTTGCCACCGTACCGGAACCTAAGAAGACGGCGTTAATAATGGCTTTTTTATCGGTCGCGTAGTTCAAGGCCTGACGCACCAGTACGTTATCAAACGGTTTTTTCTCGGTATTAAACGCCAGATACCCAACGTTCAGCGCTTCAACCGAATGCAGCGTCAAATCTTTATTCTTTTTAATCTCGTCAAACTGTACGGGGGCTGGCGCCGGGATTATCTGGCACTCATTGGTTTGCAGTTTTGCCAGCCGCGTCTGGACGTTTGGCGTGATTGAGAAGATCAGATGCTTAGTTGGAACAGCGCCATCCCAGTAGTTCGGGTTAGCGAGATAACGGATTTGCGAGTCCTGCTTGTACTGCTGCAGCACATAAGGCCCGGTGCCAATCGGCCAGTTATCGATGTTTTCCGGAGTGCCTTTTTTCAGCATCGCGTCGGCATATTCCGCAGAAAGGATGGAGGCAAAATCCATACCCCAGTCGGCAAGAAACGCAGCGTTAGGTTCATTGAGGACAAACTGAACGTGATATTCATCGACCTTCTTCACTTCTTTAATCAGTTTATCCAGACCAACATCGTTAAAGTATTCGTAGCTTCCCTGAGAAACCTTGTGATACGGATGATCGGCATCTTTCTGCCGTAATACCGAGAAAATCACGTCATCAGCGTTGAAATCGCGGGTCGGTTTAAAGAATTTATTACTGTTGAATTTTACGCCCTGACGCAGGGTAAAGGTGTAAGTCTTACCGTCCGGGGAAATCGTCCAGTCCGTTGCCAGAGACGGTATCGGGGTATTCTTTACCGGATCAAAGTTGATGAGTCGGTTGTAGAGAACTTGTGAACTGGCCACAAATGAGGGACCGGAACTGGCGATTTGCGGGTTAAATGACTCCGGCGATGCTTCAGAGCAATAGATGATGGTATCAGTATTGGCCGCAAACGCTGCACCTGACGGTAAGACGGCGCTGAGAGCCAGCGCGAGTATCGTTTTCCTTGCAATCATGGTTATAAGCCTTCTTATTTTATTATTAACAGGGATATCAGAGCATAGCTGACAAAAACTGACCAATAACAAATCACTATCAGGTTATTCTAATCCGGTGTATTTCGCTGAATAATTCATCACCCTAAGCGAATTAATTTACCTTAAGTCTTTTTCAAAACGTCAAGATTTTTCCCGGCACTCTATGCCGTGAAAATTAGCCCCTTTTTGCCTCTCTTTCGCCGTTTGCTCGTTTTTATAAAACGTAAAGTAGATACGTGAAGAAGTCTAAGGGGTAACAACGTGGCAAAAACTCTCTTGCGCAGCGGCAATTTGGATGACTATCAGGCCGTGGGCGGCGGTGGTCAGGCCGTGTTTGATTCAGCATTGCAAATTCGTGAAACGCTTCGTCTGCGTAAACAGCAGGCGATGGTGGATTGTCTGGCGATCCCACAAATTAACGACAACGGCGATCGGGTTGACTGGTATTCCCCGATAGAAGGGAAAGCCGTGGCGTGGAAATCCGCTGATGAAGAGGCACGTTTTCGTGCGCTGCGCTATCTGGGAAGCACGCTGGAAAATGCGGCGGTCCTGAGCCGTAAAAGTCTGCAATCGGGGAAAACCTCCCTACAGCTGTTTGGCTCGCTGCTCGAAAAAGCCATCCAGTTTCCCGGTGAAAACCACGTGTTTCTGGTTGATGGCAAACCCGTTATTACGTTCTGGGGCTTCGTCAATCTGAATGAAAATCCTCGCGACGATGTGCTCGACTGCCTGCGCATTGCCGATGTCCCTCCTGTGGTTACCGTAACAGAGCCGGAACAGGAAGAAGAAATCGCACCGGAAATTACCTTTGTCGAGGCCGATGCCCCCTTACTGACTCCGGTCGTTGATCTGCCAAAACCGGCTGAACCTGAACCTCAACCCCCGGTCATTGTTAACGAACCTGAAATCACTGCGCCGCCGGTACAGGAGAAGCCCATACGCCGCCTGCCGCTGTGGAGTCTGCCCGTTGCCGCAGTGATTATTGCAGCCATCGTTGGGCCGCTGCTGTGGAAGCAACAGACCACCCAGCCCGTACCCGCAGCCGCCGCTATTGAAGTCGCTAAGGTTGATATGGCACCGCTGCCAGCACTGACATCTGCACTGCCCCTGCATCGTGCTGAAGTGACTCCAGCAGTAAAGAAAGAGAAACCTGTAGAAGGACCGGTGGTGATTGCCGCGATTCCAAAAGATGCGCTGGTGATGGATGCCAACCAGATGAAGGCAGGAACGACGCGTTTTCTCAACGGTAACTGGCGCGTCATGGTCGATGTTAAAGATCCGGTGAGCGGCAAAGCGCCGTCGCTGCGCTATCAGATCCAGGCCAATAAAGGCACTGCGCGCGTAGTTCATGGTGACAATATTGTTTGTCGTGCCGAGATTTTCTCCGGTTTGCACCAGTCGGGTGAATTAATGATTAAGAGTCGTGGCAATGCCCGCTGTACCGACGGGTCACGTTATCCGATGCCTGAAATTACCTGCAAAGCGGGAACCAATGACGTCGCCGCCTGTACCGCGCGTTATGACGATCACGCGGAAATCCCTCTGACGATCAAAAAGATAGGTGCCTGATTTTATGTTGGTGAATCTGTGTGATTACAAACAGAGCGTGACGCTCATCGCCAATAGCGGTGTGCAATTCCTGGATTTCGGCCTCACGCCGCAGGAATCTGCGCACCATGGACGCTTTGTGCGCAAAACGGCAAACGGTCCACTACTGAGACTAGACTTCGATCTTACGTCAGGACGCTATACCTTGCCGGGCAGCACCGGCGCGCAACCCGAAGTGGTGAAGCCGGAAAGTACTCAGACGCTGCACTATTCGCTGGACGTGCTCGACGGTGTCTGGTTGCCGCTGCCGTTTTTGCGCTTTAACCCGCCGCGTACATTTGTTGAAGGCCCGGATAACTGGGCACGCGTGCAGGTGCGAAAGCTGGCGCAGCCGGACAGCGCGGGCAACACCCACCGTGTTACCGTAGCGCTTGACAGCCAGCTTACTGAAAATGCCCCTGCGGCGTTAACCCCCAACGAAAATGATCTGCTTAACGGTACGCGGTTTGCGCTGGCCTGGCATGACAACGAAATTGCTGATTTCCTCGACCAGACCTGGATTGACGGCTGGTTGCGCGAATCTTTTATGCACCATGTCACCCAACATGAGAACCGCTCAGAACAAGAGATCCAGCAGGCACTGCGAAACTTTGAATACCAGGCGCACTGGCTGAATGTGCTGACCCTGTTAGGCGAGCAGCTCTCTGTCCCGGAAGTGAAACTGGTTACGCACACCCTTAGTACGCCCGCCATTCCCGTCGATCTTATTTTGGATATCGGTAATACCCATACCTGTGGCGTTCTGATTGAAGATCACGGAGATGCCAATGACGGGCTGCGTCAGACCGCTGAATTGCAGGTCCGTTCATTAAGCGAGCCGCAGTTCCTCAACGATCCGCTGTTCACCAGTCGGCTGGAGTTTTCCGAAGCGCGCTTTGGTAAACAGCACTTTTCCGTTGAGAGCGGACGTGATGACGCCTTTATCTGGCCGTCGATTGTGCGAGTGGGTGATGAAGCCCGTAAGCTGGCGATGCAGCGTATGGGCACCGAGGGCAACAGCGGGATTTCCAGCCCACGCCGTTATCTGTGGGATGAAACGCCGGTGCTGCATGACTGGCGCTTTAGCCAGATGAATGGCAAAACCCAGCGCGAACCGCTGGCTACCGCCTTCCCGCTGATGAACCTGATGAACGATGACGGGCAACCGCTGTTCAGCCTGCCGCAGGACGATCGTCTGCCAGTGTTCTCACCGCAATACAGCCGCAGCACGCTGATGACGCATATGCTGTGTGAAATACTGGCCCAGGCGCTGGGGCAAATTAACAGCGTAGCGACGCGTTTGCGCCTCGGATTCCCGGCGTCTCCGCGTCAGTTGCGGACGCTGATCCTGACCCTACCGTCGGCGATGCCCAAACAGGAGCGCGAGATTTTCCGCCTGCGCATGTTTGAAGCTATTGCCCTGGTCTGGAAAGCGATGGGCTGGCACCCGCAGGATGAAGACTTCACCACCCGTAAGCAGCAGGAAAAGAGTGTGGTTCCCGTACCTGAAATTCAGATGGAATGGGATGAAGCCAGCTGCGGACAACTGGTGTGGCTGTATAACGAGGCTATCTCTCACTACGATGGCCACACCGAATCGTTCTTTAACGCCCTTGCCCGCCCGGACCGTTTGCCGGAGCCTGGTGAGACTAAAGGCCGTGCGCTGCGCGTGGCATCGATCGACATTGGCGGCGGGACAACGGATATGGCCGTCGTTCATTACCAGCTTGATGACGGCGTTGGCGCGAACGTCAAAATTACCCCGCATCTGCTGTTCCGCGAAGGCTTTAAAGTTGCGGGCGATGACATGCTGCTGGACGTGATTCAGCGCTGTGTGTTGCCTGCGCTGCAAACCCGCTTACAACAGGCTGGCGTGACCGACGCCGCCGCATTGCTGGCCACGCTGTTTGGCGATTCCGGGCGCATCGATACCCAGGCGATTTTGCGCCAACAAACGGCATTGCAGCTCTTTATGCCGCTCGGTCATGCGGTCCTCTCTGCCTGGGAACAAAGCGATATTAACGATCCAGTCGCCGGTCTGCATGCCACCTTTGGCGAACTCCTGAGCCAACGACCCACGCGCAACGTGATGAACTACATTCAACAGGCTATCGACCATGCGTTACCAGCAGGGTCGCCAGCGTTTGATGTTCTGAGCGTGCCGTTGCAGGTACAGTTCAGGCAGTTACAAGAAGCACTACTAGCGGGGCAATTTACCCTGACCTCCCCGCTGCACGCGGTTTGTGAGGCCATTTCACATTATCGCTGCGATATCTTATTAGTGACCGGCAGGCCCGCGTGCTTGCCGGGCGTGCAGGCGTTGATCCGCCATCTGCAACCTGTTCCGGTTAACCGTATGATCTGGATGGATAACTATCGCGTACATGAATGGTATCCGTTCAGCCAACAGGGGCGGATTGGTAACCCTAAATCCACCGCTGCTGTAGGCGCCATGCTGTGTAGTCTGGCGCTGGATTTGCGCTTGCCGCGTTTTAACTTTAAAGCTGCCGATATCGGCGCTTACTCAACCGTACGCTTTCTCGGTGTGCTGGATAATACGGTCAATACCCTGCGCGATGAGAACATCTGGTATCACGATATCGATCTGGATAAACCCGGTGCGAAGCTGGATGCCCGGTTGCACTTCCCGTTACGTGGCAACGTGACGTTAGGATTCCGGCAACTGGCAAACAGCCGCTGGCCTGCCACACCGCTGTATACGCTCAGCATAAACTCTGCCGAACTGGCAAAAACTATCGCCGGAGATGGCGTGTTGAATGTTCGGTTGCAGCTACGCGGCGGCAGCAAAGAAAATGGCCCGGAATTCTTCGTCCTGAGCGATGCCTGGTTACAGGATGGCACCCCCGTTGCCGCCAATGCCTTAACGTTAAAACTGAATACGCTGGCAGACCGTCGCCATAGCGGTAGCCATTACTGGATTGATAGCGGGAGCGTGTACCTGAAATGAGTAAGATGTTAAATACCGCGCAGGCCGCCATCGAGTGGGTGGTAGATACCCGTCAACGTGCGGCGCGTCTTGATGATGAAGCGGATGCCCTGCTGGCACAGCTTACGCTAGCCGCAGTGAGTGAATCTGCGCTGAAGACGACTTTTTCATCGCAAGGATGTATAGGCTTATACGGACATTCACAATCGGCAAAAGCACATCTGCTTGCGGCATTGTGCAGCAATGCTGCTGGCAAAGTGAATATTGTTACCCCGGATCGTAGCTTTGATTATTTCTCGCATATTAATCCGGGCCATGCACCAACCAATATGGCGATCCGCTTTACGTGCGATGAAAATCCGCATGATAGCGAATGGCCGTTGCGTCTGCGGTTACTCAGTGAAGCTGAACTGGTACAGCTATTTATCGCCCAGTTCAGCGCGCTCCCGGACAACCGACAGGTCGATAAATCGATTATTGAGGCGCGCCTGGAAAAATGGCAAACGCTGCGTCAGCGTCACCCGGTGCCGGGCATTACCGCACATGATGTCGCGGCAATCGGTCGTTTCTGGCGCTCCTGCGTACCGGCAAACCAGCAGCAAATTGACGATGCGCTATGGCATCAGTTTGCCACGTTGCTGCCCGCACTGGATCTGACTACCCGGGCAAACGCCTGGGCGTTACTGTGGGGAGAACAACCAGAGCTGACGCAGCAGTGGCTGGCACTGGCGCACACGTTGCAACAAACTGGACACGCGCAAGAATTAGCGGCCCCGCTGAGCCTGCTGGTTGACCATTTTGGTTTACCTGCCGAAAGCTTCCTGACTCAGGTGGCATTGACCGGCAATAATGAGGCGCAAAGCGATGTGGTGGTTCATCCCATTGAAAACCATCAGTTGCTCAATGCGGTCAGCCTCTCTCAGGCGTCACTGGCGCTGCTCACACGCGAGCTGGTCCTGACGGTTGAAGACGCGGTGCTGGAGAATGTCGATCTGCTCGATATTCCCCTCGCCCCGGATGCTCATTCGCATCCACTGTGGCAGGCAAAATTAGGCTGGATGCTGGAACATTATCGCCAGCACCTGCAACCGGATGTGCTCTTAATCTGCAACGCAGTCTCTACCCGCGCCCAGACGCCCGCCATCACCCGCAAGCTGTTGGGCTGGGTCAACGATACCCAACCCGTTCATGATGCCGCATTACCGGGCGTGGTTTGGGCCATTACCCCGCAGGATGCGCGTTTTAGTACCCAGCAAAACCTTGATGAATCCGTGCAGCAATTGATGGGCAAGCCCGGGCTGCATTGGGGTACATTGCAGGCGCTGGATAAACATAGCTTACAACGCCTTGTCGAATGGCTGACACAGGCAACTTCACCACAACAGCGCCAGGCCAGGTTGACTTCTCTACGCGAGCAGTATCAACAGCGCATCCGCGAAACCCTGATAAGCTGGATTAATCCCGCTCAAGCCGAATCGGGTAGCCACGAGTCGGTGATCCGCCAGTTACAGGCACAAGCGGCAAAACATGGCGAACTGCTGGATGGTTTGCTCCCGCCGATGCGCATTTTTGAGTCGCTGCTGCGTATTCAACAACCGCGCGAGGAGCAGGTAAGCGGTTTATTTAATGAAGAGATTGACCTGTTTGCCGAGGTGCGTGACACACTGCACTCGCCGGAAAGCCAGGAGACCGGATATCAGGCACACAAAATGTGGATTAACCACGTGCGTCAGTGGTGTCGCGATGAAAATAATGCCCGCCGTTTACGACTCGATCCTCGTACGCTAAGGCAGGTTGCCGACATCCTCATCACCACCAGCTATCGACTGGAGATGCCACAGCGCTTACAGCGCATTATGCAGCGTGAAAACGTCTGTGCCGCGCAACTACACGCCGATATTGGTGATTTTATTACCTGGCTTGGATTTGCCGACGTTGCTGAGGAACTGCGCCCTGCCAGCAGGATCCAAAAAGGATCGGCTATTTTTAGCGCGCCGAAGCAACAACCGATGTTACGTCTGACGAAGCTGGATGAACAACCTTCCCACGGTGCAAGCCGGTATGTTTACGACTGGCTGGTTGCCTTGTACACCCGCGCGAATGAGAATGTGGGATATCAGCATCCACAGGATGTCACTGAAACCGACAAAAAACGATTAGATGCCCTGCTTTCCTCCTGAAACGGCGTATACGCCGTCATCAGAAAAGAGAAAACATCAGCGCAACGGGAAAACTCATCGGCCAGGTCGCCCCAACTAATACTGCGCTAAGAAAGCGGATCCGCTTTTTATCGCGGGAAAGAAACCAGGTGATGATTGCCGTGATGACGGCCATCACCGCATAAAAAACCAACATTTTTTGGTATAGGGACATTTAAGGCATCCTGGCCGGAAGGGAAAATCGCGCGCAATATGCTCTTTTTCATGACTCACATCAAGTTTTATTAATTAATTTAAGAAAAACGGCCGTAAAACACCTCATTTTCATTATGTTCAGAATTCGTACTATTGCGGATAGTTATAAGCCGTACTATACCCATAAGGGTTAAAACGAAAGGTGGCAAAAATGAATGTTTCCAGTAAAACTGTGGTGCTGATAAATATATTTGCTGCTGTAGGACTTTTCAGTCTGATATCCGCAAGGTTCGGCTGGTTTGCTTGATGTAACTCTTCTTGATTAATTGCAGCGTCCGCTGGCAGAGAGGATCATCTCTCTGCCATCAGTAAACGATCTTCCCACTCTGTCATCACCGGGTAAATTATCCTTAATATGTAATACCCCTAATCCTTCTGCGGCATTATATTGCCCGAATAACGGCCTGGTGTTGTGCCGGTATGTTGATGAAAGAAAGCAATAAAAGCACTGTCGCTGACAAACTCCAGATATTGCGCGACCTGGCTGATATGGCATCCGTCAGCCAACATCTCCATGGCTTTTAACAGCCTGAATTGCTGCCGCCAGTCCTGATAATTCATCCCGGTATCCCTGATAAATATTCGGCTGATCGTCCTCTCGCATGCTCCAACCTGTCGGGACAATTGATTCAGTCGTGGTGGCAATTCACCCATGCGTAAGCCCTTGAGCCACACGTTAAGCCGCGGATCTGAGGGATACTGCAATGTCCAGTTTTCACTGCGGGCGGCACGGATTTCCTCGCAAAAAACGGTAATGAGGCTGGACTGCTGTGCGGCAGGCATTTCCCATGGCCAGAAGGCCATACGTTCAATCACTTCAAAAAAAAGTGGATTAACTTCAACTATCTGCAGCGGTAACTCAGATAACGGCAATGTGGTTGAAAAGTACAAAGAGCGATAAGCCATGACACCACGCATTATGGCGCGATGTACCGTGCCTGCCGGGATCCAAACCGCACGACGTGGCGGTAGCAGACACAGGGCCTGCTCCAGTTCAATCGTAATGCTTCCCGCTGCCGAAAAAAGTAGCTGATGACGAAGATGACTGTGCCGCCCGGAATCATGTACACCCATATCGGCAGCAATACCGATTACCGGTTTATCAAAGCTATCCGCATCAAAAGCATCATCGGGGGCAATTTTCATTATCTGTCCGATATTTGATATTTAAAGTCCTGACAATGGTAATGCGACATATCCTTTTCAGCAATAATGCCACCTGTTTTATGCCTCTCTGGATATTGCTATGAACACACTTCGTCGCCCACCCCTGTGGCTTCTTACGCTACTGATTATGTTTCCACAACTGGTGGAAACCATTTACAGCCCAGCATTGCCGGGTATCGCTACCTCTTTTCACGTAAGCAGTGAGCGCGCGGCTCAAACGCTCTCCGTTTATTTTGTTGCTTTCGCCGTTGGCGTAGCGATGTGGGGTTGGCTGAGCGACTGCATCGGACGACGTTGGGCGATGCTGGCAGGACTTATCTGCTATGGAACAGGCTGCGCAGCGGCTGTTGTTGCCACCGACTTCAGCGTTTTACTGCTGGCGCGGATGATCTCCGCCATAGGTGCGGCTGCCGGGTCAGTAGTGGTACAGACCATGCTAAGGGACTGTTATGAATCAACTGCACTATCCCGCATATTTTCCGTGATGGGGGCCGCGCTGGCATTGAGTCCGGTTTTTGGCCTGCTAAGCGGCGGTTGGCTGGTAAGCCTGTATGGCCATACCGGTGTATTTGTTACTCTTGTGCTGTTAGCGCTGCTACTGCTAATACTAACAGTGACCATGCTGCCAGAAACCCGGCCCGAACATACGCTCAGCCCGAAACTTGCCGGATTGTTCTCCCGCATGATGCGGGACAATGAGTTGCGGAAAAATGCCTTGCTGGTTGCCCTACTGAACACCATGCTGTTTAGCTATTACAGCCTGGCGCCGTTTCTTTTTGGGCAATTAGGATGGAGCTCCAGAGCCTTTGGCTGGACGGGGTTGCTACTTGCGTTTGCTTCTCTGTCGGGTAGTCTGCTGAACCGAAGACTGTTAACGACAGGTCTGACGCCGGAGCGACTGATACGTTATGCCTGTGTGCTGGCAGCGTTGTCAGGTCTCGTCGCGTGGTGTTTACAGCACTCCGCGTGGATCCTGATCCCGGTGTTCGGCGTGGTGATTGCCTATGGTGTCGCCATTCCCAATGTGCTGAGTCAGGCGCTGCGTCACTACCGTGAACAGGCCGGGGCCGCCGGTGCATTATTCGGATTAAGCTATTATCTGTTACTGGGAATGATGCTGGGTTTAGCAGGCATGGTGCAGCAACTGGGGCTGGTTCTGAGCGTCAGTGCCCTACTCGCCTGGCTTTGCAGCCTGGGCCGCAGATAAACCCGATGGCGCTCCTGAAAGCACAAAGCCCCGGCGATATGCTGGGGCTTTATTTTATCAATTAGCCTGACCTCGCGGATATTTCCAACTTACCGCCGTCCGATGGCGACGAGGCCAGTGGCGCGAAATAGTATAGACACACGCTTGCCAATATTTAGCTATCCGTGCCCCATTTACCGCTCGCGCTTAAGATATTACTCGTGCTTGATCATGACATGGCGAATAACCGTGTAATCCTCCAGCCCATAAACCGACATATCCTTACCATAGCCGGACTGTTTTTGCCCACCGTGCGGCATCTCGCTAACCAGCGTGAAATGGGTGTTGACCCAGGTGCAACCATATTGCAGGCGAGCGCTAAAGCGATGCGCGCGCCCAACATCCCGGGTCCAGACGGAGGATGCCAGACCGTATTTCGAATCGTTGGCCCATGCCAGCACCTGATCTTCATCATCAAATACGGTCACGCTGACCACCGGACCAAAAACCTCCCGCTGTACGATGGCATCTTCCTGCTTCGCCCCAGCGAGCAGCGTCGGGGCAAAATAGTAGCCTGAACCATCCACTTTTTTACCGCCAGTGATGACCTTAATATGGCCCAGCGCTTTAGCCTCATCGACCGCTTTAGTCACGCGATCGAGATGTGCCTGCGAGCTCACTGGTCCCAGCTCGGTCGATTCGTCATTCGGCGGACCGATTTTCAGGCTGGCAACCGCAGCGCCAAGTTTTTCGACCAATGCATCATAAATGCCTTTCTGGGCATAAATTCGGCAAGCGGCGGTACAGTCTTGCCCGGCGTTGTAATAACCAAAGGTCCGTACGCCGCTCACTACTGCATCCAGATCGGCATCATCAAAAATGATCACCGGAGCTTTTCCGCCCAGTTCCATATGCGTACGCTTAATTGACGGCGCGGTGTGCTGAATAATGTGTTCGCCGGTTGCAATGGAGCCGGTCAGCGAAACCATACGCACTTTTTCATGGCCGGTCAGCGGATCGCCCACCGTTTTACCACGACCAAACAGCACGTTGACAACGCCTGCCGGATAAATGTCTTTGGCAAATTCGGCCAATTTAAGCGCCGTCAGCGGGGTAATTTCTGACGGTTTAATCACCACGCAGTTTCCCGCCGCCAACGCTGGAGCCAGCTTCCACGCCGCCATCATCAGCGGATAGTTCCACGGTGCAATAGAGGCCACCACGCCCAGTGGATCACGGCGAATCATCGAGGTATGCCCTTCCAGATATTCACCGGCCGCCTGTCCTTGCAGCGTACGCGCCGCGCCGGCGAAGAAGCGGAAAACATCGACAATAGCGGGAATTTCATCGTTGAGAACGCAGTGCAGCGGTTTACCGCAGTTGAGTGATTCCAGCTCAGCGAAGGTTTGCGCGTTATCAGCAATAGCGTCCGCCAGTTTCAGCAGCAGTTCAGAGCGGACTTTCGGCGTGGTTTGCCCCCAGGTGGCAAACGCGGTGTCTGCCGCACGTACCGCGGCATCAACCTGCACGGCTGAGGCCTCGGCAATTTCCAGAATGAGTTCACCAGTGGCAGGGTTATAGACTGGCTGCTTTTCACCTTCACCGTTGACCAGCTCGCCATTAATCAGTAATTGATGTTGCATAGCAATTTCCCATATCGTCGTTTATTTACCGTTTCCGGCGAGAGTGTCGCCTTCACGCGTTAGCCACCAGGCCCCTAAAATTGGCAGTGTTGTCACCAGCATTACCAGCAATGCCACAACGTTGGTGACCGGCACATCCCGTGGACGGCCCAATTGATTGAGCAGCCACAGAGGAAGTGTTCTTTCATGTCCGGCGGTGAACGTTGTCACGATGATTTCATCAAACGACAAGGCAAACGCCAGCATCCCCCCCGCCAGCAGTGCCGATGCCAGGTTTGGCAGCACGACATAACGAAAGGTTTGCCAGCCATTGGCGCCAAGATCCATAGACGCTTCGACCAGACTCCATGAGGTACGGCGAAAACGCGCCACAACGTTGTTAAACACCACCACCACGCAAAACGTCGCATGGCCCACTACGATTGTGAGAAAACCCGGTTCCAGGTTGATGGTTTTAAACGCCGTCAACAGCGCAAGTCCGGTAATAATGCCCGGCAGAGCGATCGGCAACAGTAGCAACAGCGATATTGCACTTTTGCCAAAAAAGTCCCTACGCCACAGCGCGGCCGCGGCCAGCGTCCCCAGAACAAGGGCAATAGCTGTCGACAACGCAGCAATTTTAAGTGACAACGTCACAGATTCCAGAATATCGCTACGCTGCGCCGCAACGCTAAACCACTTCAGCGTTAATCCCTGCGGTGGAAAACTAAAAGCAGCCTCCTCAGTATTAAAAGCATAGGTGGCGATGATGAGGATGGGAAAGTGCAGGAAAATAACCCCGCCCCATGCCGCCAGTTTGAGTAGCCAGGGTGCGCGTTCAGAGTGCATCGAATGCTCCCAGACGCTTCACGAACGCCAGATACAGTGCGATTAACACAATCGGCACCAGAGTGAATGCCGCCGCCATCGGCATATTGCCGATCGCCCCTTGTTGCGAATACACCATGTTGCCGATGAAATAGCCCGGCGGCCCCACCAGTTGCGGCACAATAAAGTCACCCAACGTCAGAGAGAAGGTAAAGATCGAACCCGCTGCGATACCGGGTATCGCCAATGGAAGCACCACATAGCGGAAGGTTTGACGCGGACGCGCGCCCAAATCAGCAGAAGCCTGTAATAGCGACGGCGGAAGTCTCTCCAGCGCGGCCTGTACCGGCAGGATCATAAACGGCAGCCAGATGTAGACGAACACCAGGAAACGCCCTAACCCTGAAGTCGACAGCGTATTGCCTCCTACCGCAGGCAGCGTCAGGAACGAAAGCAGCAGCGGCTCCAGCCCGAGGTGGGTTAAAAACCACTGCGCCACGCCGTCTTTAGCCAACAGCAGCGTCCACGCATAGGCTTTAACGATGTAGCTGGCCCACATTGGCAACATGACGGCAATGTAAAAAAAAGCCTTCATTTTGCCGCTGGTATAGCGCGCCATATACCACGCCATCGGAAACGCCAGAATCGCGCTGGCGATGGTGACCGCTACCGCCATCGTCAGGGTGCGCAAAATGATGTCGTAGTTAGCGGGATTAAACAGCGCCTGCAAATTCGCCAGCGTCAGCTCTGGTGTGACCGACATGGTGAAATCGTCGAAGGTATAAAAACCTTGCCATAACAGCGTCAGTAATGAGCCGAAGTAGACGATGCCAAACCACATCAGCGGTCCGAGGAGCAGCAAAAACAGCCCCAGCGCCGGATTACGCCAGAAGTAACCTGAGATCCGGTTCAGACTTGTCGACTGTGGAGGCGAATGTAAGACGTTCATAGCCATTCACCTCTCCTCAACCAGCGGTACCATCACGTCGCGTGACCAGGATGCCATCACCTGCTGACCCGGCGACAACGTTGACGGCAGCATATCTCCCGTCAGGTTCGCCTGGCTAACCAGCAATTTTTCCCCTCCGGCGAGTTTTAGTTCAAACCGCGTCGCCGCCCCCTGATACTGCACCGCCTGGATAACACCCCTGGCCTGAACTTCTCCTCCGGTATCATTCAAGCGAATGTGTTCCGGACGCAGGGAGAACATCCCCTGTAGCCCGCAAACGTTCGCCGACATCGTCGCATCGAAGACATTTGACGTCCCGACGAAACTTGCCACAAACGGCGTACGTGGACGCATATACAGTTCACGCGGAGAATCCACCTGTTCGATGCGACCGTTATTAAACACCGCCACACGATCGGACATCGACAGGGCTTCACCCTGATCGTGGGTAACAAAAATGAAGGTGATGCCAAGGGATTGCTGTAATTTTTTCAGTTCCAGCTGCATCTGCTCACGCAGTTTGAGATCCAATGCCCCGAGCGGTTCATCCAACAGCAGAACGCGCGGTTCATTGACCAGCGCCCGGGCAATCGCCACACGCTGCCGCTGACCTCCGGAAAGCTGCGACGGTTTACGTTCATAAACAAAACCGAGCGCGACCTTATCCAGCGCCTCACGTGCTTTCGCGTGGCGCTGTTTTTTATCAATGCCTTTGACCATCAGTCCATAGGCGACATTGTCGAGAATCGACATGTGCGGGAATAACGCGTAATCCTGAAATACCGTATTGACGTCCCGTTCCCAGGGCGGCAATTCACTGGCCTGTTTGCCAAATATGGTGATTGCGCCGCCTGACAGTTGCTCAAACCCGGCAATCAGGCGCAGACAGGTGGTTTTGCCGGAGCCGGATGGCCCCAGCATAGAGAAAAACTCACCGTCGTTAATCGCAATACTCACCCCATCTACTGCACGAACATCCCCATACAAACGCGAGACGTTATGAAACTCCACTGCGTACGTCATAAAACCCCCAGCGGAATTAACGACCGCCCATAATGGCGATGTAATCCTGCGTCCAGCGACTGTAAGGAACGAATTTTCCACCTTCGGCAATCGGCGTTTTCCAGAAGGCAATTTTGTCGAAATAGCTATAGCCGTTGGTTTCACAGCCTTTTTCACCTAACAGAGGGCTGGCTTTACAACCTTCAGGCACCACGGGCAGAGAACCAAACCAGGCCGCTACATCGCCCTGTACTTTCGGGGTTAATGACCAGTTCATCCATTTGTAAGCACAAACCGGGTGCTTCGCTTCACTGTGCAGCATGGTGGTATCAGCCCATCCGGTAACCCCTTCTTTTGGGAAGACCGTGGCAATTGGCTGACCTTCGCCTTTCAAGGCGTTAGCCTGATAAGGCCAGGCGCTTGACGCCACCACGCCTTCGTTTTTGAAATCGCTCATTTGCACGGTGGTATCGTGCCAATAGCGATGGATCAGCGCGTGCTGATCGCTCAGGACTTTGATCACCGCCTGATACTGTTTTTCAGTGAGCTGATAGGGATCGGTAATACCCAACTGCGGCTGAGTGGCTTTAACGAATAACGCGGCATCGGCAATATAGATCGGGCCATCGTAGGCCTGAACGCGCCCTTTATTGCTTTTCCCATCCGCAAGTTTTTGCTCAACAAACACCACGTTCCAGCTATCCGGCGGCGTTGGGAAAATTTTGGTGTTATACATCAGCAGGTTTGGTCCCCACTGGTACGGCGTGCCGTAAACTTTTCCGCCAACGTTAAACCATTCGCCTTTTACCACCCGCGGATCGATGGTTTTCCAGTTAGGGATCAGCGCGGTATTAATGGGCTGAACGCGTTTTCCCATAATCAGGCGCAGTGAGGCATCACCAGAAGCGGTAACCAGGTCGTAGCCGCCTTTTGCCATCAGGCTGACCATTTCATCAGATGTGGCTGCCGTTTTTACATTAACCGCGCAGCCGGTATCTTTCTCAAACTGCGAGACCCAGTCATATTGTTTATCGGTTTGTCCACGTTCGATATAACCCGGCCAGGCAATAATATCCAGGCGGCCTTCCGGTTTATCTAATGATGTGGGGGGTTCGGCTGCCTGCGCAGTCATCAGCGTCATACTGAGTGCGCACAGGCTACTGAGGGCAAACTGCTTGCTCATAACGTCTTACTCCTGTCTAAAAAATATTGAGCGGCAGCCTTGCCGTAAATATATGTCCTTTTCTAAAAATAGTCGGGGTGTTGTAAGCGTTCCTGCTGGCGCAAGGAAATTTAATCAGGTTGTGAGCTAACGCTCATTACGCTACAGACTCTGACCTGGGGGTAATCTTCTGGAGTATAGACAAGGAGTTAGACGCAGAGGTGGCAATAGTATTAACTATTGATATTTTGTATGGTCGCACCCGTTCTAAATAATAACGTGGTTCAGCATTCACTATTTCGAAAATAAGAACGCGCTATTCATTTATATTGAATAGCGCGTTCTGGTTTATTTCATCATTTCACGAATTAATTTGCCAAGCTGTTTTACGGCCTGCTCTTCGCGATCTCCCCAGTGCCATGCAGTATTAAAACGAAAAAAACGTGTCCAGCTTCCCGAGGTCGAGAACATTTTCCCCGGTGCAATGCTGATGTGATGTGCCAGCGCATGGGTACTGAGCACACCGGCATCAAGCGGTTCCGGCAGCTCCAGCCACAGAAAATAACCGCTGTCGTTGTGGTGAATTTTGACCTCCGCCGGAAGATGACGCAGCAACGTTTGCCAGGCCTGTTGTTTACGTTCCGCCAGTTGCCGACGCAAGCGGCGCAGATGCGCGTCATAACGCCGGGTTGAAAGATAATCAACCAGTGCAAGCTGCATGGGGGAACTGGTAGATAAGGTGCTCATTAGCTGGAGTCGCTGAATACGCCGGGCATGTTTCCCTGCTGCCACCCAGCCAATACGAAATCCTGGCACCAGACACTTCGAGAAAGATGAACAATGCAGAACACTGTCGGTACGATCCCAGGCTTTGGCAGGCAGCGGTTTTTCGCGGCCAAAGTACAGCTCGCTGTAAACATCATCTTCAATCAGCATTACGTGGTATTTTTCCAGCAAGGCAACCAGATGCGCTTTTTTCTCTGCGCTGAGCGTAAAACCCAGCGGATTTTGGCTGTTGGTCATTAGCCAGCAGGCTTTTACCGGGTACTCCTGCAACGCCTGCTCCAACGCGGCAAGATCGATCCCCTCGTTAACGTCGGTGGCCACCGACAGCGCCTTCAGACGTAATCGTTCCAGGGCCTGCAACGCCCCGTAAAAACAGGGGTTTTCGACAATCACCCAGTCACCCGGTTCAGTGACCGCTTGCAGGCTCAGGTTAAGGGCTTCCAGCGCACCGGTGGTGATGACGATTTCGTCAGGTGAAATGGTCATCCCCTGTTGAGCATAGCGACGGGCAATGGCATGACGCAACTCAGCATTTCCCGGCGGCAGGTTTTCGATCACGCTCATGGCAGTAGCAGTTTTACTCACCTGCGCCAACGAGCGGTTCAACTGTTGAAGTGGAAACAGACGCGGGTCGGGGAATGCGGAGGCAAAGGGCATCACTGACGCATCCCGGCTGGCCTGCAGCATATCAAAAATATAGGTATTGATATCCACCGCTTCATCGCGCATGACCTGCACCTGCGGCGCTGCCAGTTCACGTTCGGGACGCGCGGCGACATAGTAACCCGACTGTGGCCGGGCAATAATCCGCCCCTGACTTTCCAGCAGCTGGTATGCGTGTCCGACGGTCATAAAGCTCATTCCGCTGCTGACCACCTGCTCACGTAAGGATGGCAAGCGATCGCCTGGCTGCCATACGCCAGACGCAATTTGATCGCGAATTTGCTCTGCCAGTCGCTGGTACTTTTTCATTTTTTGTCCTGATTACCGGTGTCGGTGACAACCACTGTGTATATCAGTTTACATAATCAGAATATTTTATATAACTGTTATAGTTAACAGTTTTACAACATCGTCAATGACAGTTCTTTGCCTAAGGCGCGGGCAGCTATCTGCACAGCATCAATTTTTGTCGCGTGCTGTAAATCGAATAAGCGAGTGATTTCCTGCTTAGGCCTGCCGATCCTGTTTGCCAGTTCCTGCTGGGTAATATTCGATTCAAGGAAGGCATTTAACAACAGAACTTTAGACGCAACGCTCAGTGGTATTTCCACATAGTCAGCTTCAGTACCTACTGCAGAAGGTAAAGGAATCGGTTCGTTATCGTCGAAATAGAATTCAAAAGCGGTAACCAATGCACCCTGCGCAGCTTGCAAAGCCTCATGGCGGGTTTCTCCCTGAGTTAATATAACAGGAACCAGCTTCCAGACTTCATATCAGCCAGGCACAGAACACTCAACCCACGTTCACGACGCGTTGCAGCATCACGGATGCCTGCGTCATTTGACACCATAGTGGAGTTTTTGCTTTCTATAACGTGACCTGCTTTCGCTTTTGTGGTTTTCGCAGTAACAGGAATAAAGCAACTGCAATTTCTGCAAATCCCACAGGGAGTATTTAACGACACACCGAAAGTGAGAGGTTGCCGATGGAGTTTGCGGAAAAATATCCACAGATAATCAGCGAGTTACAGCATGACAATTCAATTAATTAGGCTAAATGAATTTGTTACATCTAATTATTTACTCATTAGTTTCGATTCAGTACACTGCCAGATAAAAATATCTGGCAACCGATAAGAGATTAGTAAATGAAACAAGTATTATCTTTCTTAATCTGGGTTGGGATCGCTTTAGCAGCATTTTTAGCAATAGCATCAACATTATCAAATGTAATACTAATGTTTAGTGCTTATCCTGATTCTTTCGGTGACAAATATGCTTATATGTTTATATTTGGACGTTGGACATTTACGGCAGCAATGATTCTTATTTGCTGGTTGCTTTATCGCTTAACAAAAAATTGATGAGCTACATCCCCTTAAAAAAATACTCTACCGCTTGTTTGAACAAAGCAGGATTTTCTTTTGATAATCTGGTTGCTTTCTCAAATGGCTCAACCCGCTCCTGAATAGCAAAATAGAGAAGATCTAAATCTCCCAAGTCCTTAAGCTTCCGGTAAACTTCATAGTTTGATATTTTTAGGTATCTCGAAGCATGTATAGCACTTGATACTCCACCACCAATCATTAACAATGTGCTGACAGACATACTAAAAGCAATAGACACGGTGATCCGTGAAGAGATTAAGGCTCCAATTTTTAAACCAGAAAATTCACCGAAAGTATAACTACCCAATGTAGAAGCTACAGTGTCTTTTGCTACATTTGTTACGATATCAGATAAATTAACGTGCTGCATGAAATCATCAATGAATACATTGACCGCTTTTTCCACAATGTTAATATTTTTCGTTGATGTTGCCCGCTTCACTAGTCCCGCAATCCTCATATTATCATCCATGTTTTGCCGTCTGTCATCGGTATGGATAAAATCGGATGCGAGAGAATACAAGTCTACAGGAAAGTGAATCAAGCCTTTAATGTATGCAACCAGCATCCCTTCATTTTCTAAATTCAGAGCTGAGAGCATTTCCTTTGCCAAATTTTTTGCGTATCCCATCCCTTAAGGTCCATATGGTATTATTTTAAACACAATCATAGCGATCATTTTATGTACACTCCATAATTAGACAGCTCGGGACTGTTCATTTTAAGAATAACGCTCACCAGGGATAAAAATTCCAGGCAGATACCGGGCAGTTCCGTTGTTGGTCGCAGATCGCTATTTTCATTTCAGTCTGATTGATACGATAACCGGATGTCACCCGAAACTCAGTAATGCCATTCCCCCTCTTTCCCTCACTACACCGTCATGAGAGCTCAACCGTATGAATAGCTAGCCGGCGGTAATGCAAGGACAACGCTGCACGCAGGACTGCTGGGTCATAAATCGGCCAAAATGACCGAGAAATATCACGATGAACGGAATGATGGTTAGGTGATTCTGGCGACTTAATTTTAGCCATTATTGGGGAGGAGTTTTGGGGAAGGCCCATAACAGTCGGGTAACTGTTATGGGAAAAAAGACTGGTTCTGTTTCTGCAACCCAGATGTGGCGCGGCTTAGAATTGCGCTAAATCAATTTTGCCTGCGGAGTTAAGCATGTTCGGTCTTGACGCGTTTCACCTGGCAAGGATCCAGTTCGCGTTTACGGTATCCTTTCACATCATCTTTCCGGCTATTACTATCGGGCTCGCCAGTTATCTGGCTGTGCTTGAAGGGCTATGGCTAAAAACGAAAAATCCCACTTGGCGATCGCTATACCATTTCTGGTCGAAAATATTCGCCGTTAACTTTGGGATGGGCGTGGTTTCCGGGCTGGTGATGGCTTATCAGTTCGGTACCAACTGGAGTGGTTTTTCCGAGTTCGCCGGGAGTATCACTGGGCCGTTACTGACCTATGAAGTGTTAACCGCTTTCTTCCTCGAAGCAGGTTTCCTTGGGGTGATGTTGTTTGGCTGGAACCGGGTTGGTCCAGGACTTCATTTCTTTGCCACCTGCATGGTCGCATTGGGTACCATTATTTCGACCTTCTGGATCCTCGCCTCCAACAGTTGGATGCAGACACCGCAAGGCTATGAAATAGTTAACGGGCAAGTCGTTCCCGTCGACTGGTTCGCCGTTATTTTCAATCCTTCATTCCCCTATCGTCTGCTGCATATGTCGGTCGCCGCCTTCCTGAGCAGTGCTCTGTTTGTCGCGGCGTCGGGCGCATGGCATTTACTGCGTGGGAATAACACCCCGGCTATTCGCGCAATGTTTTCGATGGCGCTGTGGATGACATTAATCGTCGCTCCGCTGCAGGCCTTGATTGGCGATATGCACGGTTTGAATACCCTGAAGCATCAACCGGCAAAAATTGCCGCGATTGAAGGACACTGGGAAAATCCCCCCGGTGAACCGACTCCGCTGCTGCTGTTCGGCTGGCCGGATATGGAGCAGGAACGCACCAGCTATGGGCTGGAAATCCCGGCGCTGGGCAGTCTAATCCTGACCCATAGTCTGGACAAACAGGTCCCGGCTCTAAAAGAGTTTCCTAAAGAAGACCGGCCTAACTCAACTATGGTGTTTTGGTCGTTTCGCATAATGGCCGGGCTAGGCATGCTGATGATCCTGCTGGGCGCGTTTGCCCTGTGGCTGCGCTATAAGCAGCGTTTATATACCTCGCGCCCTTTCCTGCGCTTTGCCTTGTGGATGGGTCCTTCCGGTCTGATTGCCATCCTTGCCGGTTGGGTGACCACTGAAGTTGGCCGTCAACCGTGGGTGGTTTACGGTCTGCAACGTACGGCGGATGCGGTTTCCGCACATGGCGATTTACATATGAGCATCAGCCTGCTGTCTTTCTTTGTGGTGTACAGCTCAGTGTTTGGCGTGGGTTACAGCTACATGATCCGCCTGATCCGTAAAGGGCCACAGGAAGATGACCCGACCATTCCGCCAACCGGCACGCCTGCACGGCCGCTTTCTGCTGCCGTCCTCGATTCTCAACCGGAGGCACACCGCTAATGGGTATCGATTTATCAGTTATCTGGTTTGTAATTATCGTGTTCGCCACGCTGATGTATATCGTGATGGACGGCTTTGATCTTGGGATCGGTATCTTATTCCCGGCGATTCAGGACTCTGATGACCGCGATGTAATGGTCAACAGCGTCGCCCCGGTATGGGACGGCAATGAAACCTGGCTGGTGTTGGGCGGAGCGGGATTATTTGGCGCGTTCCCCCTGGCCTATGCGGTGATTGTCGATGCGCTGACGATCCCGTTAACTCTGATGCTGATCGGCCTGATTTTCCGCGGCGTCGCGTTCGAGTTTCGCTTCAAAGCCACACCTGCACATCGACCCTTCTGGGATAAAGCCTTTCTCGGCGGTTCCATCCTTGCGACATTCACGCAAGGTATCGTGGTGGGTGCCGTACTTAACGGATTTTCCGTTACCGGACGCAGCTACAGCGGTGGTCCCTTCGACTGGTTGACACCGTTCACGTTGTTCTGCGGCGTTGGTCTGGTCGTGGCTTACGCTCTGCTGGGGGCAACATGGCTGGTGATGAAAAGCGAAAATCCATTGCAGGATAAAATGCGTCGTGTGGCCAAAAAACTGCTGCTGGCAATGTTGGTGGTGATTGCCATTATCAGCCTGTGGACGCCGCTGGCACACAGTGCAATCGCCGAGCGTTGGTTTAGCCTGCCGAATCTGTGGTTCCTGATGCCGGTTCCACTTCTGGTTGCGCTTATCAGCATCTGGCTGTGGCGCTCACTGGGCCAGCAAAACAGCCATACACTACCTTTTGTATTGACGCTGGGGCTGATTTTTCTCGGGTTTAGCGGGCTGGGGATCAGTATCTGGCCACACATCATTCCACCGTCTATTACGCTCTGGCAGGCGGCGGCTCCGGCACAAAGTCAGGGCTTTATGTTGGTCGGCGCACTGCTGATTATCCCGATAATCCTGGTGTACACCTTCTGGAGCTACTACGTTTTCCGCGGGAAAGTTCAACATGGTGAGGGGTATCATTGATGCAACAAACAATCTGGAAACGCCTGATGTGGCTGGTGATCCTCTGGGGCGGCAGCGTGCTGGCCCTCGCCGCTGTTGGCATGTTCTTTCGTCTCCTGATGACGGCCGCAGGATTTAAGTCCTGATTCCCTGCTTGCTAACAACCGGGCAGCGCTGCATTGCTCGGTTGTGACAAATCCTAACGTTAGCTAAACAAAAATGTAAAAAACATCGAAATGGCAAAACAGAGATTGTCATTATCCCGATTAAAATATTGAATAGTCACCAGGCGAAATTATCGCCAATTCCGTAGCTAACGTACCAGAGGGTGCATGATGTTTAAGAAAGGGTTAACGGTGTTATTGCTGGCCAGCGCGCTTTTTTCTGGTCAACTTTTCGCTACTAATCAGGGACATGAATATCTTCAGGTGCAGGACGCCGATCACTTATTACGACACACAGCCGACAGCGATGAACTGCGAGTGACGGCGGAAGAATCCGCCGCCAATCTTCGTGAACACCATCACTGGCAAAAATCACGCAAACCCGATACACATCTGAGCTAACGATTACCCTTTGCGCTTCGGCAGTGTCTTCATCAGTTCTTCCGGACTGACCGAAGCCACGACGCTGCCCGGCAACGGCATCTTCAGAATGTGATGTTTCATCTTGCCGATTACGTGCATTTCGCACGGTCGGCAATCAAATTTCAGCGTCAGAACTTCATCACCGTTAACCAGTTGCATCGGTGTCGCTTTCCAGCTCTTGATGTTCCCTTTCGCCTGTTTCGGACACAGGTTAAAGGCGAAACGCAGGCAATGTTTGGTGATCATCACCGGCACTTCGCCCTTTTCTTCATGCGCTTCATAAGCAGCATCAATCAACTGAACGCCATAACGGTGATAAAACTCACGCGCTTTTTGGTTGTAGACGTTAGCCAGGAAACTCAAATGCGTTTGCGGATAAACCGGCGTTGGCTGAGATACCGGTTTGCGGCTACCGCGCTGATAGCTTTGCAGGCGCGCTGCATCCAGCATATCAACGGCTTCACGCCGTAACTGATTTAGTTGACCGTTTGGCACGAACAGCGCGCCCGGCAGATTCACCTGAATATTGCGGGCGTAGTACATTGTCTGCCCAAGTTTTGCCAGTCCGTCCTGTAGGTTACTCAACGCTTTTTCCGCATTGTTCGCATCCTCAAACTGGCCGTCCAACGTATGAGTGATACTCACGCCCTCTTCACTGGTGAGCGTCAGAATCAACTGCTCCTGCCAGCCACCGAGCTCAATATCGACCGCAACACGGCGTTCGCTGGAAGTTTTGGTCAATGCCTGCTGCCAGTTATGATCGAGGTTGCGATTCAGTGGATGATGCGGACGCACTTTGTGCAGATCGGCAGGCATTTCATTCGGCCATACCCGATAACGATTGTTCCCCGTTTTTTCCACGGTGTTGGCGCGGAATCCCACAACCTCACGTTTGATTAACACGTTCAGGCCATCCCCGTTTGCCAGCGGTTCGGTCACCTCAACATCGAGATGATCTTTCGCCACCTTCAGGACTTCGCCAACCGGCAAGCCGATAAACTTTGGTGAGTCGAATGCGCCAATATCCCCTTTACGGGCATTCACAAAATAATCGGTGCTGCCGCGATGGAAGGTTTTCTCTGTGGATGGGGTAAAGAAATGTTCGGTACGTCCCGCTGATGAACGGGCCAGATCGCCGCGCTCTTCAATAATGGCGTCGAGCATCTGGCGATAATGGGCGGTAATATTCTTTACATAACTCATGTCTTTGTAGCGCCCTTCAATTTTGAAGGAACGCACACCTGCATCAATCAACGCACCGAGGTTGGCGGTCTGATCGTTATCTTTCATCGACAGCAGATGTTTTTCATAGGATACCACGCGCCCCTGATCGTCTTTCAGGGTATACGGCAACCGGCAAGCCTGGGAACAGTCGCCGCGGTTTGCGCTGCGTCCGGTTTGCGCATGTGAAATATAACACTGGCCTGAATAGGCAACGCACAGCGCACCATGAATGAAAAACTCAATAGTCGCATCGGTAGCCTGATGGATAGCGTTAATCTGCTCAAGGCTCAGTTCGCGCGCCAGCACAATCTGGGTGAATCCCACATCGGATAGAAACTTAGCCTTCTCAACGCTGCGAATATCGCACTGGGTGCTGGCGTGCAGTTCAATCGGGGGAATATCCAGTTCCAGAATCCCCATATCCTGCACGATCAGGGCATCAACGCCGGTCTGATACAGATCGGTAATTAATCGTTGTGCGGGCTCCAGCTCATCATCATGCAAGATCGTGTTTAGCGTCACAAAGATTTTTGCCCCGTAACGATGGGCAAAAGGCACTAATTCGGCAATATCTTTCAGGCTATTACTGGCGTTATGACGCGCGCCAAAACCCGGTCCACCAATGTAAACGGCGTCTGCGCCGTGTAAAATGGCTTCGCGCGCAATGGCGGTATCCCGAGCCGGGCTTAACAATTCAAGGTGATGAGGCTGCTGGCGCATACAGTTGTTACCATCCACAAGCGGTAAAAATGGCGGTTATTGTAGTCACAAGCGCGGCGTTTCGAAATAGTTTTCCCGATTAACCACGTGGGTAATGGATCAGCGAGTGAAAATGAACCGTTTGGTCGCTACTGTTACGGTAGCTATGTGCCGTATCTCCGGCGAAACGGACACCCTCACCGGATTTAAGGGTACGCCACTGGCCCTCAATACACATATCCAGTTGCCCATTTATCACCACCACGTGCTCTATTACGCCGGTCTCATGCGGAGTTGATTCACTGAGCGCACCGGGTGCCAGCAATATCGAAAAATGATCGAAGCACAGTTGCGGATCCCACGGGAACAACGGCGTGACGACCATCGCCTGCTGCTGGGGATCGAATGTTGGCGCGCAGTCTGACTCCGGCGGTGAAATAAACGTTGAAAACGGGACGTTCAGTCCGGTGGCAATTTTCCACAATGTTGCCACCGTTGGACTGGATTCGTTGCGCTCAATCTGCCCCAGCATCGCTTTTGAAACGCCAGTTTCCTCCGCCAGACGCGAAAGGCTCCATTCACGCTGGTGACGTAGCGTCTTGAGCGTTGTGGCCAGATAGTGGGTTAAGTTGTCCATTTTTCTCCTTCCTGCTCTCCCTTCTCAGGGTTACAGCTTAGCACTTGTACGTTATAACGCACAGTGTTACAGTAATTGACCGTTATAACGCACGCGGAGTTGCTATGCGTACATTTTCCATCCCCCTGCCTACCGTATTATCGGGTTTTGTGGCGGTCCTGGTCGGCTATGCCAGTTCGGCGGCCATTATCTGGCAAGCGGCGCTCGCCGCAGGTGCGACGACCGGACAAATTGCGGGCTGGATGACTGCACTTGGGCTAGCAATGGGGGTCAGTACGCTGGCTCTGACATTGTGGTATCGCGCCCCTGTGCTTACCGCATGGTCAACGCCCGGTGCCGCGCTGCTGGTGACGGGCCTGCACGGGGTATCTATTCAGGATGCCATCGGCGTTTTTATCGTGGCTAATGCGTTGATTGTGCTGTGCGGAGTAACCGGACTGTTTGCCCGCCTGATGAAAATCATTCCCCACTCGCTGGCATCAGCCATGCTGGCCGGGATCTTGCTGCGTTTTGGGTTGCAGGCATTTATTAGCCTGAACAGTGAGCTTATTTTGTGCGGTAGTATGCTGGTAGCATGGCTGGTGCTAAAAGTGATTGCCCCAAGATATGCCGTTATCGCCGCGATGCTGGTGGGTATTGCCATCGCTCTGGTTAAAGGTGACATTGTCACCGATGGTGTTAATCTGTCACCGGTTATGCCAGCGTTTATTGCCCCACACTTTTCATTAGCCCACAGTATCAGCATTGCGCTACCGCTGTTTCTGGTCACTATGGCTTCGCAAAATGCCCCCGGTATTGCAACTATGAAAGCATCGGGATATTCGTTACCCGTTTCCCCCCTGATTGTTTTTACGGGTCTGCTGGCGCTGCTATTTTCGCCGTTTGGCGTCTATTCCATCTGCATAGCCGCCATAACCGCCGCAATTTGTCAAAGCCCCGAAGCCCATCCGGATGCCAATCGACGCTGGCTCGCCGCTGCTGCCGCGGGTGTTTTCTATCTTCTGGCTGGAGTGTTTGGCGGTTCGGTCACAGGACTGATGGCAGCCCTGCCCGTAAGCTGGATCCAGATGCTGGCTGGTCTGGCATTGCTTGGCACGATTAGCGGTAGTTTATATCAAGCCTTACATAATGAAGCAGAACGCGACGCAGCCGTTGTGACTTTTCTGGTTACGGCCAGTGGTCTGACGGTATTTGGCGTTGGCTCGGCATTCTGGGGGCTGGTCATCGGCGGTATCTGCTACGCAGTGTTGACGTTATTTCGCCGCGCGTAGCTGCGTTGGCGTTTTACCCATCACTTGTTTAAACCGGTTGCTGAAATGACTCGCTGAACTGAATCCACAGGCCATTGCAATATCTGACAGGCTGCGTGATGAATAGCGGACCAGTTGCTGCGCCAGCGCCATACGGCGTTGCATGACGTACTGGTGCGGCGCCATATTCATTGACTGGCGAAACATTCTGGCAAAATGGAATTCGCTTAGCGCTGCCTCGCTTGCCAGATCGCTCAACGTTATGGGATACGCCAGATGCGCTTCAATATAGGCCAGCACGTTACGCAATGTGGCAGGCGCAAGCCCCCCGGTGACAACGGGAAGTCGCCATTGCACATTGCTGTAATGCTGGATCAGATGTGTTAACAGTAGTGAAGATGCCGCGCTAAGCGTGAGGTGATTAGCGGGTTGCTGCCAGTCGTTACCAAGCAAAAACTGACGGTAAACCGCCGTGATCCCCGGATCGCTGCCAAACGTGTGCTCGTCCAGCGTGAAGCTATAGGGGCTTTTGTCCCAGACTTTTTCACCCACTTCGCGCAGATGAGCGTCCGTACAATAGAGATGGACAAAGGAAAGATCGTCACGAATATCCCAACTGGACTCACTCTCTTTCGGCATCAGGCAAAAACGGTCCGGCCCGCCGCCATTCTTCCAGCCTCCCGCCGTTTTGTGGTAACTCTCGTAGCCATCTGCGATGTATAAACTGAGCGTATGATGATCGCAATACTGGGTGATGGTATCGCGCTTGTTCGACCAGGCCGCCAGTTGGATCCCTGAATGTAACGCAACCGATTCATGCAACACGGCATTATGTTTGCGTAAGTTTTCAAAGGCATCGTAGGACTGAGGCATACCATCACATTCAAATAAGTTAGCAGGCTTTCAGTCTATAACAGCCACATATTGTTAACAGCTGCCTTTTCGCTTTAACGCTAAAAAAGCGCAAGATTTTGCAAGTCCGCCGCAAGCCGATGAAAGCCTCCTGCAGCCAGACATGACACAGTGTGAGCCTGACTACAAAAAGAGAGAGTTGTATGAACGCACTGTTGTACTGCCTGGTGGTGGTTATTTGGGGAACGACATGGATTGCGATTTATTTGCAGCAAGGTCCGGTTTCTGCGCCGGTTTCTATCTTTTGGCGCTTCGCCGTTGCCAGCTCAGTGATGATAGTGATCCTATTGTTAAGCGGTAAATTACGCAAACTGTCTGGTCGCGATCATCTGTTTTGTCTGTTACAGGGCGGATGCGTTTTTTGCTTCAACTTCTGGTGTTTTTATACAGCTGCGGCGTGGATAAATACCGGACTGGAGTCGGTGATTTTCTCAATGGCTGTCCTGTTCAATGCAGTCAATAGCTTCATCTTTTTTGGGCAAAAACCACCGCTGCGTTTCTATATTGCAGCGGGTCTGGGACTGACGGGCATTGTGACTCTGTTCTGGCAGGATTTGCTCAACAGCGGGTTTAATCATTCACTGCTGCTCGGTATCGGTTTGAGCGCTCTGGGAACCTTCGGCTTCTCACTGGGCAATATGATAAGTCTGCGTCACCAGAAAAAAGGGTTGGAAGTATTAACGACCAACACCTGGGCCATGCTGTACGGTACGCTGCTAATCGCTGCCATTGCATTGGTTCGTGGGGACAACTTCACGCCACAGTGGACATTCAGCTATCTTAGCGCACTGTTATATCTGGCTATTTTCGGCTCGGTGATTGCCTTTGGCGCTTATTTCACACTGGTCGGTCGCATTGGCCCCAGCAAGGCGGCATACAGCACGCTGCTGTTCCCTCTGGTGGCGCTGACGCTGTCAACATTGTATGAAGGATACATCTGGCAAGTTAACGCGATTGCCGGACTCGTGTTGATTTTACTGGGTAACCTGGTGATGTTTGCCCGACCGGAAGCGCTGATGGGTAAACTATTCTATCGTCGTCGCGTAGCATAAAAAAACGCACCATCCTGAGATGGTGCGTTCATCATTTTTATTGTGGTTTTTGGTTCACATCAAACATGGAAGCATCGGTTGCCATGTCATCAACAACTTTCTTCAACGTTTCGAACGCCATCGGCGTACTTTCGTTGTTCAGGTCTTTACCTTCACCCTTACGTACAACCTTAATCACCGGTTTATTGGTCGCCGCATCAATCAACTCACCCTCGAAATAGAGGTTGGTATCCATGGTACGGTGACCCGTCGCCATTTGCGTTCCCGCAACAAGCAGTGCGACCGGGACCACTTCATAGAACTGCAGCCCTTCTTTGCTGGTCGCTACACCGGTAATCGCCCCGCGGAAAATCAGGCTACGCGGTCCAGGGGTCGTAACCAGAGGCTTACGCTTGCTGATGGCGGATTTCAACTGTGTATTGGTATAAGTCAGTAATTGATCAAGAACCTGCTGCCCTACCTGCGTAGTAGGTTTAGGAACCGGATAATACGTTACCGGGTTATATACGATGTTGTCATATTTGGATTCGTTGTAGCTCGGATCAACCCAACGGAGTACCGTTTGTCCCGATGCTGATTTTGTTTCCTTCAGATCAGAGTAATTTTTTAAAAACCCAGAATATTTATCCGGCTCGGTCACTTTTGACGCACAGCCGGATAATGCCAACAAGCCAGTAAGCACTGCAACTTTAAATAAAGTTTGAGTACGCATGAAACGATCCCTTTAGTTTTCGCAATGATGCCTAAAAAGGATAGCAAAACAGTTTCATGTTGGATGTACTAAAAATGGTAAGCACCGCACAATTTTATCTCTGCGCTCAGCACAAAAAATGCTGAACGCAGAAAGAGTTAAGCCAGACGGGAGGTTCAGGAAGTTTTGCGTGCCAGCATGGTGGCAAAGCGCAGTTTAATTCGGTTACCGTTTTCATCCGTACGATGAAGTTCACCTACATCCTCGTTATATTTCAGCAGATCCCACCCGTTGTAATAGTTGCGTAATTCTCCGGTTTTAAACGCAAACGGAAAACCAACTGTGCACGGAAAATCATCGGTATCCATCGCCGCAACGATTAAGTTATATCCACCCGGTTTAGTGCAACGTTGCATATTTTCAATAAGGCCAGGGATAGTTTTGGCTTCAAGAAACATCAGCACAACGGTAGAAAGAATAAAATCGTATTCACCATCAAAACGTAACGCATTTAGGTCAGCGACCTTCGCGTTCAGGTTGGTCAGCCCTTCTGCCGCTTTGATGCGCTCAAGGTTAGCGATGCTCATGGGGTTTTTATCCCATGCAGTCACGTCATAGCCATTTGCCGCCAGGTACAAGCTGTTACGACCGTTACCGCAACCCAGGTCTAACGTTTTGCCCGGTTTGACAATTTTTGCCGCTTCAACGACATCGGAATGCGTACGGGTTAAATCGTATTTTTCAGTAAAGTAGTTTTCGTCGCAAAGGGTCATTATTTATCCTCAGATTTCAGTAATGCAGCACGCTCTGTGCGGATGAGCAGTTTTCCCTGCATCAACAGTGCAAACGTACGTACCAGTAATAATGCAATGATAAAATTGGTAAAAATAAACAATGGGATCGATAGCGTATGAAAAAATCCTGATTCGCTGCCGTGTCCCAGATGCAATCCTGTCGTCGCCAGGGCCGACACGCCAAACGAGAAGCTCCAGAAAGACGCATTAAACGGCTGTGACAAATACCACGGCATGAGGCGTAGCATGAACAGAAGTTGCAGCAAACCATAGCCGAACAGCATTTTGGCTAACGTATCCCCCTCACCACCGTTCACACTAAGCCAGGCGCTACAGGCCACCAGCGCGGGGGCCAACTGAATACCAAGTGAAGTCCGTAAAACCGTCGGCAGCTCGCCGCAGCTTCGTAAACGTTGCAGAATCACTGGCTCCAGGCTGAGCCAGGAAAATACTCCTGCGCCCAAAAACACCAACCCGGCATCGTTGAAACCAAGCGCACCGCAGGCCATGGCGCTGATAAAGTTATTGGCAACGGTTGGCAGATACAGACCCGGTGTGGTGGCCTCTTCCGGGTGCTCGCCACGCCATAATCCTGCCGTTTGCCAGGCCGCGTACGCCAGCTGTATCACCACGCCGATGCTGAACAACACAATCGCCAGCGGTCGATACCACGGGACAAAACCAATCGCAACCAGCATCGTTGTGGCTGGAAACAGACTGACAAAACTGCTCATCACCGGGTGACGAATTTCCGCCAATACGCTATGAGGAAAACGCAGTAAACGGCTAATAAAGGCCAGCGTCAACAGCCCCCAAA
Organism: Citrobacter sp. A316; assembly: GCF_002042945.1. NCBI lineage: Bacteria > Pseudomonadati > Pseudomonadota > Gammaproteobacteria > Enterobacterales > Enterobacteriaceae > Citrobacter > Citrobacter sp. A316. Next base: position 68,943 of record NZ_MVFZ01000003.1, read on the forward strand.
TGACCATTGCGAGGATCACTAAACCGTCGCCAATCCAGTGGCTTACAGACCATACATGGCTGGCATAACGCCACGCAAACCCCATCCCGATGATACCCAGTACCATGCCAAAATAACCGGCCGGAAGATTGAGGACTCGCTCACTTTGCTTGTTCTTACTCATTTTGTTTATTTTTTAAAGTATATTTGAAATACATTTTATGGAATTTCCACGAATTTAGCCAGTGCGGAAAACTTTGCTACGTTTAACTAAGGTGCGCAACATGGAAATGAGCTATGACCAAATATCGTCTGGGCGATGAACCTCGCGCCTTTAGTTACCAGGATAATGGCAATAAAAAGAGCGTATTACTACGCCAGATAATTGCGATCATTGATTTTAATGATGTTAGAGCCGGTACGCCCGGCGGTTGGATTGATGATGAAAGCGTGCTATCGCAAAGTGGCGATTGCTGGATTTACGATGAGAATGCGCTCGCCTTTTCCGGCGCGACGATATCCGGAAACGCACGTATTACACAGGCAAGCGTGGTCAGAGATGGCGCGCAGATTGGCGATGCCGCATGGATTGACCGAGCAGAAATCAGCCATAACGCACAAATACGTGACAACGTCACCGTTCGGGATTCTATTGTTCGCGGCGAGTGCCTTCTCTACGGTGATGCGTGCGTTGTGTGTGGCTCTGAAATCATCGCTGCCAGAGGGTTAACGCGTGAAAGCGACCAGCTCCTGCAAATTTACGATCGGGCGACCGTCAGCAATTCACGCGTGGTGCATCAGGTGCAGATCTATGGTGATGCGATGATCAACTATGCCTTTATAGAACATCGGGCTGAAGTTTTTGATTTTGCACAGGTAGAAGGCAATGAAGAGAATAATGTCTGGATCTGCGATTGCGCTAAAGTCTATGGCCATGCGCGTGTCATCGCCGGAACTGATGAAGACGCCATTCCTACCCTGCGCTACAGCTCGCAGGTGGCGGAACACGCGGAGGTTGAAGGTAACTGTGTGCTGAAACACCATGTGCTGGTCGGGGGACATGCAAAATTACGTGGCGGTCCTATTCTGCTGGATGGTCACATCCTGATTGAAGGCCACGCCTGTATTCTGGGTGAAGTGCTGATCGAGCATCATATTGAGATAACCGGTCAGGCCCAGGTTGAAGCCTTTGATGGCGATGCGATCCATCTGCGCGGGCCAAAAGTGATCAACGGCGAACAGCGTATTACGCGCACCCCCCTCGCCGGTTTATTCTGAAGAGCCATCAATGATGCGGGCGTAGAGATTCACATCATAGTAATCGCCATTGAGGAACTCCGCCTGTCGTAAACATCCTTCCAGCCGGAAGCCATTGCGCAGCGCAACCTGATTGCTCCTGGCGTTATCTACACGACATTTAATCACGAAGCGGCGAATCTCCTGGCGCTGCGCATAATGATGAATCATTGCCTGTAGCGCCTGAGACAGAATACCTTTGCCCTAGTGCTCTTCGTCCAGCCAGTAACCAATATAAGCGGCTTTGTTCAGCGGCTCTATCTGGTTAAACGAGATAACGCCAGCCACCTCCCCCTGTTCGAAAATAAGGAACATTTTGGCGTAGCCGCGCTGGTGCAACATCATATTCCCCTGCACGTTTTTGCGCGTGTCGTCCTCGGATTCGACAAACTGCGGCCAGTTCAGTGACTGCTGGAGCCAGATTTTATTCTTGAGCACCAATTGATGCAAAGGCGCGACGTGGTGTTCTTCTACCGCCCGAAGTTCCAGCGCGTCACTAACGATAATTATTTCTGACATGTTTATCTCCTTTGCGATCGTAAACGGGGCATTTCTGACTGGCAGTAGCCGATATTACTCTGTTTAGAGCCGGGGATTTCTTATTTTTATTCTGTAACAGCAATCACTTAGAAAGAATCTCTGGCGTGGAACCCGTTACTCTGGTGATCCGGGTATCCCCTCATGGATAGACCGTAATGATGACAATAACACTTTCATTCTATTGCTAAGGAGCAAGCATGGCAGCACCTTTGGGTCGTTTAGCACTTATTCCGCTTTTACTGATTACCGCCTGTCACCAACCTGTTTCCACCACGCAAGCGGGCCCCGTTCCCTTTGCGGTCAATAAGCAACAGGTTGTGGATAATACCACGCTGGAAATTTCCCGCAGCGCGCTGGAATATAACATTCATAAAGTTCAGCAACTGCTGGGAGATAAAACCCGGATGTGCGCCATTCTTAAAGGCGACGCGTATGGCCACGATCTCTCACTGGTAACGCCGGTGATGATGCAAAACGGCGTGCAATGTATTGGCATCGCCAGTAACGAGGAAATCAGTACCGTTCGCCAGTCAGGCTATACATCGCAGCTCATACGCGTGCGTAACGCGACGGAGAAAGAAATGCGCCAGGCAGCGGATTTCGATACCGAAGAGCTGATCGGTAATCTGGACATGGCTAAGCGTCTAAGTGCAATCGCTCAGGAGAAAGGTAAAACTATTCGAATCCATCTGGCGCTGAACTCTGGCGGTATGTCGCGTAACGGTCTGGAAGTCAGTACCGCCGCAGGTCTGGAAGAAGCACGCGCTATCTCCGCATTACCCGGCCTGAAAATTGTTGGCATTATGTCGCATTTCCCGGAAGAAGATGCGGCAGTGGTAAAACGCGATCTGGCCCGTTTCAATACGCAATCGGCCCAGGTCCTCAAAATTACCGGGCTTAAGCGCGAAGATGTCACCCTGCATGTTGCGAATACATTCGCCACCCTGACCGTTCCAGAATCCTGGCTCGACATGGTGCGTGTTGGCGGTATTTTTTATGGGGATACCATCGCCAGTACCGAATACAAACGCGTCATGACGTTTAAATCCGCCATCGCGTCGGTCAACCATTACCCCAAAGGAAACACCGTCGGGTATGACAGGACCTATACCCTTAAACGTGATTCCGTTCTGGCTAATATTCCGACGGGCTATGCCGATGGTTATCGCCGTGTGTTCAGTAACGCGGGACACGTGCTGATCCGTGGTCAGCGGGTTCCAGTACTGGGTAAAACATCCATGAATACCGTGATCGTTGATGTGACCGATTTGCCGCAGGTTGTATCCGGTGATGAAGTGGTGCTGTTCGGTAAACAGGGAAATGCGCAGGTTAGCGCAGAAGAAGTCGAAGAAATTAGCGGCGCGTTGTTCACTGAAATGTCGATCCTCTGGGGGGCGACAAACAAACGCGTGATGGTTGATTAACACCTAAAACAGGAAGGGCTTCCGTTTCTCACAGGAAGCCCTTTTACACAGCAAGCGCCGTTCTACTTAGCTCTCACTGACACTCTCTTTTTGCAATATTTTGAGCAGATCTTCCTTCAGGTGGAGTTTCTGTTTCTTAAGGCGAACAATGTCCAAACTATACCCCCGACCATCCGAACCTTCCAGTCTGGAGATCTCATGATCAAGGCTGTTGTGTTTTTCGAATAAGGACAGAAAGCGAGGGTTCTCGGATTTCAGTCGGGAAATAAGGTCTCTGTATTCTGGAAACATACTTTCTCCCTGTTAGTGGACAAGACGTGTATAAGAAATACACATCCACAGAGTACCCATTTGCCATACAGAAAAATGCGAACAGGATCGAGTAAATAGTGTACAGAGTCGTTATGAGGAGGATTGCAGATACGGCTCCCCATCAGGAGAGCCGTAAAGGGTATGATTAACGCATCTCGCGGTCGTCAACGTACTGACGTTTATCCGGCGCTGGCGGGAAATACTGATACAGCCAGGTTTCGCTGATGGCGTCACCCTGACAACGCAGGAACATACGCATATCTACCGGATCGGTTGAGTCAGAGGTCGGATACCAGTCAAACTGAATGCGATAACCGTCGATAGGTTCCACGTAGAGGATCTCAATCTGTTTCGCTTCACCGCTGGAGAGCGTAATCACCGGTTCAATGCCTTTCGGTGCAGCCGCTTTTAGATCGCCACCGACGAAGTCAACGGCAAAACGACGCGCCCATTTTTCCGGGTAATGTTCGCCCGGAGCCCATCCTTCCGGGAAACCGCCCATGCCTGTCCGGGTTGCCATTACACGAGCCAGCGGTGAACGCACCGGCGGCTGAGCACTCCAGTACAGGCGATATTTGAACTCCAGCTCATCGCCGGCTTTGATCTTCTTGTCCGGCTGCCAGAAGCAGACCACGTTATCCAGCGTTTCGCCGGTCGTCGGGATCTCCATCAGGCCGATAGCCCCCTTGCCCCACTGGTTGCGCGGTTCGACCCACAGGCTTGGGCGCTTGTTGTACCAGCCCATGATGTCCTGATAATGGGAGAAGTCACGATCGAGTTGCAGCAAGCCAAACCCTTTCGGGTTGTTATCGGTATAGGCGTTGAACTGCAGCTTCTGCGGGTTATTCAGCGGGCGGCAGATCCACTCGCCATTGCCCCGCCACATCGCCAGACGATCGGAGTCATGAATTTGCGGGTGAATAGTGTCGCACATCCGACGCTCATTGTTGCCGCAGCTGAACATGCTGGTCATCGGCGCAATGCCGAGCTGTTTAATGTCTTTGCGCGCATAGATGTGGTTTTGTACATCCATAATCACCTGCGTTTTCTCACAGTGGATCACGAACTTGAATGCGCCGGTTACGCTTGGGCTGTCGAGAAGCGCATACACGGTAAAGGAAGTCGCGCCCGGTTTAACCGTTTCAAACCAGAAAGAGGTGAAATCAGGAAACTCTTCTTTGCTGTCGGTGTAGGTATCTACCGCCAGACCACGGGCCGATAAACCATACTGATAGGTGTCATCCACGGCGCGGAAATAGCTGGCGCCCAGGAAAGAAACGACATCGCGGCGGGCCAGTTCTGGCGCTTTAAACACGCGGAATCCGGCGAATCCGAGGTCAGTCTGCCCTTCCAATTGTTTGGTATCCACGCCCGCATCGTTGTATTTAAACAGCTCCGGACGGAAGTGGATTTCACGTGCCATATGCGTACTGCCATCAACCGAGAACATACGTACACGGCGACGAAAACCCATTCCCACGTGGAAGAACTGCGCATCAAGCTGACGATTTTCAACATTGTTCCACAGAGACTGTCCTGCGTCATATTGAATGCTGTTGTAGGCCTGCGGCGTCAGTTTTGCCAGCGTATCCGGTAACGCGCGCGGTGCGCCGCCCCAGGGTTTCTGTGCTAAGTCATGGGCCATCGATTGCAGAACGGAAAAATCAAAACGTACAGTTTTTCCGTCTGCAATGTCAGACTCTGCCGCAATGGCGGCGCGGGAAAAGAGTGATGCAATACCACTGGTTCCGCACACGGCGGCCACTGCCATTGAACCTTTAATAAATCGTCTGCGATTCATGCCTGAAAGTGAGTCCTTCTGGTCGTGTAAATGGTCCCGCGCCGGTCAAAATCAGCGGCAAGAGAGTGCACATTTCTGACCGCTCACTCTAGACAAAATTCATTAATAATCCAATTGTTGGTCGTCGATTATCTGTACAAAATCGAAAATATTTTATGTCGATGGGAACAGACCGAATCCCATGTAAATTCCATTAAAGTAAACCACACCGACGTTTACTTCGCTCTTGAGCCTCCTGATACAGCACAAACTCATCATAAACCGCGCAACCCAGCGCCTGTTCAAACGCGTCGCGGCTGGAATTTCCGTGGCTGCGAGCCTGTGTTTCATTGCCCAAATTGGACTGGAAAATTCCTGCGGCGCTCACCGGTAAAAAATCTTCGTAGGTGATGGGTTGTGCAACCAGCCAGCCCCGTTCAATGAGCGGCTGCGGGTCGTCATCCGGGCGAATAGCCTGCCGATGTGCTTCACCCGATGGCGTCAGACGGTAGCGGAACCAGGCGAGCCCCTGCTGGCGCAGCAGGAATTCGCTATCCGGGAAGGCCTTGAATACTTCCTGAAGGTGTAGTTGGTGCGTCAGATTGTCTTTCCCCGTTCCCGCTTTACTCAGCAATTCGTCGTACAACGCTCTGCCTTTCGGCGTCAGGGCCACGCCGCGCTGTTCGATTTCACCAAAACGCGCCGTGTGAGTGCCACGCATTTCACCGGCAAACAACACAGGTTCTTCCAGCGCTTTGAAACTGGTCTGACGTAATAAAATCGGCACCTCGCGGCGCGGCGGCCCTTCAATCAGTATTTTCGGTTCAATGCCGCATTCCGGCATCATCGACTGTACCCGGTCAATATCCAGCGTTCGCGGCGTCAGATGGTTGATATGACAACCGGGGAAGCACACTACATCAGCAATCAGCCGGTGTTCGTTATGTAATGCGTGATAGGTCTCTTCATCGACCGTGGCGTGCTGATGCCAGCGGAATGTTTCCAGTGCTTCATGCACAAATTCTTGCGCCTGTTCAGATGTAAAACTGCCCTGTGCATCAAATTCATCCAGCAGCTCGTGGCAACGGCGAGTGAAAATATCGCGTTTCGCGAGGATCTCAGCGGCTTTTTGCCGCAGCGCGGCGTTTTCGATGAGTTCGAGCCGTAATAACGAGGTGAATACCCGAAACGGGTTGCGCGATAGCGAGGCATCGTCGATGGGACGAAAGGCTGTAGAATGTACGGGGACGCCGGCCTGGGAGAGATCGTAGTAACTCACCGGATACATGCCCATAACGGCAAACATCCGGCGCAGCGTAGAAAGCTCCTGCGCGGTACCCACTCGAATGGCGCCATGACGTTCAACGTTTAGCCGGGCCAGTTCATCCGCATTCGCCAGTTTTTCATGCAGCGTCGGATTATTTTCCAGTACCGCCAGATTCACATCAGCGACAAGTTCCAGCAACGTGCCGTATTGCGGGACTTCCTGCTGGTACATTGCTGACATTGCCTGCGAAAATTGTTCCCGAATCTCATCTGCCGTGATGGTGTTCGCCATAATGTCATGCCTCCAGTGAATATTACCTGGAGTGTAGAAAACACCGCTGACTCCGGTGGGAAGAATTTACAAAGTGTGACCCCGCGTAAACTTCCCACCCATACAAACGATGAACAGTACCTACTGGCGTGGTTTCAAATGACTTTCCAGCCAGGGTAGCATCTGTTTTTTACGGCTAAGCATACCTTCTACCTTGCAAGGCTGCGGGATGTCTGAAAGTTCTGCTCCAGCAAACCAAAGGCTGGTGTCACCCAGATTGATGTCAGTGAGCATCAGCACGACCAACGCAGCATTCTTTTCTTCTGCATAGCGCGCCATTTCCTGACGGAGATCGTCCAGCACCTCATCCACCTGTTGCAGCGCATACAGTTCAAGCTGCGCTACACAGACTGAATGTCCATGGATGGTGAAGGTTTTAATGTCTTTCTGCAAAAGTTCGCGGGCGCTCATCCCTTCCACGCTTGTTTTGGCTGACAGCAGGTCGCGACTGAAAGCGTCAAGATCCACTCCGGTTTTTTGGGCCAGCGCATCAACCGCCTGGCGATCGTCAGAGGTGGTCGTAGGTGAACGCAGCGTGACAGTGTCACTCAATACCGCACCGAGCAGTAAAACAGCTTCAGCGGAAGATAACTGGTTGCGTTCATCTTCCGTCATCAGTTGCCACAGCAGGGTTGCGCTACTACCGACGGGCTTCACCCACACTTCCGGTGGCAGACGGGTGACTAATCCACCGAGTCGGTGATGATCGATAATTCCCACCACGTTACTTTCTGCCAGCGATTCCGGCCCCTGGGCAGGTTCGGTAAAATCAACCAGCCAGACATCACGATCGGTCAGTTCAAACATCAACCGTTCAGGCATCGTCAGCCCGGCATGCTCAAAGATAAACTGCGTTTCGCGGTTAGGCTCGCCCAAACGCCATGCCGTCGCCTGCTGGCCACGTAAACTAAGCCAACGCGCCGTCATTGCTGCGGTGCAGATGGCATCGCTATCGGGATTAAGGTGCCCTATTACATGTATCATTCATCAGTGCCTTGTGAAGAGAAATCGTTCAAAAGTAAACAATAACCAAAGTATAACGACTGAACATACTCCCTTCCATGATCCCGCCACCCAGCAACGCTGTACAAAACATAAGCAAAATAAATCAGTTGTAAGTAAAACATGATAAATGTTAATAATATTTTGCTATCAGGTTATCAAAAACAAACAACTTTACTTGTCACCGATACGGCTCTGTTTTTAACATCGCTTATGGAAAAAAATGTTCTGTTCAATCAGCGCATTCGCTTGCGCCACCTTCATACTTTTGTCGCCGTTGCACAGCAGGGAACGTTGGGGCGCGCGGCTGAGACCCTTAACCTGAGCCAACCGGCTCTCTCCAAAACGCTAAATGAGCTGGAGCAACTGACCGGTACCCGACTCTTTGAGCGTGGCCGCCTTGGCGCGCAGTTAACGCTGCCCGGAGAACAGTTTCTTACCCACGCTGTAAGAGTGCTGGATGCGCTCAACACCGCCGGACAAGCGTTAAATCAGCGCGAAGAATCGCAGACTGATGTCGTACGGATTGGGGCCTTACCCACCGCGGCACTGGGCATTCTGCCTGCGGTAATTGGTCCTTTCCACAAACAGCAAATGGAGACCACGCTACAGGTCGCCACCATGAGCAATCCGATGATTTTGGCAGGTTTAAAATCCGGGGAAATCGACCTTGGCATTGGTCGCATGGCCGATCCGGAATTGATGGTCGGTCTGAATTATGAATTGTTGTTTCTGGAATCACTTAAACTGGTTGTACGTCCTAACCACCCGTTGTTACAGGAAACCATCACGTTAAGTCGGGTAATGGAGTGGCCGGTGGTAGTTTCGCCAAAAGGAACCGCGCCTCGCCAGCACGCAGAAGCATTGTTGCAAAGTCAGGGTTGTAAACTGCCGCCAGGCTGCATTGAAACGCTGTCAGCATCGCTTTCCCGCCAGCTGACGGTTGATTACGACTATGTGTGGTTTGTCCCTTCAGGCGCGGTTAGAGAGGATTTACGCCAGGCGACGCTGGTGTCGTTGCCGATACCTACCCACGGTGCGGGTGAACCCATCGGTATTCTTACCCGTGTTGATGTGCAACTCTCTCAGGCCGCGCAGATCCTTATCGCCGCAATACGCAAAACCGTACCGTTTTGATGCCAAATATTAAGGGACCATCAGGTCCCTTAATTTATTGTTAAAACGTTTCCCAGTTATCGCCACTGGCCGTTGCTGTCTGCGGACGCGACTGGTCAGGCGTAGTGGTCACGGGAGCGCGTTTAATAGCGCTTGTTCCTGTTAAGCGGAATGTTCCTACAGCTTCCGTTAAGCGCGCCGCCTGTTCTTCGAGAGAGGCCGCTGCAGCCGATGCTTCTTCAACCAGCGAGGCATTTTGCTGCGTAACCTTATCCATTTCTGATATTGCCTGGCTCACCTGGACGATACCTCGGCTCTGCTCATCAGAGGCCGCCGCGATTTCCAGCATGATATCGGTCACGCGTTTTACCGCGTCGACAATATCCGTCATCGTATTGCCCGCCGCGACGACTTCTCCGGAGCCCTGGTCAATCAGTCGGACCGATTCGCTGATCAATCCTTCAATCTCTTTTGCCGCCTGAGCGCTGCGGCTTGCCAGCGTACGGACCTCACTGGCCACCACTGCAAATCCACGCCCCTGCTCTCCTGCCCGCGCCGCCTCAACCGCCGCGTTCAGCGCCAGGATATTAGTCTGGAAAGCAATACTATTAATAACAGCGGTGATTTCGGAGATTTTCTTCGAGCTCGTTGAGATATTGCCCATGGTTTTCACCACGCCAGAAACCATCTGACCACCCCGGCTGGCCTTGCCGGACGCATCTTCCGCCAGCTTGCTTGCGTGATGCGCATTGTCGGCGTTTTGCTTCACCGTTGCCGTCAGCTCTTCCATGCTGGCCGCCGTTTGTTCAATCGCCGCCGCCTGTTGTTCGGTACGTGAAGACAAATCGGTATTACCCGCCGAAATCTCACTGGTACCGCGGTATATTTCTTCCGCGCCCTGACGTACCGTGCCCACCGTTTTCCCCAATGATCGTTGCATTGTCTGCAGATGACGGCTCAGGCGACCAATTTCGCTACGCCCGGTTGCTTCATCTTGCATGGTCAGATCCCCCGCGGAAATTTGCTCAATACGCTTGGCCGCGCGTAACAGAGGATGAATGACCGTGCGGCGCAGAACAATGAACGTCATTACGGTCAGCGCCAGCGCAAGAACGAATGCACCCAGCATAAAAGCCATGCCGAGTTGTGTACGCTGATGCGCCTGTTCGCTTAACTGGTTCGCCCTTGCGGTACGAATGTCGATCGCTTTTAACAATACCTTATTGTAAGCAGAGTCCAGCGGTCGGGCCTGTTCATTTTCATGGTTGATGATCGCTTCAAACATGCCGTTTTTAGCGTACTTCAGCATGGGCTGTAAGCCGTCGGTATAGGCTTTGAAGCTGGCGCTCAGTTCAGCATCTAGCGCTTCATCAGCAGACGTTTTTACCGCACGCGACATATACGCGTTAAAACCGTCCTGCGACTGCTTAATCCGTTTTTCCGCCTCGGCAATATTGGCCTTCATGTCATCCATTTCGGCGATACGGCTCGCCGCGCCGGCGTGGATCATATTGATACGCGCAGTGCGTAAGTGGTTAGAGCTGTTAGATAACCCCATCCTGACCTGAATCTCATCGGTCACGTCGCGCTGATCGCGATCGGCCTGCATAAGAAAATAGCCTGCCAGCCCGGAACTTAAGGCGAATAGCAGAAGGATGCCACCGAGAATGGAGGAAAACAGCGGAACCAGCCGGATTTGATGCAAAAAGCCCAGTTTATGCTGGGCTTGCATCGATGTAGTGTTGTCCATGACCGTCGACTCTCTTGTAGGGTTTATGCGTGAAAACACGCCCGTTAGATAGTCATCGGCAATCCGGGAAGTTTACTTACCGTGAAAAGCGCCGGATTCGTCACACTTTCACAACATAATTCTAAAAAATTCAGGAAAGTGCCAGCGGTGAAATCCGCTGGCCAATGAATCAGTTATCGCCAAAGTGGATAACGGTACGGATGGACTTACCCTGATGCATTAAATCGAACGCTTCGTTAATCTGCTCCAGCGGTAAACGGTGGGTAATAAAGGGATCCAACTGAATTTTCCCGCTCATTGCTTCTTCAACCATGCCAGGAAGCTGAGTGCGCCCTTTCACGCCGCCAAACGCGGAGCCGCGCCAGACACGCCCGGTAACCAGCTGGAACGGACGCGTTTTGATCTCTTGCCCTGCTCCCGCCACGCCAATAATGATGCTTTCGCCCCATCCTTTATGGCAACATTCCAGCGCTGCGCGCATCACGTTAACATTACCGATACATTCAAAGCTAAAATCCACGCCGCCGTCAGTCAGTTCGACGATTACATCCTGAATCGGTTTGTCGTAATCCTTCGGGTTGATGAAATCGGTCGCGCCCATTTCACCTGCCAGCTTAAATTTTTCCGGATTGGTATCAACGGCCAGAATACGCCCGGCTTTCGCCTGCACCGCGCCCTGAATTACCGCCAGACCAATACCGCCCAGGCCAAATACGGCTACGGTGTCGCCTTCTTTCACTTTTGCGGTGTTATGGACTGCTCCAATACCGGTGGTCACGCCACATCCCAGCAGACACACTTTGTCCAGCGGAGCCTGCGGGTTAACCTTCGCCAGAGAGATCTCCGCGCAAACGGTGTATTCGCTGAAGGTGCTGGTGCCCATATAGTGATAAATCGGCTCACCGTTATACGAGAAGCGCGTTGTGCCATCCGGCATCAGACCTTTGCCCTGGGTCGCACGTACGGCCTGACACAGGTTGGTTTTACCCGATTTACAGAACTTACACTCGCCGCACTCTGCGGTGTACAGCGGGATCACATGGTCACCCGGTTTCAGGCTGGTTACGCCTTCGCCTACTTCAACCACAATGCCGCCACCTTCATGCCCAAGTACCGCCGGGAATACGCCTTCCGGATCATCGCCAGACAGCGTAAAGGCGTCGGTGTGGCACACGCCGGTATGGGTAATTTTAACCAGCACTTCGCCTTTCTTTGGCGGTGCGACGTCGATTTCGACAATTTTTAACGGTTGGCCGGGGCCGAATGCAACTGCTGCACGTGATTTCATTTGTCTCTTCCCATTATTGCGAGGTGATGGTGTTATTTTAGATAAGCACGCAGAAGATGGCCGATTTCAGCCATGCGCACGGCACGTTGGTCTGGCGTAGTTTCCCCGCTGACCAGCTCGTCTTTCAGATGGATCTCAACCATTTCGCCCATCAGGCCATTGGATGCACCGCGCACGGCGGCAATTTGTTGCAGGATAGCCAGACACGGTTCGCCGGACTCCAGTGCGCGCTCAAGCGCATCAACCTGACCGCGAATACGGCGTACACGGGTGAGAATGCGTTTTTTATCTTCGGGTGAATGCGGCATACGCCCTCCAAATACTATAGGGGGGTATACTATCAGATTTGTTATTTGGCTGTAAAATATATGATTACTGATTATGTTAACGCATTGATTTTTATTATATTAGCTTGAACAACACCCTGATTGGCTTTAACTGTGTCAGATGCTCCCAAAGATTATGTAGATTAATAAGGCCTGCCTGAGCAAGTATCGCCAGGGTGATCATCAATGTGGACGCGGTAATCACAAGCATCAAACGACTAATATTTCTCTGGATCCTGATCTGCTGCTTTTCCCGTTTATCTTCAGATTCCCATGAAACAATTGTTGAAATAGCCTTACCCTGAATATAATATTTTTCATCGTTAAATTTAATCTCCTCTGTAATGACAAGAGATTGTAATAGCAGAAAAACCTTTCTTCTGAAATCTTCGTTCTTGATATGTTTGTACCAAAGGGTACCGTAAAATAGATCGATCACTTCTTCACACGTTACTCCGGTGTGAGTTTTCTGCGGTGATTGATGCACATATTCATTAACTAACACCTGTAATAACATTATACGATCAAGTCCGGTCAATTCTCTGGTGCTGGCGAAGGTAGAAAAAACTCTACTCTTTGCTCTCGCGAGCATATTTTTCACATAAGCTATACGAGTAAAATAACTTATTGTAAAAAGGAAAATTGAGTCAAATCTTAATGGCCCTTGTTTTCTCCAATGAATGATCTCAACATTCATCTTTTCAAGGTCATTGAGTGGAAGGTTTATTTTCTCCACATAGGCGTGCTGCTCAGCATGCCATTTTTCAAGCACAACATTTTTGCCTCTTAGACTCACAAGCTGATATTTTTCTTGTTTTACACCCGAAAAATAAACACTATAGTAATTATATACTTGATCATCCACATGATTTTTCAGAGTAAACCGTGGCAGAAAATAACGCCATAATTTATCTTTGGCTCTCGAAACTAACGATTCTATGAACATGATTACGCTCTAACATCTTTAATTTTCCACAGTTAATGATAGTTCACTGCGCGAATAAAAAAGCCCTCCCCATTCGATAATGAGGAGGGCTTTTTGTACACCTGTTTAGTGCTTATCAGTGATCTCAACAACGACATGGCGATCAGGAGCAAGACAATTAATCAGCTGCTGTCCGGTCTGCCCATCACAACTGGATCCCGTGACAGAATCACTCGAACCGTGTCCTTGTGCAGTAATATTTGCAGCCGGCATACCTAACGCGACTAATTCATCGGCAACAGCCTGCGCGCGCTGGGCTGACAGTTGCTGGTTATAATCTGCGGCTCCGGTGCGATCGCTATAGCCAATAACAACGGTCGCTTTGTCTTTGGCTGGTTGCAGACCGGGGTTTCGGTATAGCTGCGCAATCGCTGCTTTCCCTTCTGGGGTTAGTGCTGCTGAATCATAAGCAAACATCACATCAGATTTTAAGTTAAAACGCTGAGGTTCAGGCGCAGGAGTGGCGGCAACTGCCGGAGCAGGCGTAACCTCCGCGTCGTCATGCTGGCCAAAGCGATATGACAACCCAGCGGTAACGGAACTAACATCGCTTGATACGCCAATCTGGTTTTCATTACCCACGTTGCTCACCCATTGGTATTCCACGCGACCAGCCCAGTTCTTGTTAAAGGCATATTCCGTACCAACAGCCACAACCGGACGCACACCGGTATCAAAGCGGTTATTGCCTTTAATATCTGACTCCGCGCGATATCCCATTGCCCCTGCACGGCCGTAGAGATCCCAATTATCAGTCAGACCGTAATTTGCCTTCAGAGATAATTGCAGGCCCTGACTTTTCATTTGAGAACCAGATGAGCCATTTTTACCGTTGAATTGCATATTACCTAAATAATCATAACCACCTTCAACAGCCAGCCATGGAGTAATCTGGTAGCCTGTAAATACACCACCACCAACGTTATCGCTATCAAAACCAACATCACCATATTTATTACCATTGGCCCCCGTTTGCTGGCTTGCGCTGGTATCAAAGTAATGCGACCAACCAAATTTTCCACCAGCATACCAGGTTCCCGCATCCGCTGCGGCAAATGCCGTAGTCGCGGTCAGCGCATTTGCAATAATGAGTGTAATAAGCGTCTTTTTCATAAATTTCCTATTATAGACTTGCCGTTTGTCAGTTAGTTATCTATTAGTCGGCGCTACAATAAAATTTTTAATGGCGGCTGATAATCGTTTTTTTATTTATTTCTGGACAGTTTTAGAATCGCTCCAAAGACTTATTTACGATACCCCCCTACCCAACTTGCAGTAAGTCACTGTATCTCGTTGTATAACGCGGTGAGAGCATATCTCGCTTCATCGCCCACGGTTGTTGTATACCTTGTCCGGCAAAATAGAGCGTTCCTTTACCCTTTTCAGCATTGAGCGTATCCAGAACGGCCATCAGTTTATCGCTGTTATGCCGTGGCGCGTTGTCATCAAAAAGATTCAACTGTGCAACGCCTGAGCTAAAAAAATCGCCCAACATGACCCCTGCTTTTTGATAACGTAGCCCCTCTCGCCATATTGCGTCCAGGCTACGTGTGGCCGCCCTTATAATTTCCCGACTATCCTGGGTTGGTGTCAGCAGTTTTATCGATGCGCTGTTACCGTAATACGGCTCATTCATGGAAAATGGGCTGGTTTTGATAAACGTGGAGATAAACCGACAAAACTGGTGTTCTCTGCGTAGCTTTTCCGCAGCACGTGCAGCATAGGTACAAATAGCCTCTCTCATCGCATTGTAATCCGTAAGTTTTTCACCAAACGATCTTGAACAAATGATCTCCTGCTTAACTGGCGCAAACTCCTCCAGCGCCAGGCAAGGTTCACCGCGCAATTCCCGCACCGTGCGCTCAAGCACCACGTTGAAATGTTTGCGGATAAAGCGAATATCGGTATCCGCCAGGTCGCAGACCGTTTTAATGCCCATAGCATCCAGTTTTTTACTGATACGGCGTCCGACACCCCAGACTTCATCAACCGGAAGCGCAGCCATCAGCTTACGCTGGCGCTCAATATTCGAGAGATCCACCACCCCGCCAGTCTGTTCCTGCCACTTTTTGGCCGCATGGTTCGCCAGCTTGGCCAGGGTTTTGGTCTGGGCGATACCGACCCCAACCTTAAGATGTGTTTTCTGTAAAATGGTTTCTCTGATTTCACGACCAAAATCCGTAAGATCCCTGCAGTTTCGCACACCGGTTAAATCACAAAAGGCTTCATCGATACTGTACATTTCCACGCGCGGAGACAGCTCCTCCAGAATCGACATCACTCTGCTGCTCATATCCGCATACAGTTCGTAGTTTGAACTAAAGCAGAACACGCCGCAGCGCCTGAACAGATCTTTCTGTTTGAAGTATGGCGCGCCCATATTGACGCCAAGCGCCTTCGCTTCCGCACTGCTGGCAATGACACAGCCATCGTTATTTGAAAGAACAACAACGGGTTTACCTTTAAGGTCCGGTCGGAATGCCGATTCACAACTGGCATAAAACGAATTAACATCCACCAGCGCAAACATAATCAGCCCGCGGCTTTGATGATAAATGTCACAACGCCAAATATATCCAGCGTGTCCTCGCTGCCGATCATGATCGGCGCGTAGGCGCTGTTCTCTGGCTTCAGCATCACCACCGGATGCAATTGCAGGCGCTTAACGGTGAATTCGCCTTCAATTGCAGCAATCACAATGTCTCCGTGGGCCGCTTTTCTGGCACTGTCGACTACCAGCAAGTCGCCAGCACCGATCCCTGCCCCCATCATGGAGTCGCCAGACGATTTAACAAAATAGGTGGCGCTGGGATGCTGCACCAACAGGTCGTTAAGATCGATACGTTTCTCAACGTAATCCTGCGCAGGAGAAGGAAAACCACAGGGTACGAGATCGCTAAATAGCGGGAAGTGTTTGATTTCGCGGTGTTCAACTGGCTGGAAAAACAACATAATAATCTGCCTCTCATATAACTGTATTTATATACAGTAGTTTTAATGAGGACAGTGATCAAGTGACGGGAGTGATGAACTGAGCGTTGTTTAACCATCTCGTCGGTAAGTTTTTATGATGTCTGGGAAAATAATTTACGATTTTATTCCATGTTAGCGATCGCCTTACGGCAAACTCGCGGCATGGTGGATTGTCGCCATTGCAGCGGCCTAAAAAAACGCCCCGCATTTGCGGGGCGTTACCTCAGGAGCGTTTACGCGGCATCATGCGCAGCAGCGTATTATCCTTCCAGAAATAGTGATGCATCAGGGCCGCAACGGCATGCAGACCAATAACAAAATACCCCAGGTTTGCCAGCGTCACGTGCCAGGACTTCAGCATATCCACTAAATCAAAGTTAGCTTCTGCCGCATGTGGCATAACGATGCCGAATGCAATCCACGGGTTACCCCGGTTGTACATCATCACCAGCCCAATAATCGGCAGGACAATAAACAACAGATAGATAACCAGATGCCCCAGATGCGCCATGCCGGTCATCATTGGCTTCGGTTTCGGCACAATCGGTGGAGCCGGGTATTTCAGCCTGACCAGCAGACGCGCCACCATCAGCGTTAAAATAGTGATACCGCAGGAGACGTGCACCATGTTGAACAAGGGGCGATAGCTGCGCGGGAAAAATCCGCGAAACTCCATGGCGCTGTAGGCCACAATAACCAACAAAAAGACCAGCCAGTGAATACCAATTTGCAGGCCAGAATACTTATTCCCCATAACACTTCCTGAATAAAAACAATAATGCGTCAACATAACGGGCTTTTATTAAAAATTCATTAACTTTTGTTCACCCATTTTCAGTCGCTTACGCTTAACCGCAAGAACCGCTATTGCCGAGGATGACTGTCTGGACTAAGCCTGGTAGGGAAAATATGTCGTACCGCCTCATCCTGACAGGAGAAAACCATGAGTAAAATTGGCATTAACGGTTTTGGTCGTATCGGTCGTCTGGTATTGCGTCGACTGCTGGAAGTCAAAAGCAACGTGGAGGTTGTGGCCATTAATGACCTCACCTCGCCCAAAATTCTCGCCTATCTGTTAAAGCACGATTCAAACTACGGCCCGTTTCCCTGGAGCATCGACTTTACCGAAGACGCACTGATTGTCGACGGTAAAAAAATCGCGGTTTACGCAGAAAAAGAGGCTAAAAATATCCCGTGGAAAACCACTGGTGCTGAGATAATCATCGAATGCACCGGTTTTTATACCTCGACAGAAAAAGCCAACACGCACCTGGATGCAGGGGCCAAAAAAGTGCTGATATCCGCCCCGGCTGGCGATATGAAAACCATCGTCTTTAACGTCAACGACGACACAATGGATGCGAACGATCGGATTATCTCAGTCGCATCGTGCACTACCAACTGCCTGGCACCGATGGCGAAAGCCCTGCATGACAGCTTCGGTATTCAGCTTGGCACTATGACCACCATCCACGCCTACACGGGAACACAATCACTGGTTGATGGCCCTCGCGGGAAAGATCTGCGCGCCTCACGGGCAGCGGCGGAGAATATCATTCCCCATACCACCGGAGCCGCCAAAGCCATTGGTCTGGTTATTCCGGCGTTGAGCGGAAAATTAAAAGGCCACGCCCAGCGTGTTCCAGTGAAAACCGGATCCGTTACGGAACTGGTTTCGATATTGGGGAAAAAAGTCACTGCTGAAGAGGTCAACAACGCGCTGAAAAAAGCCACGCAAGATAATGAGTCATTTGGTTATACCGATGAGGAAATTGTCTCATCAGATGTCATTGGCTCGCATTTCGGTTCGGTATTTGATGCGACACAAACCGAAATTACCGAAGTGGGCGATCTACAACTGGTAAAAACCGTCGCCTGGTACGATAACGAATACGGTTTTGTCACCCAACTTATTCGTACGCTGGATAAATTTATCAAGCTCTAATGTTCTGGCGGAGGCCCGCCTCCGCCCTCTTTCATTTCCCGCGAATTCAATACGTTGTGAGTCTCTCCCCGTTTTCGATTCACTGACTGTGCTATAGCTAACCTTTGCCACTGAGGGAGCATAGTAATGGAAGCACTGAGCCGTGAAACATTAGAAAACATGATGGAGCAAGCTGTTGCTAAGGCCGCCACCGTCTCATTCTGGCCGCAGGGTGAAGCCCCCGGAGCAAAAAACAGCGATGCGGTGTGTACGCCTGAACCCCGACATACAGGAACATCTCAGTATGATCGCGCGGTCACCGGGATTCGCGCCCCGGAAATTACCGTTTATGCCCCCGCAAAACCTAACGGCATAGGGATCCTTGTCACGCCAGGCGGCTCTTATCGTCGCGTGGTGATGGATAAAGAAGGCAGCGTACTGGCACCATTCTTTAACGCTCGCGGTTATACCCTGTTTGTGATGACCTACCGCATGCCGGGTGATGGCCATGAGGAAGGTGCAAACGCGCCGCTGGCCGATGCCCAACGCGCCATGCGCTACATTCGCGCCAACGCCCATGAATGGAAAATTAACCCTGATCGTATTGGCGTATTAGGTTTCTCTTCTGGTGGTCACGTGGCCGCCAGTCTGGGAACCCGGTTTGCCGAACCGGTTTATACACCAATTGATAGCGTAGACGAGCAACCTGCGCGCCCTGCGTTTATGGCGCTGGTGTACCCGGTGATCACCCTGCGCGAAGACATCGGTCACCCGGGATCTCGTCTTGAGCTGGTTGGCGCTACGCCTGAAAAGGAAGATCTGCACCACTATTCTCTGGAAGAACGTGTGGATAGCACAACGCCGCCGACGTTCCTGCTACACGCCATCGACGATCCGGCGGTGAAAGTAGAAAACAGCCTGGTCTTCTTTAATGCGCTACGTGAGCAGGGAGTTTCGGTCGAAATGCATCTGTTTGAACGCGGTAAGCACGGATTTGGTATTCGCGATGCGCAAGGGTTACCGCTGGCCATCTGGCCGGAAATGATGATGAACTGGATCGCCACCAAAGTGTGAGAATGGCGCCGGGTGACCTACAGGCTCACCCGGCGAAAAACTTAAGACTGCAAATACACTACCTGCGTTTGCAGGTATTCGTTCAGACCGTGTTTACCGTCTGCCCCGCCAATCCCGGACTTGCGCCAGCCAGCGTGGAAGCCCTGCATCGCCTCGAAGTTTTCACGATTAATATAGGTTTCGCCAAACTTCAGTCCCTTAATCGCCTTCATTGCCGTATTCAGATTCTGCGTATAGATCGATGAGGTCAGACCGTAGTCGCTGTCATTGGCCATCGTCAGCGCCTGTTCCAGCGTGTCAAACGCCACCACCGGCAGCACCGGACCAAACGTCTCCTCGTGCATAATCGCCATTTCCTGACGCACGTCTAACAGTAACGTCGGTGGATAGTAATAACCTTTGCCGACAACAGCCTTACCGCCCAGCACCACTCTGGCCCCTTCCTGCACCGCTCGCTCGACTTTTTGCTGTACACGCTCCAGCGCAGCGGCGTTAATCAGCGGTCCCATCGCAATGTCATTGCGTTCGGCCGGATTGCCAAACTGCACGGCTTTCATCGCCTCACCCAGACGATTAACGAACTGGTCATAGATACCTTTCTGAACGTATACGCGCTCGGCACAGTTGCATACCTGTCCGGTATTAATCACCCGCGAATCAACAATGGCCTTCACCGCCAGCTCAAGGTCAGCATCGTCCATCACGATAGCCGGGGCTTTTCCACCCAACTCCAGACAAACTTTGGTGATGTTTTTGGCCGCCGCGGCCATAATTTTCTCACCTGCACCGACGCTACCGGTCATGCTCACCATGGCGACCTTCGGGTTTCCGGCCAGCTCCTGACCGACCGTTTCACCGCGTCCCAGCACCAGGTTAAAGACCCCGCGCGGTAAACCAATGTCATCAACAATTTTGGCAAAGGCGATGGCGTTATTCGGTGTGAATTCACTCGGCTTAATGACGATGGTATTCCCCGTCAGCAAGGCGGGAGCCAGTTTGCGGGCAATCAGGAAAAACGGGAAGTTCCACGGCAGAATGCCCGTCGTCACGCCCAGTGCACGCTTAAACAGCAGGATATTCTCACCCGGGCGATCGCTTTGCAGGATCTCGCCTTCATAGCGACGCGCCCACTCTGCCATGTAATCGATATAGTCGGCGGTAAACGCGACTTCAACGTCAGCCAGTTGTTGAATTTTTCCACCTTCCGCCACAATCAACGCGCTGATTTCATCGGCTCGCTGGCGGATACCCGCAGAAATTTTGCGTAACCAGTTTGCCCGTTCAATGGCAGGCAACGCTTCCCATTGCGGCTGAGCGCGATCCGCAGCATCGATCGCTTTACGCGCATCTTCGGCACGTCCATCGGGAATACGCGAGATAATCTCTTCCGTGGCCGGATTGATGACATCAATCCAGGCGTCATCGTGCCAGGTCACAAACTGCCCATCGATATACATAGGATGTTGTACGGGTACTGACATGCGGCTCTCCTGTGATTGATTTGTTTTTAACAAGTAAAACTATTGTTAATTAATATCAATCATGCATGACGCATTATCGCTGGAGTGGCGGTTCTGTGAACTGCTTCATAAAAGCGTCTGGAAAAGTGATGATGAAGAGAAAAAACGGATGGGCTTTCTGCCCGTTTGCCATAAAACGCCGACAAACGGGCAGCAAGAATTACAGAGAACGGCTCTCCAGTAAGTCGGTCAGCGCGGTATCATTTTTTAGCTGCTGCCAGGCTTGCTCAACGTCCTGGGGAATATCGACATGTACGATAAAATCGTGTCCACAGGGCCCATACCCGGCAGCATCATCCCGCAAGCGCGGAAGTTCACCGGTAATGAGAGAAAGATAGCGTTCTACCGACCACAGACCTTCTGCGGCGGGCACAAAATCCACGCCGTTGTGCTGTTGGGCCAGTTCAGGAATGAAACCAGGGAAACTCAACCAGTGCGGCGCATGTTGCTCATCGCGGGTTACGCGCTGAAACGTGGCCATTGTGCGGCGTTGCATAGTGGGATCCTGCACCACAATGACGGTATGAATGCTTTCTGCCGCCTGATTCAGTAACGCACAGCTAAACCGGGCATTTTCACCGCAGTTTGTCGACTGATCTTCCACCCAAATTTTCTCACCCGGAATTTGCCAGAACTGATGAGCAATATCGGCAAGGATTGCCGCTTCCGCGCGTCCGGTAGTACGAATGATGTTATAACGCGGATGCTGGGCAATCGCATCATACAGAAAGCGCGTGGAATGACCGATACCACCGCTAATCAGCAAGGGAACCTGTTGCTCTTTCGCGATCCGACAGGCAGCGTCGATGGTCGGAATAACCGCGTTCCCTGCCAGAATCACGCAATCTGACTGAACGGAGATATTCCCCGTAAAATCATTCTGCGCCAGCCATCGCCCTACGATATTGATAGCCGCAAGAGTGGTTGCGGAAAGTGTCGGAAACTGACTCATATTGATGACTCCTGGTGTTTATCTTTATCGGGTACAGATGCCGGATGGCGGCTACGCTTCATCCGGCCTACAGTCCTGCACCGATTTATCCCGAAATCTGCTCCATCGCCTGCAGAATACGTTTATCGGAGATCGGATACGGCGTACCAAGCTGCTGGGCAAAATAGCTGACGCGCAGCTCTTCTATCATCCAGCGGATCTCTTTAACATCGGCATCTTGACGGCGCGCGGGAGGCAGTTTATTGAACCACTGCTGCCAGGCCTGCTGCACACTGTCGACTTTCAACATCTGCGCACGGTCACGGTGCGGGTCGATAGCCAGTTTTTCCAGACGTTTTTCAATAGCCTGCAAATAACGCAACGTATCGCCCAGACGTTTGAAACCGTTGCCGGTAACAAACCCACGGTACACCAGTCCGCCCATTTGCGATTTGATATCCGCAAGACCCAGCGCCATGGTCATATCCACGCGCCCTTTCAGACGTTTGTTGATATTAAACACTGCGGTCAGGATCTGTTCGACCTGCTTCGCAATCTCCACCACCGTATCGTTCAGTTCAGCCCGCACTTTTTCATGCAACGCCGCAAAGCCTTCTTCGGTCCACACCGGACCACCGTTGGCGTCAATTAACTGATCCACACCGCAGGAGATACAGTCGTCAATCAAATCCAGAACTTTACCGTATGGGTTAAAATACAGCCCCAGTTTGGCTTTATTGGGCAGCTTCTCGTGCAAATATTTGATTGGCGAAGGAATATTCAGCAGCAACAGGCGGCGTAAACCGCACCACATCGCCTGCTGTTGCTCCAGCGGATTATCAAACAGTTTGATGGCAACGCTATCACGCTCATCGACCAGCGCTGGCCACGCTTTTACCTTATAGTTACCGCGTTTTTGCTCGTAACTTTCCGGAAGCTGGCCAAAGCTCCAGATGTGCAATCCGCTCTGTTCGATACCGTCATCGGCCACCGCAGACAATGTTTCCTGAACTTTGCCCTTCAGCGCGTCTTTCAGGTCCTGTAGCGAACGCCCTTCCTGTAGTCTCTTGTTCTTATCATCCACCACCCGGAAGGTGATTTTTAGGTGATCGGGCACCTGATCCCAGTGCCAGTCTTCACGGTCAACTGTGACACCGGTCATACGGCGCAGTTCACGCTCCAGTGCGTCCAGCAGCGGCAGTTCCAGCGGCGTGACGCGGCCTAAAAACGCTTCCGCATAGTTCGGCGCGGGCACAAAGTTGCGGCGTACCGGTTTCGGCAACGACTTAATCAGGGCGATCACCAGTTCGCGGCGCAGTCCTGGAATTTGCCATTCAAAACCGCTCTCTTCGATCTGATTGAGCAGCGGGAGTGGAATATGTACGGTCACACCGTCCGCATCGGCTCCCGGTTCGAACTGATAACTCAGGCGTAGCTTAAGGTTGCCCTGATGCCAGAAGTTCGGATAATCCAGCTTGCTGATTTTCTCCGCGCCCTCTTTGATGAGCATGCTCTTTTCAAAGTTGAGCAGATCCGGCGTTTCACGGCTGACCTTTTTCCACCAGCTATCAAAGTGACGAGCAGAAACCACGTCATGACTGATACGTTGGTCGTAAAACTCAAATAACGTCTCATCATCGACCAGAATGTCGCGACGGCGTGATTTGTGCTCTAACTCTTCCACCTCGGCCCGCAACTTCAGATTGTCACGGAAAAACGCATGGCGAGTTTGCCAGTCGCCTTCCACCAGCGCATGGCGGATGAACAACTCACGCGACAGTGCGGGATCGATCTGGCTGTAGTTCACCTTACGGGCGGCAACAATCGGTAAGCCGTAGACGGTGACTTTTTCTGTCGCCATCACAGCACCCTGCGCGCGTTCCCAGTGCGGCTCACTGTATGAACGTTTGATCAGATGCTGGGCTACCGGTTCCACCCATTCAGGATCGATACGCGCGGCAATACGTCCCCACAGACGGCTGGTTTCCACCAGCTCCGCTACCATCGTCCACTTCGGCGGTTTTTTGAATAAACCCGAACCCGGGAAGATCGAGAAGCGAGCGTTACGCGCCCCGGTAAACTCCTGTTTATCTGCATCCTTCATGCCGATATGCGACAGTAAACCAGTCAGCAACGCGACGTGGATCTCCCGATATTCAGCAGGTACGCTGTTGACCGGAATACCCAGCTCTTTCACTACCTGCCTCAGTTGCGTGTAGATATCCTGCCACTCGCGCACGCGCAGATAATTCAGGAAATCGACTTTGCACTGGCGACGGAACTGGTTTGACGACAGTGCTTTTTGCTGTTCGCCGAGATAGTTCCACAGGTTCACAAATGCAAGAAAATCAGACTCTTTGTCGTGGAAGCGGCGATGTTTCTCGTCGGAAGCCTGCTGCTTGTCCATCGGACGCTCGCGCGGATCCTGAATGGATAACGCTGAGGTAATGATCATCGCTTCGCGCACACAGCCATGTTTTTGCGCTTCCAGCACCATGCGCGCCAGCCGTGGGTCCACCGGAAGTTGCGACAGCTGACGGCCCAACGGCGTTAACTTGTATGCGGTTGCCTGTTCGTCGGTGGTTATCGCCCCCAGCTCTTCGAGCAGGCGTACACCGTCCTGAATATTGCGCTTATCAGGCGCTTCAACAAACGGGAACGCCGCGATATCGCCCAGCCCCAACGCGGTCATCTGCAAAATAACGGATGCCAGGTTGGTACGCAGGATCTCCGGGTCGGTAAACTCCGGACGCGACAGGAAATCATCTTCGGAATACAGACGAATACAGATCCCTTCCGAAACACGACCGCAGCGGCCTTTACGCTGGTTAGCAGAGGCCTGCGACACCGGTTCAATCGGCAAGCGCTGAACTTTAGTGCGGTAACTGTAGCGACTGATACGCGCGGTGCCCGGATCAATTACATACTTAATTCCCGGAACGGTCAGCGAGGTTTCCGCCACGTTGGTCGCCAGCACGATACGGCGACCGCTGTGCGACTGGAACACACGATTCTGTTCGCTGTTGGAAAGGCGTGCATACAGCGGTAGCACTTCGGTATGGCGCAAATCCAGCTTATTCAGCGCATCGGCGGTATCGCGAATTTCACGTTCACCGCTCATGAAGATCAGAATGTCGCCTGGCCCTTCACGTCCCAGTTCATCTACGGCATCAAAAATCGCCTGCAACTGGTCACGTTCAGTGTCATCTGCATCTTCAACAATCGGACGATAGCGAACTTCCACCGGATACGTCCGGCCGGAGACTTCGATAATCGGCGCGTTATTGAAGTGCTTTGAAAAACGTTCTGGATCGATGGTCGCCGAAGTGATGATAATTTTTAGATCCGGACGGCGCGGCAGAAGCTCTTTTAGATAGCCGAGCAGAAAATCGATATTCAGACTGCGTTCATGCGCTTCATCGATGATGATGGTGTCGTACTGCATAAGCAGCCGATCCTGTTGGATTTCCGCCAGCAGGATACCGTCCGTCATCAGCTTGACCATGGTGTTATCACTGACATGATCGCTAAAACGAACCTTATAACCGATACAGCCGCCCGGCTCGGTCTGCAGCTCTTCCGCAATACGGTTCGCCACGGTGCGCGCCGCCAGACGACGCGGCTGGGTATGGCCGATCAGCCCTTTTACCCCGCGCCCCAGTTCCATACAAATTTTGGGTAACTGGGTGGTTTTCCCCGAACCGGTCTCACCGGCGACAATCACCACCTGATGGTCGCGAATAGCGTCCAGAATATCCTGTTTTTTCTGGCTGACGGGCAGGTTTTCCGGGTAGCTGATTTCCGGACGCGCCGCTTCACGCAGCACAACTTTACCGGCTGCCTGCTCAATCTCTTTCGCCATCTCCTGGTAAATGGCCTGTTGTGCATCAGGATTTTTAACCTTCTTCACACCGTGCAGGCGGCGGGCAAAACGCTGTCTGTCACGCAGCATCAGTGAGTCCAGCTGTTGCTGCAACATGTTGAAGGTTAATTTTTGTTGTTCTGTCATAGCGTTAAAAGGCAGTGCTCTGCCGGGTTAAATCTCTTTTAGATGATGGGTATAGAGTACCACATCGGCGCTTTTCATGTGTTGTTCAATAATTTCGAACATAGGATTCGATATATTGCGCTATCACTGCGACAGGATTGTGAATAAAGTGTCAACAAGCAACGGGGCACTCCCCCTTCAAACACATAAAAGGAAACACCCATGAGCAAGGTATTAGTTCTTAAATCCAGTATTCTGGCAGGGTACTCTCAGTCTGGTCAGTTGTCTGATTATTTTGTTGAACAGTGGCGTGAAAAGCACTCTGCTGATGAAATCACTGTCCGTGACCTGGCTGCAAATCCTGTACCGGTACTGGATGGCGAACTGGTGGGTGCGATGCGCCCGAGCGATACACCGCTGACGCCGCGTCAGCAAGAAGCGCTGGCGCTGTCCGATGAGCTGATTGCTGAGCTGAAAGCGCATGATGTGATTGTTATCGCCGCGCCGATGTACAACTTCAACATCCCAACGCAGCTGAAAAACTACTTTGACCTGATTGCCCGTGCTGGTGTGACTTTCCGTTATACCGAGAAAGGCCCGGAAGGTCTGGTGACGGGTAAACGCGCTGTGGTGCTGACCAGCCGTGGTGGTATTCATAAAGACACACCGACCGACCTGATCACGCCGTACCTGAACGTATTCCTCGGTTTTATCGGCATCACCGACGTGAATGTTGTCTTTGCTGAAGGTATTGCTTACGGCCCGGAAGTGGCGACCAAAGCACAGTCCGATGCGAAAGCCGCTATCGACAGCGTCGTCGCTGCCTGATAATTCCCCCTCTCACCATCCGGTGGGAGGGTTTCTCCAGTATTTACTTCTTAACCTGCACCCGAACCTGTTTGCCGTGAATGCGATTAATATCACGCCAGATGGTTGCATAATCCCTGCATTTCGCCAGATTCTCTTCCCAGCAATGAAGCAAAAATTGTTCAGGCTCCGCGACATCCCGGCTTAACAGCTTGAATACCCAACGATTCCAGACATACCACTTGAGAAGCCACATGATTTCACTCCGCAACGCGACCGGTGTAGAACTATATCAGCCTCAATTTGATGCCGTGTGGCAACTATTGCGATGTCGAAGAATAATTCAGCGTCGTGTCCCTCTGGCTGTGTGAAAAAGCGATTTACTCTTTTCTCAACCACTTACCATTTATACCCTGGACGTATTCACCCGGTTTAGCACGAGCAACCAGCTTTTGCCCGGCCATTTTCGCCACTTCATCTGGCGGAATCTTATTGCTCTCTGCCAGTTGCTGATAGCTGGCGTGGCGCGCTTTATTAATCTCACTCACCAGTGCCTGCGTTTCGGCATCGGTTTGCAATGCAACCAGATAGCCATTGAGCGTTTCCCCTACTCGACCCTGCGTTCTGGCTTCATTCAGGGTCAATGCCCACGCATTGCTACTGAGTAAACCCAGGACGACCAGCGCCACTGCAAACTGTTTTCTCATCATGACCTCAGAACAAATCGCTACGCGATTTCAATAAACTTTCGACGTCTTTATCAACTTTGATATGGATCTCATGCTCGATTTTGACGTTCATATTAATGGTGATGGGCTCTTTTGGCGCAGCCACTTCGATTCTGGGAGTGCACCCTACCAGCAGAGATGAAGTCAGCAGGCCCAGCATGGCAGCTATCGTTTTCATTGTTGTTCCTCACATTCCTTGCCTTCCGGGCAATGGGTTTCCGGCAGCGCTGCATTTTGTTCAAGCCATGCCTGTAAATTGTCGCCAAAACGCAAACTGCGCCATAGCGTAAAGACGTTTTCCTCGTGGGTATAATTCAAATTAACCGTACCTACTTTGCCATCCACCCGACTATTGCCAGTCACGGTTGACTGCATGGTTAAGACACCGAGGTTATCCAGATTTATTTTCGTCCACGAATGGCTTATTTCCATATACCGCAGCCAGTTAATGGCCGCCCCCGCCGCCATGTTATCTTTGACGACCGCATCCGCCGTGTCCTTATCAATACGCAACGTCATCGGCCCTGGATTAGTCAACCAGCCGTCTTTAATGATCCATTTTTCGTTATCCAGCCATAATGGCAACGCGCCACTGACCGGGCCAGACATGGCGAACTGTTTGGGGTTAACCGCACTGATAAGCTCGCTGGAGGAGATATTCTGCACCCGCAATAAGGCCGGGTCGTGCTGCGGCATCCGCAGCTGCTGCATGATGATTTTGCCCCCCAGCAGGTCGGCACTGACATCGCTCAACAGTAATGGGTTGTTTTCACTCCAGGGGTACGCCCCCTGCAGATCGGCGGCGATATTCTTCACCGTCACCTGATTCACCACTTCCGCAATACGCAGTGAAATAGGCCCACGCGTTCCCAGTTGCCACGCACCTTCACTGAACCGGAAAGGCAAGACAAAATCGACACCGTTGATTTGGTTATCGGGCATCCAGGCGCTACCGCCTTTTAACACCCCATGACCGCCCGCTTCAAAGCCCTGCTCCGGAGCTGCCGAAAACGCGACCTGCGCATACAGATCACCTTCACGTAGCTTCATTTTCCAGTCAGGTGGGATCAGAGGCTGGAATACGGTGAGCGATTGTTTTGGCCACCAGGCCTGTCCGCGCAGGCGGATCCCGTCCCAACGACCATTCAGTTGTACGGGGCCAATCGCCCCCGCGTGAAGCTGACCTTTGAACTGGAAAATTGTCGGATCGCTACCTTCCACGCTGAACTTCAGCGTCGACGGCGGTAACACGCTTCCCCCGGTGAAGGTGGTGTTCCCTGCGTCCAGCGACAGCGCGCCGCTAAATGTCGGTTTGGTTGCATCCCGTACCCAGACGATTGGTTCGTCCATCAACAGACGTGGGTTTTCCACCTTCATCGTGCCGTATTGCAGATGATCAAATCCGGTGGAAAGATCAAATAGCTTCAGGGTGTTGTCATGCCATTCTCCCTTACCCGCTACGTCCCAACGGGCATGCATCGGCGTAAAGCTGCCTTCCCCCCAATATCGCCACTGCCAACGACCGGCATCAGGAAGAAAATCATTTGCCAGGCCATCCAGATGTAGTTCAAAGCCTCCCATCTGGTTTTCATGCGCACGTAAAATAGCCTGCAGACGTCCATCCACACCGCGTTGTGTGACTTTTACACCTGCCAACGGCCAGCGAATCTCGTCAATATCCAGCGAATCAATCACCCGCCCACGTGAGCGCAGCAGCGCCCCAGGCTCGAAAGCTAATTGTGGATCGTTCAGACTTCCGGTAAGTCTGGCGGGTAATTTTGCGTAGAAGATCAGATCGCCCTGTTTCGCTTCACCGGTCAACTGTAGCGGCATATCGCTACTATCCATACCAAGCTTACCTGGCCCCAGCGTTAATACGGCATTTCCTTTACCCGCATCGCCATGCGTCAGAACGTTCAGACGCCCGCTCACCACCGCGTTTTCCAGTCCGGCCTGCCAGTTTTCAACTTTTATGCCCATCCGGCCACTTAACGGGAATCCCTGATAAGGCCAGTTCCAGCGTCCGTCGCTTATGGTCAGTTGCTGACGTGTTATTTCCCACGGAAGGTCAAGCAGCGGATCGGCATTATCCCGCGCCATGACGATCAATTGTCCGCTGTTTTCTTGCCACTCCAGTTCGGCGTCCACAAGCGTAGGCTCTTGCGGCAAGCTTAACGTCGCAACCGCATGACCGCTTACCGGTAGCCCATCGGGAACCAGTGGCATAGTAAATTCACCGACCAGTTTTACCGGCGGTTGGCCTTCAAATGCCGCAACATCCAGCTCCGTTACCGTGAGGTTTTGCCCGTGTAAACGCCCCTGGAATTTAACTTTTTCACCCTGGTAACGCAGCTGTTGAGTGGAAGGAGTGAGCGAGAGTGACAGTTTCCCCTGCCATTCCTGCCATGGAGAGAGGATAAGTTTGTCGATGTTAATCCAGGTATTGGGCAGCATTGACTGCCATTCAGCCAGCGTTTTGGGCGCCACTGGCGACGGCTCTGTCTGCGGCAATTTGGCCAGGCAAGCTGAATCCAACTCGATGGTCCCGACATTCAGCAACCAGCGGCTGGGGTGAGACAGATCCGCTTGAGTAATGCGCGCTAGCGGGCAATCTTCCACCAGATAGCGGAGTTCAGGTATATGCAACCCATGCCGTGTCAGGCGCGGGCTCTCATCCAGCGCGATGCGAGTTCCAACGGGTAACCAGATACCCACCAGCGTAGGCACCCACAGGCCAAGCGTCATCACTAGCGTCAGCGGCACGAGAATCAATAATAAGAGGAGTGCCAGAACGGCTTTATATTTACCCTTCATGGGTAGTTAATATCCTGATTTAGCAAAAATTTAAGCCGGTTTAGGCCTGTATTGTGGCATGTTTAACTGGATATGCCCACATTAAGGATAGATAACCGATTTATAGGCACGCTGTTACACGTGCCGTCGGGGATATTAAGATTCAGACTCAATGAGGCCTCAGTTGTCCATCACTATGTTTAGGTCCTATACGACCTGCTTCTATCAGAATTTCCTCAATGAGTTCTTCGAGGCACTCTCTACCATGATGATCGCAGACCAAATGTACCTGCCGGGAAATCTCATCAGGTTTCATACCATCGCATAATGCCGCCTTGAGCATTAGGGTGGCCCATCGTTTTGCTTCAGAGTGAGTTAACATGACCCCTCCCGATATTTGCTACCTGTATAAGCGTAGCCTTCCGGATGTGATTCGGCTGACTTTTTACCTGCCGCGATATCCGGGCGTTGAGTTGGATAGAAAAATATCCAGTTGTTGAAATTGTGTAACCTGCCCACACTAACAACAGATACGCTGAAATTATTCATTACGCCTATGACTATCAATAACTTTTTAGATTTTGTAAAATAATTTGAATTAGATTAATGTGACGTCAAAATCACTGGAGAAAGTCTTATGAAACTCGCCATCTATAGTACAAAACAGTACGACAAGAAGTATCTGCAGCAGGTTAACGAGGCTTTTGGTTTTGAACTTGAATTCTTTGACTTTCTGTTGACGGAAAAAACAGCTAAAACCGCCCATGGCTGCGAAGCCGTGTGCATTTTCGTCAACGACGATGGTAGCCGCCCTGTTCTGGAAGAGCTGAAAAAGCATGGCGTGAAATACATCGCGCTGCGTTGTGCCGGTTTCAATAACGTCGATCTCGACGCAGCAAAAGAGCTGGGTCTGCAGGTGGTGCGTGTTCCAGCTTATTCACCAGAGGCCGTTGCTGAACATGCGATTGGCATGATGATGACGCTGAATCGCCGTATTCACCGCGCCTATCAGCGTACTCGTGATGCCAACTTCTCTCTTGAGGGGCTGACCGGTTTTACTATGTATGGCAAAACCGCTGGGGTGATCGGTACGGGTAAAATCGGTATTGCTGCACTGCGGATCCTGAAAGGTTTTGGTATGCGTCTGCTGGCGTTCGATCCTTACCCGAGCGCTGCTGCGCTGGAGTTAGGCG
Source organism: Citrobacter sp. A316 (assembly GCF_002042945.1). Taxonomy (NCBI): domain Bacteria; kingdom Pseudomonadati; phylum Pseudomonadota; class Gammaproteobacteria; order Enterobacterales; family Enterobacteriaceae; genus Citrobacter; species Citrobacter sp. A316. The sequence continues at coordinate 100,269 of NZ_MVFZ01000003.1, forward strand.
TTGAGTATGTCGATCTTAAAACGCTGTTTGCCGAGTCCGATGTCATCTCTCTGCACTGCCCGTTAACACCGGAGAATTATCATCTGCTCAATCACGAAGCCTTTGAGCAAATGAAAAACGGCGTGATGGTCATTAACACCAGTCGTGGTGCATTAATCGACTCGCAAGCCGCTATCGATGCGCTGAAAAACCAGAAAATTGGTTCTCTGGGTATGGACGTGTATGAAAACGAACGCGATCTGTTCTTTGAAGATAAATCCAATGACGTGATTCAGGATGATGTGTTCCGTCGTCTGTCAGCCTGCCATAACGTGCTGTTTACCGGTCATCAGGCATTCCTGACCGCCGAGGCGTTAACCAGCATTTCTGAGACCACGCTGCAGAATCTGGCACAAATTTCCAAAGGCGAGACCTGTCCAAACGCCCTCTTCTAATCCCAGTGCTCCCCTGACGCCAGGGGAGCATTTTCAGACAATCACCGATGATAAAACATTCAGTATCATTATTATATTGAATGTATTCCCGTCACAAACGTAGAGAAATTTAATGAAGAAAGTTGTCACGTTGATTGCGCTCAGCATGCTGATGGCTGGCTGTGTGAGCAATGGAAAAGTTTCCGTCAATCGCGAACAGTTGCAGCATCATCGCTTCGTTTTGCAAAGCGTGAATGGTAAAGCCGTCACCGCCACCAACAACCCACCTGAGTTAAGTTTTGGTGAAAACATGACGGTATCAGGAAAGATGTGTAATCAATTCCACGGCCAGGGCAAGCTGTCTGACGGTGAGTTGAAGGTAAAAGATATGGCGATGACGCGTATGATGTGCGCCGATCCACAGCTTAACGCGCTCGACGGGATCGTCAGCGAAATGTTTAAGCAAGGCGCACAGGTCGATCTAACTGCTGACCAGTTAACGCTGGCGACAGCAGAACAAACGCTGACGTATAAACTCGCGGATTTAATGTAGGAAACGCGGGAGCTTAATAGCTACCACAACTTCCGGCGGCAAGCGACTGCTCACTACAGCGTTTGCCGTTGGGTAGCGCACACATCCCGATGGCTGAACCATCCAGTTGACGAGCAACAGAGAGTGAACCGCCAATCATGGCGCAATTAGCTTCTCCAGAACTGGACATTGCTGCCTTCATGCCCGGCGCGACATGCGCGGCAGTTGCCTGCTGAACAGGTTCGCTGCTACAAGCCGATAATAATAACGCGGCACATCCTACCCAAAACGCTGCGCGCATCTTACTCCCCTCTGAATATTAACCAAACGATACAGCCATAAATAATAGGCAGCGAAAACAGCGCCGTCGAGAGGCAAAATACGCATTTATGCGTACTGTTTACATTTTCTGGCAATTTTTTGCCTGCTCCTTTGATCAAACCATTCATTCTGTTTATTCCAAGGACACAAAAGCGAAAATCTCTCTTTAGCGCTTTTGCTAAAATAGAAAGATAACAACCAGGATTCGCCGCCGTTATGCGAGTCCCTCTTTTTGCGCAATGTAAGGGTGTCAGTATGATCACAATTGACGGTAATGGTGCGGTTGCTTCAGTCGCATTTCGTACCAGCGAGGTTATCGCCATCTACCCGATTACGCCCAGTTCGACGATGGCTGAACAGGCGGATGCCTGGGCCGGGAACGGGCTTAAGAACGTGTGGGGGGATACCCCTCGCGTCGTAGAAATGCAGTCAGAAGGCGGCGCGATCGCAACCGTTCATGGCGCGTTGCAGACGGGTGCGCTCTCTACATCGTTTACCTCATCGCAGGGCCTGTTGCTGATGATCCCAACGCTGTACAAACTGGCCGGTCAGTTGACCCCGTTTGTACTGCACGTTGCGGCTCGTACAATTGCTACTCACGCATTATCGATCTTTGGCGATCATTCCGACGTGATGGCGGTGCGCCAGACAGGATGTGCGATGCTGTGTGCCAGCAGCGTTCAGGAGGCACAGGACTTTGCGCTGATTTCGCAAATAGCCACCCTGAAAAGCCGGGTTCCGTTTATTCATTTCTTTGATGGTTTCCGTACATCCCATGAAATCAATAAAATTGTGCCACTGGCCGACGACACGATCCTCGGACTGATGCCGCAGGCGGAAATCGATGCTCATCGCGCTCGGGCGCTTAATCCAGAGCATCCGGTTATTCGCGGTACGTCTGCGAACCCGGACACCTATTTCCAGTCACGCGAGGCAACAAACCCGTGGTACAACGCGGTTTACGATCATGTAGAACAGGCGATGAACGATTTCGCCGCAGCGACAGGTCGCCAGTATCAGCCATTTGAATATTACGGCCATCCTCAGGCTGAGCGCGTCATTATCTTAATGGGCTCGGCGATTGGAACCTGTGAGGAAGTCGTTGAAGATCTGCTGGCACGTGGCGAGAAAGTTGGCGTTCTGAAAGTACGTCTGTTCCGTCCATTCTCTGCCAGACATTTACTGCGCGCGCTGCCGGAAACCGTACGCAGCATCGCCGTCCTGGATCGCACCAAAGAGCCAGGCGCACAGGCAGAACCGTTGTATCTGGACGTGATGACCGCGTTAGCGGAAGCCTTCAACTGTGGCGAGCGAGAAACGCTACCGCGCGTGATTGGCGGACGTTATGGTCTTTCTTCCAAAGAGTTTGGTCCAGACTGCGTCATGGCGGTCTTTAATGAGCTGAATAGCTCAAAACCGAAACCTCGCTTTACGGTCGGCATTTATGATGATGTCACCAACTTGTCGCTACCGTTACCGGAAAACACCCTGCCCGGTACGGCTAAGCTCGAAGCGCTGTTTTATGGGTTGGGCAGCGACGGTAGCGTGTCCGCCACCAAAAACAATATCAAGATTATTGGTAACTCTACGCCATGGTATGCGCAGGGTTATTTCGTTTATGACTCGAAAAAAGCAGGCGGTCTGACGGTTTCCCACCTGCGCGTCAGCGAGCAACCTATTCGCTCTGCTTATCTGGTATCGCAAGCCGATTTCGTTGGCTGTCACCAACTGCAATTTATCGATAAGTATCAGATGGTCGAGCGCCTGAAACCAGGCGGTATCTTCCTGCTCAATACCCCGTACAGTGTGGATGAAGTCTGGGCGCGTTTGCCGCAGGAAGTTCAGGCGGTACTGAATCAGAAGAAAGCCCGTTTCTACGTGATTAATGCAGCCAAAATCGCCCGCGAATGCGGTCTGGCAGCGCGTATTAACACCGTTATGCAAATGGCCTTCTTCCATTTGACGCAAATCTTACCCGGCGACAGCGCGTTGGCTGAATTGCAGGGAGCGATTGCGAAAAGTTACAGCAGTAAGGGACAGGACCTGGTTGAACGTAACTGGCAGGCTCTGGCCCTGGCGCGCGAATCCGTCGCCGAAGTGGCACTCCAGCCGGTTGATCCGCACAGCGCAAACCGCCCACCGGTGGTTTCTGATGCCGCGCCCGATTTCGTGAAAACTGTCACCGCGGCAATGCTCGCCGGTCTGGGTGATGCCCTTCCCGTATCCGCGCTGCCGCCAGACGGCACCTGGCCAATGGGCACCACGCGTTGGGAAAAACGCAATATCGCCGAAGAGATCCCCATCTGGAAGGAAGAGCTGTGTACCCAGTGTAACCACTGCGTTGCCGCTTGCCCGCACTCGGCAATCCGCGCCAAAGTGGTTTCACCTGAAGCGATGGAAAACGCTCCTGCCAGCCTGCATTCTTTGGATGTGAAATCTCGCGATATGCGCGGTCAGAAGTATGTCCTGCAGGTTGCACCAGAGGATTGCACCGGCTGTAATCTGTGCGTCGAAGTTTGCCCGGCGAAAGATCGCCAGAACCCGGAAATCAAGGCTATCAATATGATGTCGCGCCTTGAGCATGTTGAAGAAGAAAAAGTTAACTATGACTTCTTCCTCAATCTGCCGGAGATCGACCGCAGTAAGCTTGAACGCATTGATATCCGTACCTCGCAGTTAATCACTCCGTTGTTTGAATATTCCGGCGCCTGTTCTGGCTGTGGTGAAACGCCGTATATCAAACTGCTTACGCAGCTGTATGGCGACCGCATGCTGATCGCTAACGCGACCGGCTGTTCATCGATTTATGGCGGTAACCTCCCCTCAACACCGTATACCACCGATGCCAACGGCCGTGGACCTGCGTGGGCAAACTCTCTGTTCGAAGATAACGCCGAGTTTGGTCTGGGCTTCCGTCTGACGGTGGATCAACACCGTGTGCGCGTCATGCGGTTACTGGAACAGTTTGCCGATAATATTCCGGCTGAACTGAATGACGCCCTGCATGCTGAAGCGACGCCAGAAGTACGTCGTGAACAAGTTGCAGCGCTGCGCCAGCACCTGAAAGATGTTGAAGGTGCGCAGCAATTGTTAACCGATGCCGACGCGTTAGTTGAGAAGTCCATCTGGCTGATTGGCGGCGATGGCTGGGCTTACGATATTGGTTTTGGCGGGCTGGATCACGTCCTGAGCCTGACCGAGAACGTCAATATTCTGGTACTGGATACTCAGTGTTACTCCAACACGGGCGGACAAGCGTCGAAAGCTACACCGCTCGGGGCGGTTACCAAATTTGGTGAACATGGCAAGCGCAAGGCACGCAAAGATCTGGGCGTCAGTATGATGATGTACGGACATGTTTATGTCGCGCAGATTTCTCTGGGTGCCCAGTTGAATCAGACGGTAAAAGCTATCCAGGAAGCGGAAGCCTATCCGGGTCCGTCGCTGATTATCGCCTATAGCCCATGTGAAGAGCATGGCTATGATCTCGCGCTAAGCCACGATCAGATGCGTCAGCTGACGGCAACCGGATTCTGGCCGCTATACCGCTTTGACCCGCGTCGTGCAGACGAAGGTAAATTGCCGCTGGCGCTGGACTCTCGCCCACCGTCAGATGCGCTGGCTGAAACATTGCTTAACGAGCAGCGCTTCCGCCGCCTGAATGCCCAACAGCCAGAAGTTGCAGAACAACTTTGGAAAGACGCCGCAGCTGATTTGCAAAAACGCTATGACTTCCTGGCCCAACTGGCGGGTAAAGCAGAAAAGAGCGGTACCGAGTAACACCTTTCGTTCAGCATTAAGCTGGAATCAAAAAAAAGCCCGAACAGTTGTTCGGGCTTGTCAATTTATTCGTTGGCTAATTAATAATTTCCATCAATATACCAACGAAAAATAAAACGTGACAATAAAGGCATATAACACGCGCAGAATAGCCCAACACAATTCACTTGTATAATTTTTATTTTATATATATTCGATATATACATTCACGAAAATTATCACCATTTCCGTAGAATTATTTATTTAAGGTTTTACTTAAGACGTAACAATTCATATTTATCTCTTTACGGAACTTCTCCTTTAGCATGCTTTTACTCCCTACATGGGTAGTCACAGGTTAATAAAAAAACTAAAGGATTATTTCAATGAACAGAAAAGTACTGGCTCTCGTAATTCCTGCCCTGCTGGCTGCAGGCGCGGCTCACGCTGCTGAAGTTTACAATAAAGACGGCAACAAATTAGATCTCTATGGCAAAGTAGACGGCCTGCATTATTTCTCTGACGACGCTAACAGCGATGGCGATCAGACTTATATGCGTATGGGCTTCAAAGGCGAAACTCAGGTTAACGATATGATCACCGGTTATGGCCAGTGGGAATATCAGATTCAGGCCAACGGCACCGAAGGCGATAAAGGCGACTCCTGGACTCGTCTGGCATTCGCAGGTATTAAAGTCGGCGACTACGGTTCATTCGACTACGGCCGTAACTACGGCGTCATGTACGACGTTGAAGGCTGGACCGATATGCTGCCAGAATTCGGTGGCGACTCTTACACCAAAGCAGACAACTTCATGACCGGTCGTGCAAACGGTGTTGCAACCTACCGTAACACCGACTTCTTTGGTCTGGTTGACGGTCTGAACGTTGCGCTGCAGTACCAGGGTGCGAACGAAAATCAGTCACCAGAGCAAGAAGGCACCAATAACGGTGGCGACGATCGTAACATGAAGAACTCTAACGGTGACGGCTTCGGTATCTCCTCTACCTACGATCTGGGTATGGGCGTGAGCTTCGGTGCCGCATACACTTCTTCTGACCGTACTAACGAGCAGGTAAACCATTCGACTGCAGGCGGTGATAAAGCTGACGCATGGACTGCTGGTCTGAAATACGACGCGAACAATATCTACTTGGCAACTATGTACTCTGAAACCCGCAATATGACTCCGTATGGTGGTTCTGACGGTAGTGATAATACTATTGCCAACAAAACTCAGAACTTTGAAGTGACTGCGCAATACCAGTTCGACTTCGGTCTGCGTCCGGAGGTTTCTTTCCTGATGTCTAAAGGTAAGGATCTGTCCTTGTCCGGAAATGCGGCAAATCCTGCAGGAACTAGCGGCGATAAAGATCTGGTTAAATATGCTTCTGTAGGCGCTACTTACTACTTCAACAAAAACTTCTCCACCTACGTTGATTACAAAATCAACCTGCTGGACGAAGACGACAGCTTCTATGCTGGCAATGACATCTCTACTGATGACACTGTAGCACTGGGTATGGTTTACCAGTTCTAATTTGTCAGCCCGCTGGCAACAGCGGGCTCTCTTTATGTTCTAACAATTCTGTTTTATCCAGATCAAAACATTATATCTGTTGCGTTAAAACATCTCTCTGATAGATGATATCTTGCATTAAGACCCGTAGTAGAGGATACCTGCAATGAATCATCATCCTGTAAAATCATCCCGTATTGCATCCGTCGGCTATGACGAATCCTCTCGCACGCTAGAAATTCGCTTCCATCAGTTGGTTACCCTGCAATATCAGCAGGTCCCTGCCCGTATTTTTCGTGATTTCCTGATCGTGGTCTCTAAAGGCCGATTTTATGATGGGGTAATAAAAGGCAAATTTCCCGAAATCAAAATAAAGTGATGCCAAAATGTGATCGTTGTCATTGTACATAAAGTGCCATTACGCGGTAAGCTTTAAGAGGATGCTTAAACAGGAGGTTTTATGAACAGAACGATTCTTGTACCCATCGATATTTCAGACTCAGAATTAACTCAACGCGTTATTGCCCATGTTGAAGCAGAAGCAAAGATTGACGATGCGCAGGTCCATTTTTTGACCGTCATTCCGTCACTGCCCTATTATGCTTCTCTGGGACTGGCCTACTCGGCAGAGTTACCGGCCATGGACGATCTGAAAGCCGAAGCGAAATCTCAACTGGAAGAGATTATCAAGAAGTTCAATATCCCAACGGACAGAGTGCACGTTCATGTCGCAGAAGGTGCGCCGAAAGACAAGATTCTGGAGATCGCTAAAAAATTACCGGCCGATATGGTCATTATCGCCTCACACCGACCTGACATCACCACCTACCTGCTGGGCTCTAACGCTGCAGCTGTGGTGCGTCATGCGGAGTGTTCGGTACTGGTAGTCCGCTAAGCTGTCTGGCCCGCACATCGTTGCGGGCTTTTTGCTTCTACCTCTTATACCCCTCGATTCCTGTCCTAAATGTGCTGACATTTTTCCCGCTTATCCGTACCATACACGCCACAGTTTTTATATCAGACTTCTTTTGCCGGACTATCCGGCGTGATGCATACTCTTCTGATGCCACACTATGAATTGAGCCTCTATTAAATGTCGCAAAATCAAGATATTAGCAAGAAAGAACAATACAATCTGAACAAATTGCAAAAACGTCTGCGTCGTAACGTGGGCGAAGCCATTGCCGACTTCAATATGATCGAAGACGGCGATCGCATTATGGTGTGCCTTTCCGGCGGGAAAGACAGCTATACCATGCTGGAGATCCTGCGTAATTTGCAGCAAAGCGCCCCGATCAGTTTTTCCTTAGTTGCGGTTAACCTCGATCAAAAACAACCCGGTTTCCCGGAGCACATTCTGCCGGAGTATCTGGAAAAGCTGGGCGTTGAGTACAAGATTGTCGAAGAAAACACTTACGGGATCGTCAAAGATAAAATCCCTGAAGGCAAAACGACCTGCTCGCTTTGCTCTCGCCTGCGTCGCGGCATTCTGTACCGTACGGCAACCGAGTTAGGTGCCACCAAGATTGCGCTCGGCCACCATCGCGACGACATCCTGCAAACGCTGTTTTTAAACATGTTCTACGGTGGGAAAATGAAAGGTATGCCGCCGAAGCTGATGAGTGATGACGGTAAGCACATCGTGATCCGCCCGCTGGCTTACTGCCGTGAAAAAGATATCGAGCGTTTCTCCGAGGCGAAAGGCTTCCCAATTATTCCGTGCAACCTGTGCGGCTCACAGCCTAACCTACAGCGCCAGGTCATTGCTGACATGCTGCGTGACTGGGACAAACGCTATCCAGGCCGTATTGAAACCATGTTCAGCGCAATGCAGAACGTTGTGCCTTCACATCTGAGCGATATCAATCTGTTCGATTTTAAAGGCATTAAGCACGGTTCAGAGGTTGTGGACGGCGGTGATTTAGCGTTCGATCGTGAAGAGATCCCGCTGCAACCTGCGGGCTGGCAGCCAGAAGAAGATGATGCTCAACTGGATGAATTACGCCTGAACGTGGTGGAAGTGAAGTAAGCATCTGTCAGGCCTACAAAGTGCATAAGCGCCTGTAGGCCTGATAAGCGGAGCGCCATCAGGCACTCCAGCGGGCATTTATTTCAATAAACGGACCCGGCAAGTCTTGCCTTTAATCTTCCCGTTTTGTAATTGCTTCCACGCCTTATGCGCTACAGTCTGGCGAACGGCGACATAGACGTGCGCCGGGTGAACGGCAATTTTGCCGATATCAGCGCCATCCAGGCCAATATCACCGGTCAGAGCCCCCAGAACATCGCCAGGACGCATTTTAGCCTTTTTACCACCATCAATGCATAACGTCGCCATCTCTGCTTCCAGCGGCAGGATTGAGACGTTAGCTGGCGCTGGCAACCAGTTCAGCTTCAGTTGCAGCATTTCAGAAAGAATGTTGGCACGCTGCGCTTCTTCCGGTGCACAGAAGCTAATCGCCAGACCGCTATTGCCGGCACGCGCGGTACGTCCGATACGATGGACGTGAACTTCCGGATCCCACGCCAGTTCGAAGTTAACTACCAGCTCAAGTGATTTGATATCCAGGCCACGTGCGGCCACATCGGTTGCGACAAGGACGCGTGCGCTACCGTTGGCAAAACGAACCAGCGTCTGATCGCGATCGCGCTGTTCCAGGTCGCCATGTAATGACAGTGCGCTTTGCCCTGCCGCATTCAGTGCATCACAAACGGCCTGACAATCTTTTTTGGTGTTACAAAAAACCACACACGATGCGGGCTGATGCTGGCTGAGTAGCTTTTGCAGCAGCGGAATTTTTCCGTGGCTGGAAATTTCGAAAAACTGCTGTTCAATCGCCGGCAGCGCATCGACCGTATCTATTTCAATCGTTAATGGATTTTGCTGTACCCGACCACTGATAGCAGCAATGGCTTGCGGCCAGGTTGCAGAAAACAGCAAAGTCTGACGTGACGCAGGCGCAAAGCGGATCACATCATCAATCGCATCGCTAAAGCCCATATCCAGCATGCGGTCAGCTTCATCCATAACCAGCGTATTCAGGGCATCCAAAGAAGCGGTGCCTTTTTGCAGGTGGTCAAGTAAACGACCCGGTGTGGCCACAATAATATGTGGCGCATGTTGCAGGGAGTCACGCTGTGCGCCAAAGGGTTGCCCGCCGCACAGCGTTAAGATTTTAGTGTTTGGCAGAAAGCGCGCTAAACGTCGCAGTTCACCCGCCACCTGGTCGGCAAGCTCTCGCGTTGGGCACAGCACCAGAGACTGCGTCTGAAACAGCGCGGCATCAATATGCTGTAATAGCCCAAGACCAAAAGCAGCCGTTTTGCCACTGCCGGTTTTAGCCTGCACGCGAACATCTTTACCCGCCAGGATTGCCGGTAATGCAGCAGCCTGAACAGGCGTCATTTCAAGATAACCCAGCTCGTTAAGGTTCTCGAGTTGAGCAGCAGGTAAAACATTCAGGGTTGAAAAAGCGGTCACAATTTAATCTCGCGGTAAAAACTCACATTCAGCAGGCGCGTATCCTCGCAGATCTGTGCCCGTGATGCGACAATTTAATCGGTTCTTCATCCGGCGGCGGATCCGGCATTGGCTGCGGACGAGGAATGGGGTCGGGAATGGGAACCGGGTCAGTCGGTAGCGAATCAGTGTGCGACGTTGCAATCAGACAGGTCATATGCCCCTCCAGACATTCAGGTTGACTCTTTTAGGGTAGACGCTGATTTCCTGCAGGCAAAAAAAAGCCGACTAATCTAAGTCGGCGTCGTACGAATCAATTGTGCTATGCAGTAATTCAAAAAAGGAAGTAAGACAATATGGAGCGCAACGCCCATCGCTTGACGTTGCATTCACCTGCGAGAGAGATATTGCCCCGAATAGGTAGATGGTTTATTGACCTTGCTCAAAATTCAGGACGTTTTCATGCGCAAAAGCCACTAAAAAACGTTGTTGTTACAACCATTTACTACGATGCAACCATAAAGTAACACCACCAATCAGGACCACTAACAGAATACAAAAAAGTGAGAAACCAAACTGCCAACCACCGCCGGGGATACCGCCGAGGTTAACGCCGAAAAGCCCGGTTAAAAATGTGCTGGGAAGAAAAACCATTGCCATCAATGACATTGTATATGTTCGGCGAGCCAGAGACTCCTGCATCACCTGCGCAATTTCATCCGCCATAATACCGGTCCGGGCAATACAGGCGTCTATTTCATCCAGCCCTCTCCCCAGCCTGTCAGCGATATCCTGCATCCGTCTCCGATGGTCGTCGGTCATCCAGGACAACCGTTCACTCGCCAGACGGGCATAGACATCACGCTGTGGCGCCATATAACGGCGCATCACAATTAACTGCTTACGCAGTAAAGCCAGAAAACCACGCGGTGGGATCTGCTGATCGAGCAGGTTATCTTCCAAATCAATAATCTTGTCGTGCAGCTGTTCGATAAATTCGCTGGCATGGTCGGTTAGCGCATCACAAACATCCACCAGCCAACTACCACAATCAGCCGGTCCTGTCCCTTCCTGGAGATCGCTGACCACATCATCCAGCGCCAGCACTTTACGCTGGCGGGTTGAGACAATCAGACGTTCATCCATATATAAGCGCATCGCCACCAGTTGGTCAGGTCGCTCATCGGTGCTGCCGTTGATACAGCGCAGTGTGATCAGCGTACCTTCCCCGACTCTACTGACGCGTGGGCGTGTACTTTCGCCTGCCAGGGCATCACGCACATTATTGGGAAGTAAAGGCGTTGTCGCCAGCCATTGTGCGCTTTCAGGATGGGTATAATTAAGATGTAGCCAACAGGGATGCTGACTGTCGATAACATCGTTATCTTCCAAGGGTTTGACCCCACCCAGGCCATCCAACAGCCAGGCAAACACGGCATCCGGCACATTAACATCCGTTCCCTTAATGGCTTCCACAGCGCCTCCACAAACATTCAGCTTTTTTCGTTAGTCTAGCTGTCAGAATATGTTAAGCAATATCTCATTGTCCCATTATGCTGAAATGATTCATAAAAGTATCTGATAATACAAAAAGCGCCGACGAATGCGGCGCTTGTTTCGAGATCCCCTGTTAAGCCCGCTGCCATCTCTCTGACTCAAAAGTGTTACTTAAGCGAAATTTATGTGTTCGCGACTGGAGATCAATCACCTGGTTTTTCAGAATACCTGAGGAATCAGAAAGCTCATCAACCATAATGGCATTACTTTGGGTTACATTCTCCAGTTCGGCCAGTGCATGAGTAATTCTGATAATTCCTTTCTCCTGTTCCTGTGTAGTGGTTAATATCTCGCCCATCAGTTGGTTTAATTGACCGGCACCACCGACAATATCATGCATATTTTTTTCTGCTTCACGCACAATAGCTGCGCCTTGCTGAACATTTTGATGGGTTTGGGCAATCAGTTGCTTAATATTCTTAGCAGCATCTGCACTACGGTGTGCAAGCATTCTTACTTCACCGGCCACCACGGAAAAACCTTTGCCATGCTCACCGGCCCTCGCCGCTTCCACGGCAGCATTCAATGCCAGAATATTTGTCTGGAATGCGATACCATCGATTAGCGTAATAATTTCCGTCATCTGCTGTGCACACTCGGTGATTGAACGCATATTTGTCGCAACCTGTACCATTAATTCTCCACCCTGAATGGCGCATTGCGTGGCAACTGTTGCCTGGACGCTGGCGATTTGCGTGTTGTCAGCATTATTTCGCGTATTAATGGCTATTTCATCCATATTTGCCGCCGTCTGCATCAATGCTCCGGATTGTTGTTCCGTTTTCACTGAAAGCTCGGCGCTGCGTTCCGCAAGCTGTTCAGAGAGCGCCATCGCCGTTTGCGAGGATGTTCTGATCTCATTAACGAGTGTTGAAATATTACTCGATAAACTATTGATGCCCGGTATTAGTCTACCCGCACAATTATTACCAAACTCTGGAATACTGATCGCCAGATTCCCCGACGTCACTTCCTCAATGCTCCTTTTAACCGTATTGATCGGCATGACCAGATATTTCGTCATGTACCACCATAAGCATAATATAGAAATAATGCTTACCACATTTGTACTAATTATAATTTCTGGAGTGGCTGAAAAAGTTATCTCAACAATATTGAGAGCAACTGCCGTAATGAGTAGAAATAAAATAATAAAGGTTCTGACGCTAATATCATTTAACATTTTAGTCCTGTGCACAAAGAAATTATGTAGATATTATTTTTTATAGCACCTGCAATGCAGAATGCCATTGCTCTGCGACGAAAGCTGAACTTTCAATGAGAGTCTGCAGTCCTTTTACTTAAGGCAGGAAATTGCACCTTTTATTTCTATTAGTTCAGTGTTTTATCCCATCAAATGGCTGTAATGGCGCCAGGCATCAGGTTATTGTGATGACAAGCACATGGAGAGCATAAAACGCACAGAACTATAAATTTGGTGAATGTTTATATAAGTAATGGCTCGTTAATTTCACTATCTCCCGGCCCCCTCTAATACCTGTGTAAAAACACAAGAACATTCCTGGTTTTATCATGTTAACTGGACAAAACCTGCTAGATTTATTATCACGGCTTTTTTCCGATAGGTAGTATGATGTTGAACGTGTCGTGGGACCCTGTATTGATTGGGATTTCCTTTGTTGTCGCGTTTATTGCCTCTTTTATTGCTCTCGATAGTGCGGGCAAGGTGGCGATATCCAACCGACGAGAATCTACCTTCTGGCGACTGTCTGGCGGGGCTACGCTAGGGATGGGCATTTGGTCGATGCATTTTATCGGTATGCTGGCCATGAAAATGAGTATGCCGATCAATTACCATTTTTCGCTCACGGCATTTTCTTTCTTTATTGCGCTCATTTCTGCAACTCTCGCCATTAATATCGCCATTTCAGGTAATACGCTTTCAACAAAACGATTAGTCTTAGCCACAGGAATATTAAGCGCCGGTGTCGTCACCATGCACTACGTTGGCATGTATGCCATCATTGAGCATGTTGCCATTCTATGGAATCGTTCACTGATACTGCTCTCAGTGATGATTGCCATCGTTGCATCTGGTGTGGGTTTGTGGCTGGCTTTTCATTTGCGCCAAAATACCCGTCGAGCCCTGATCAATCGACTTATAGCCGCCCTTATTATGGCGCTGGCGATTGCCTCTATGCATTACACCGGGATGGGAGCAGCAACGTTCACCCATTTTGGACACACTGCACACGATGGACTCAGCACGCTGGAACTCTCTGTCTGGGTCTGCGCCGTCACGCTGGTTATTTTGGGCATCATGCTGGTGGTCTCAATGGTGGATTCGCAACTGCGTACCTCCCGACTGGCTGACAACCTGCACCAGGTGAACTGTCAGCTTGAACACCAGGTCCACTTCGACGCACTGACAGGGCTTGCCAATCGCACACAAATAGATGCCTGCTTACAGGCCTGTCTGCAGCATTCCAAACTGCACCAGCATCAATTTGCTCTGGTATTCATCGACCTCGATCGCTTCAAAGTCGTTAACGATACCTGGGGACATCACATCGGCGATCAGTTGCTGATCGCCAGTACGCAGCGAATCTACAGCAGCCTTGATGACACCATGACGCTGGCGAGGCTGGGGGGAGATGAGTTTATTCTCCTGATTCCTGACTGCAATAAAGAGGATATCCCCGCTCTGCTGACCCGAATTGCGGCTGCGATTGGTGATCCTTTCACGCTGTTCGGGTACACCATTCGGGTTTCGTTAAGTGCAGGAAGCAGTATTTATCCAGAGCATGGTTCCACGTTGCATGAGTTAAAAGTAAAGGCTGATATGGCGATGTATCATGTCAAACAGGCTGGCAGAAACGGTTGGGCTATTTATAGCCCGGAAATGGAAGCTATCGCCGATACACCGCCGACATTTTTACAGGAACTGTCACAAGCACTGGAACACGATCAATTTGAGCTCTGGTATCAACCCAAATACACCGCCGGAGATCATTCCCTGACCGGTTTTGAAGCGTTATTACGCTGGCATCACCCGGAACGCGGCATGCTGTTACCTGCTGAGTTTCTGCCTGCACTGGAAGAAACAGGCCTTATCATCCCGGTCGGAAAATGGGTTATTCAGCAGGCATGCCAGCAGTTACATCAATGGAAGTTACAGGGCCATGCGGAATGGACCCTCGCCGTTAATCTTTCCCCTTCCCAGTTTGAACAACATGATATCGTTGATGTGGTTTGCAGCGCCCTTGCACAATATCAACTATCACCTGCATATCTCACGCTGGAATTGACTGAAAGTACAGCACTTAAAAATTTAAAACGTAGCGCTGAGGTCTTGAATGCATTTTCAGCTTTAGGGATCACCGTTTCTATTGATGATTTCGGTACCGGTTATTCAAATATATTGATGTTGAAGTCTCTTCCGGCACGGGAATTAAAAATTGACAGAGTATTTGTCAAAGATATCAGCGAGAACAGCAAAAATACAAAGATTGTGTCTACTATTATTGACATAGCCCACTCCATGAATATGCAAGTGGTGGCTGAAGGAATAGAGACCCAGGAGCAGGAAATACTCCTGACCCAGATGGGATGTGGCGTGCTGCAAGGTTTCTTGTTTGCAAAACCGTTGCCTGCACATCAGATCCATGAATTGATTCCAACGGAAAGCAATATTAAGCAACAGCGAATCGTACAGTCTTTGTCTCCTCAACAATCAATAACTTTATGAGACTGTAATATAAAAAAACAGATGCCATTAAACGGGCAACACAGCAGATAAAGATAACGGGATTATCGATGAGCACAACCGAGCTGCATTCACTGGATTTATTAACCCTGCCGGTGTGGATTGTTTCGCCGCATACCGAAGAACTGGTGTTCGCTAATACCGTTGCACGGGAACTGATGCAGGCCCCCTGCTTTTCTCTACTCCGCAAGGGCATATTTTCAACACATGCCCAGAATGATTTAACCATGTATCTCAGCGATTTGAGAAATCATCACGATATTGTGGAAATCCTTACGGTTTACCGCGAAGGTGAGGACGTCGCAATGGCCAGCCGCCTGTCCATCCGCTCTCTGCCGGAATCAGGTGACGTTATTCTTTTCGAAGGCATTGAAACACCGACTTCGCATGGTCTGAAAGCGAGCCGTTCAGCAAATTATCAGCGAAAAAAACAGGGATTTTACGCGCGTTTTTTCCAGACCAACTCGGCCCCTATGTTACTTATCGATCCGTCGCGTGATGGGCTGATCGTTGATGCAAATCTCAGTGCGCTAAATTTTTATGGCTATAGCCATGATACGATGTGTCAGAAACATACATGGGAAATCAATACGCTGGGTCGCCATATACTCCCGGTGATGCATGAAATCGCCCATCTTCCCGGTGGCCATAAACCTTTGCATTTTGTGCATAAACTGGCAGACGGCACATCACGTCACGTACAAACCTACGCCGGGCCAATCGAAATCTACGGTAATAAGCTCATGCTGTGCATTATTCATGATATTACCGAGCAAAAGCGGCTGGAACAGGAGCTTGAGCGTGCGGCCCTGCGTGACGCCTTAACCGGATTGCTTAACCGCCGACATTTTTATCAGGTAACCGAGCCGGAGCAGACCCACGCGATGTCATTGACACAGGATTACAGCCTGCTGTTGATCGACACCGATCGCTTTAAAAGCATTAATGATCTTTTTGGTCATTTAAAAGGTGATGAGGTACTTTGCGCTCTGGCACGCACACTGGAATCCTGTGCAAGAAAGGACGATCTGATTTTTCGCTGGGGAGGTGAAGAATTTGTGCTGCTACTGCCGCGAACCTCGTTGGACATTGCCCTCAATCTTGCAGAAGTGATACGGGCGACGGTGGCCAAAGTGACTCTCCCAGGCCTTCCCCGCTTTACCGTCAGCATTGGCGTAGCACGGCACGAAACAAATGAAAGCATCGATGAGTTATTCAAACGCGTTGACGACGCGTTGTACAAAGCCAAGAACGAAGGCAGGAACAGAGTGCTGGCCGCCTGATGTTTACGTCGTTCAGCGACTACGTTTAGCGTGACGCTCCCAGTTGTCCTGTTTTGCCTGTGCGGTTTTACGCAATGCCACATAACATGCCCCGCTGCCGCCGTGATGCGGCAGTGCGGCGCAGTATGCTTGCACATCGTCAAATTCCGTCAACCAGCGCGCTACGTAGCTGCGAATAATATTGGCATGGGAGTTATCGTCACGCCCCTTGCCGTGTATCACCAGCACGTTACGCAATCCTTCCTGCTGCGCCTGCAGAATAAAGCTAAAAAGCATCTGACGACATGTTTCAACAGGCTGGCGAATAAGATTAAGACTCGCCTGCTGCGGGTATTTTCCGTTTCGCAGCTTGTCAATCACGCCGTTCTGTAAACCTTCGCGACGAAACTCGAGCGGCACACTTAACGGGACAATATCGAGAAATCCCGTTGAGAGAAAATTATCCAGTTGAAGCGTATCGATACGCGCCGGAGTGCGAAGATTGCGCATGGGCTGCCAGTGTACATCGGCATGGCTTTTCAGCGGTTGAACATCCCCCATTGCGTCAAGAAACAGCGAAGCATCATCAAGGTTCATGTTTCATCCTCCAGCGTATTGCGACGGGCATTATCATAACCGCGCACTATTATACCGACAACTATACCGATACCGGTTTACAGTTATTTCCAATAATTAACCGGATCCACCGTGCTGAACCGATCTACTCACGACAAGTTGATATCCATTTTTAGAGGTATAGCTGCGATGGTCACTGGCGTGATAATGTGTAGCCTCGTCTGAATGCTGTAATGAGAGAAACGGATGCTTAACTTACTGGAAGACACTATCGACACGCCGCTGGGCCCGCTGTGGATTATTTGTGATGAGCAATTTCGCCTGCGCGCAGTGGAATGGGATCAGTACAGCGATCGCATGGAACAATTGCTGGATATTCATTACCGTACAGAAGGTTATCAGCGCATTACCGCCAAAAACCCAGGTGGATTAAGCGACAAACTCTCTGAGTATTTTGCCGGAAACCTCAGCATCATTGACACGCTGGAAACGGCAACCGCTGGGACGCCTTTCCAGCGTGAAGTCTGGCAAGCATTACGCGCTATTCCCTGCGGGCAGGTCATGCATTATGGTCAGTTGGCCGAACAGTTGGGACGCCCCGGTGCTGCAAGAGCCGTCGGCGCTGCTAATGGCTCCAATCCAGTAAGCATTGTGGTCCCCTGTCATCGCGTCATTGGACGTAACGGCACCATGACCGGATATGCCGGCGGTATACAACGAAAAGAGTGGTTATTGCGCCATGAAGGTTATTTGCTACTCTAGATTCCAGGCAATTAATGCCTTATTCATCACACTTCCGCATAATGCGACCACAAATTAAGTGTGGTTAATCAAGCAGATACAAACATTCACTCCAGTTATGCCTGAATTATTCTCTATTGGGAGTAGCTCAGGCTTACGTGCTCACCAAAAAGATGTTAAAATTGACAAATATCAATTACGGCTTGAGCAGACCTATGATCCCGGAAAAGCGAATTATACGGCGCATTCAGTCTGGCGGTTGTGCTATCCATTGCCAGGATTGCAGCATCAGCCAGCTTTGCATCCCGTTCACACTTAACGAGCATGAGCTTGACCAGCTCGATAACATCATCGAGCGCAAAAAGCCTATCCAAAAAGGGCAGACGCTCTTTAAAGCAGGTGATGAGCTTAAATCACTCTATGCTATCCGCTCCGGAACGATAAAAAGCTATACCATTACCGAACAAGGCGATGAGCAAATTACCGGTTTCCATCTGGCGGGTGACCTGGTAGGTTTTGACGCCATTGGCAGCGGCCATCACCCGAGCTTTGCTCAGGCGCTGGAAACCTCAATGGTATGCGAAATTCCTTTTGAAACACTGGATGACCTGTCCGGTAAGATGCCGAACCTGCGTCAGCAGATGATGCGTCTGATGAGTGGCGAAATCAAAGGCGACCAGGATATGATCCTGTTGTTGTCGAAGAAAAACGCTGAAGAGCGTCTGGCGGCCTTTATCTACAATCTGTCTCGTCGCTTCGCCCAGCGTGGATTTTCGCCTCGCGAATTCCGCCTGACCATGACCCGTGGCGATATCGGTAACTACCTCGGTCTGACGGTTGAAACCATCAGCCGCCTGCTGGGTCGTTTCCAGAAAAGCGGCATGCTGGCGGTGAAAGGCAAATACATCACTATTGAGAACAGCGACGCGCTGGCGGTTCTTGCCGGCCACACGCGTAACGTTGCGTAATCTTTCCGCAAACCTCTCTGTTATCCTTCTGTCAAATCACTAAATTTTCCCGATTTATTGATCTGGCAGGAGGTTATTCCCTGTTTCAATCTACATTATTGGGTTACTCTTTTAATTACAAACTGCAGTGACAGTTGTAAGGAGACCCTGTATGGCTATGTATAAAAATATGCTGGTCGTCATCGACCCAAACCAGGACGACCAACCAGCATTACGACGAGCTGTTTATTTGCATCAACGGATTGGTGGCAAAATTAAAGCCTTTTTGCCGATCTATGACTTTTCCTATGAGATGACTACCCTGCTGTCGCCAGATGAGCGTACGGCAATGCGTCAGGGGGTCATCAGCCAGCGAACTGCATGGATACGTGAACAAGCGAAATACTACATCGAAGCAGGGATCCCTTTGGATATTAAAGTGGTCTGGCATAACCGACCCTTTGAAGCCATCATCCAGGAAGTCATCAGCGCCAGGCATGATCTGGTCCTCAAGATGGCGCACCAACACGACCGCCTCGAAGCCGTGATATTTACGCCAACCGACTGGCATTTATTGCGTAAATGCCCAAGTCCGGTATGGATGGTGAAAGACCAGCCATGGCCTGAAGGGGGTAAAGCACTGGTTGCCGTAAACCTCGCCAGTGAAGAGGCTTATCACAACGCGCTCAATGAAAAACTGGTCAAAGAGACGCTACAGCTTGCAGAACAGGTTAACCATACCGAAGTGCATCTGGTAGGCGCCTACCCTGTTACGCCAATCAACATCGCGATTGAACTGCCTGAATTTGATCCCAGCGTTTATAACGACGCAATCCGTGGACAGCATCTGCTGGCCATGAAGGCGCTACGCCAGAAATTCAGTATTGATGAGAAAGTGACGCATGTTGAAAAAGGCTTACCTGAAGAGGTCATTCCTGATTTAGCCGAGCACTTGCAGGCAGGTATTGTAGTATTGGGGACCGTCGGACGTACCGGTATTTCTGCTGCGTTCCTTGGTAATACCGCGGAACAGGTTATCGATCATCTACGCTGTGACCTGCTGGTCATCAAGCCAGATGAATATCAGACGCCAGTTGAACTGGACGACGAAGAAGACGATTAACCACACAATAAAATGCCGGATGGCGATATCATCCGGCATTTTAAACGCTTAGTGTTGCTCTTCGCCGCCGAGGAAATAGATACCAAGCGGGATAGCCAACAGAATCGTAAACACCATGCTGTAGACACAAATCATTGCAGATTGAATGGCGTACATTGAAGCGGTCCAGTCGGATAGCGGAATGTCATACTGTTCAATAACGCCACCAATCGTTGCTCGCGTCACCACCGACGCTGCGATAATAAACACTCCAAGCAGGCACAACAGAAACTTCCGTCCCTTCGCTGTTTTCAGCTTAGCCATGATCATAGTACTGTCCTTTTGCAGATGAAAGCCTTGTTACTTTGCGCTAACAATACCATGACATCAACTGACTGTCTGCTACATAAACCGCATACAGGGTTGACGTCAGCGCTATTTCGCTGAAAATAGCGCTGATTGCATTATTTATCTCTCCTTTTAATTAATGATCTGACCTCCTGAACTGAGTAAAATATCCGGAGATTAGGATGTCAGATGATATTTAGCTAACACGGAGTTGCCAGGAAGAATCATGATCGCTGAACTGTTTATGAATAATGCGTTTAATTTGACGGTAATTCTCAGCTGCTGTGCCGCGCTGGTCCTGATGAGCGTCTGGTATCATCGTGGAGAGCGTCGCTGCAAAGGATTCATATTTCATGCCGCACAATTTTTTGTCTATGCCATTATCATTGGGACGTTTGGCAGCATTGCTAATAACGTTATCGAAAGTTACAGCCTGAAATTTATCTCCCCCAGCGTAGTCGACTTTATCTGCACCTCGTTGATTGCGCTGATCCTGACCATCAAACTTTTTCTGGTGATTAATCAGTTTGAAAAGACGCAGATTAATAAAGGCAGAGATATCACCAGTGCGAGGATCCTGTCGCGTATCATCAAGATTACCATCGTGGTTGCCATCATTTTATTGTATGGCGAACACTTCGGTATGAGCTTATCCGGCCTGTTAACCTTTGGCGGTATTGGCGGTATCGCTGTGGGTATGGCGGGTAAAGATATTCTGAGCAACTTTTTCTCAGGCATTATGCTCTATTTCGACAGACCGTTTAGCATAGGCGATTGGATCCGCTCCCCGGACCGCAATATTGAAGGCACGGTAGCAGAAATTGGCTGGCGAATGACTAAGATAAACACCTTCGACCATCGTCCGTTGTATGTGCCAAACTCGATTTTCTCCTCCATCAGCGTAGAAAACCCAGGACGCATGACCAACCGGCGTATTAAAACGGTGATCGGGTTACGATATGAGGATGCTGATAAAGTCGGTGCCGTTGTCGAGTCGGTCAGAGAAATGCTGCAAAACCATCCAGGAATAGACCAGAAACAAACTCTGTTGGTTTATTTTAATGAATTTGCCGATTCATCGTTGAATATCATGGTGTATTGCTTCACGAAAACCACCGTCTGGAAGGAATGGCTCGCGGTACAGCAAGACGTTTATTTAAAGATTATCACTATAGTCCAGGCAAACGGCGCCGACTTTGCATTCCCCAGCCAGACGCTGTATATGGATAATCCTGAAGCATCGCCGTCGACACACTAACAAAAGAAAAGACGCGGAAATCCGCGTCTTTTTTGTACTTATTTCAATGAGGCAATATCAATTACAAAGCGGTATTTCACATCACTTTTCAACATCCGTTGCCAGGCATGGTTTATATCCTGAATATTGATCACTTCGACATCGGCGGTGATACCATGCTGACCGCAGAAATCCATCATCTCCTGCGTTTCGGCAATGCCACCGATAACGGACCCCGCCACAGACCTACGCCCAAGGATCAGGGGAACCGTATTCAGCAACGGCTCCAACGCACCGAGATAACCAACCAGCACCAGCGTACCGCTTAGCGCCAGGGTTGGGATATACGGGTTCAGGTCATGAACGTAGGGCACAGTATCAATAATCAAATCAAACTGATTCGCTGTCGCTTTCATCTGCTCACTGTCAGTGGAAAGCACAACGTGGCTGGCACCCAAACGTCTGGCATCAGCTTCTTTGCCCGGTGAACGCGTAAACAGCGTAACTTCCGCGCCCAGCGCATTGGCCAGTTTGATTGCCATATGCCCGAGCCCACCCAGACCGACAACCGCGACTTTACTGCCCTCGCCTACCTGCCAGTGCCGCAGAGGCGACCATGTCGTGATCCCGGCGCAAAGCAGCGGCGCCGCACCGCGTAAATCGATCCCTTCAGGGACCTTCACCACAAACTTTTCGGTAACGACAATTTTGTCAGAATAGCCGCCAAAAGTGGGCAGACCGTCATGACGGTCGATATCGTTATACGTCAGCGTGTTGCCTTCTTCGCAATACTGCTCTAGCCCCTGTTCACAGGCGCTACAGTGTTGGCATGAATCAACCATGCAGCCTACCCCTGCGAGATCGCCCACTTTGAATTTTGTTACCGACTTACCAACATGCACCACGCGGCCAATGATTTCATGCCCTGGTACCATCGGATATGTAGCACCACCCCAATCGTTGTAGGCGTTGTGGATATCCGAGTGACATACACCGCTGTATAAAATATCGATAACCACATCATCTTCACGCGGATCACGACGAACAAAATTATGGGGGACTAAATCTTCTTTCACCGCCAGAGCAGCATAACCCTTCACATTCATGACCATTGAGATCTCCTCAGGGATTAGGTGTTACCAGAACCAGCATAGTTCAGGGCAGGAGGTTGTACTCAGCGTCGCTAACCGGTTCCAGCCATTCGTTCGACGCACCAGGGGCCGGAATTTCCACGGCTATGTGGGCAAACCAACTATCACGCGCAGCGCCGTGCCAATGTTTCATTCCCGCCGGAATGTGCACGACATCACCGGTTTTCAGCTCGCGTGCCGGTTGGTTCCACTCCTGATACCAGCCTCTGCCACCGGTCACCAGCAATATTTGTCCGCCTTCATGATGAACATGCCAGAAGTTACGACAACCCGGCTCAAATGCGACATTGCCAATTACCACGCCTTCCATGGAAAGCATGGTCAGATAGCTGTCGCCAGTGAAATACTTCGCATACGCTTCATTCTTCTCTCCACGCGGAAAGACGCTGTTACCATCAAATTGTTGATTCATAATCTCCGCGTCAGCGCTGGGCACGGTATTCAGTTGATTTTGCATTTCGACTCTCCAAAACGGTGGCGGCATGCGCCACCGGATGCTGAAAACTATAAAAATTATAGAGACTCGACAGGCTGGTGATTAGAGGTAGAAAGAAGGACAAACTTATGAATCATGTTCATTAATAATAAGCGTACGATTTATCTCATGGCGCTTGCGTTAAGCCCTACGCCACAATTTCAATCAGGTTACCGTCCGGATCGCGTATCACCGCTTCGTAATAGCCATCACCCGTAGTGCGTGGGCCAGAAACTAATACACCCCGTTCTTTTGCACGCATCGCCATGGCATCAACATTTTCGCTACCGCCAACGGAAATAGCGAGATGCACCCACCCTGAAGTGTCATTGTCCGGAGTATGTTTTGTCAGCCCAGGCTTAGTCATTAACTCAATCGCGATATCTTCACCCATTCTGACAAAATAGGATTCAAATCCAGGATTGGTTTTACTGCAGTATTTTTCGTTGATTCTTGCGTCAAAAAACGAGACCCAAAAGTGAGCTTGCTGCTCAAGATCTTGCGTCCATAACGCCATATGCGCAATCTTCATAGCGAACCTCTTCCCGTTGTATCCAGAATAGTACGGCCCAGTAAGGGATGTTGACATCGTTAATCATAATGCACGATCATGCACTTTATTGCTCGATGTTTATTTATCTGGAGTATCTATGCTCGATTACGCCGCATTCCCGGAACAGCGCCAGGCACTTATCTATCAGATCCTGCAAGAAAACGGCAGGGTCATTTGTTCTGAACTCGCTAACCGATTAGGCGTTTCTGAACACACAATTCGTCGTGATTTGCATGAATTGAGCAAAGATGGCGTGTGTAAAAAAGTTTATGGTGGCGCGGTCATTGCACTCCCTGAATCCGAAGACATCGCCGTGCGCAAGAGTATTAATGTAGCCAAAAAGAGCAACATCGCGCAGAGATGTGCCAGACTGGTCAAATCTGGAAGCTGTATTTTTATCGACACGGGTAGCACCAATCTGGCAATGGCGGAGGCTCTGCCCGCCGAATTGGCGTTAACCGTGGTGACAAATTCACCGGAGATTGCCGCGGTTTTGCTAAAAAAACCGCTGTTTGAGGTCATTATGCTGGGTGGCGTGGTGCAGAGATCTTCAGGTGGGTGTGTGGGAGCTTCCGCCATCGCACAAGTGCAGGACATTTTATTCGATCAGGGATTTATTGGCGGCTGCGCGATGTCGCCTGAATCCGGCTTAACGGGGTTCGATTACGCGGATTGTGAGTTCAAAAAAGCGGTGATCAAACAATGTAATGAAACTATCGTCGCGCTAACGGCTGAAAAAATCCCAGCCGTCGCCCGATATGTCGTCACCGAAAGCAGCAATATCGATGTGATTGTCGTAGAGGACAACATCAGCAAAGAGTACGCCACAGCGTTCCAGGCGCACGACATTCGGATTTATACCGTTTAACCACGGTAAGCTCGCTGAAAACTTACTGCGCTAAACGTCGCTCCTGGCGTCAGCGCGGTGATCGCTGACAGACAATCCAGACGGATTTTTTGCTGGTTTTCAGGTTGCCCCACTACCAGAAACTCTTCTTTTTCCACGGTGGTACACGTCGTCAGCGCTTTAGCATCAAAACATGTGCCATCCGTTAGTTCAATGCGCAACCAATAGTGGTACATGCAGGCGATTTCCAGATAATCATGAAGATCGCAATCTATCGGGTGATACTCTTCGGTCGTTTTCATCACGCTACCTTCCCCAACGTCTTGTATATTCGGGAAATCGCCAACGCAACTTCCCGAACTATCCTGCTATTTCAACGCTTCCATGGGAGCGCCAAAATTAATATGCAGCACATTGCCGTCAATCACCAGCGCCGGAACAGATTTCACGCCAGCCACTTCAGCCTCAGCAACCCGATCAGGTTGCTCTCCCAGATGAACCACATCGATTTCAACATCCGCAGACAAGTGCTGCAGAAGTGTCTGCTCTGCGGAAACACAAACCGGGCAACCTGCATGATAGAAACGAGCTTTAGTCATGATACATCTCCTTTAAATTATAGTATCGAATCGATACTATAATTTATGCTACGCTGCTTTTATTCTTTGTCAATATAGTTTTTAATCGATACTATATGCAGAGGAGGATTTGTTATGCCCGACATATCACTTTTCGACGTACTTGACCGGCTTTCCAGCCTGACAAGGATGTGGTTTCGCCAGCATCCTTTACTGGCGGAGCTCCAGCCAGTACAACTTAGCGCGTTAATGTATCTGGCCCGTTGTAATCGTTATTCCAATACGCCACTTGGCGTGACAGACTATCTTGGTCTCACCAAAGGTACCGTGTCGCAATCGCTGAAGCTGTTGGAAAACAAAGGGTTGATTGTTCGTAAACCGGATGACCGTGATAAACGTAGCGTCCATCTACACCTAAGTGAGTCGGCCAATACCTTACTGGACGCCCTGCTGCCCCCCACGTTTTTAGTGGAAGGTGAATCGGCAATGGGTGAACGGGCGAGCGTGCTCAGGGAACTGCTGTTAGAACTATTGCGCGGGATCCAGAGGACCAACAATGTGCCTGGCTTTGGTCTTTGCCATAGCTGTCGGTTCCACCAAAAAATTGATAGTCAGGGATTTTGTAATCTGACGAAAGAGTCATTGAATGAAGATGATTCGCTGCTGATTTGTCGGGAGCATCAGCCGCCGGAAATATAAAATGGCTGGTGTAAAATCACACCAGCCATTATTTCTGTTAGTGCTTAACGATATACATTGTGCGGCTATAGGCCACATCTTCAGGGTTAGTAATCGGATAACCTTTCAGCCACGGTTTAATTAAACGCCCGTTGGTATACTGATAAATCGGCGCAATAGGTGCCTGTTCCATCAGAATTTTCTCCGCGGCGTTATAATCGGCATTGCGCGCTTTCTCCGTATTCTCCAGAGTAGCCTGGGTCAACACTTTGTCGTACGCCGGATCATTAAAGCGGGAGATATTGCCCGTATGGGTCGATGTTAATAGCGACAAGAACGTAGAAGGCTCATTGTAGTCACCCACCCATGAGGCGCGGATCACATCAAAATTACCGGTATTACGGCTGTCGATATACGTTTTCCATTCCTGGTTCTGCAGTTTTACGTCAACACCGAGGTTCTTCTTCCACATAGAAGCCACTGCGATAGCAATCTTCTGATGATTTTCTGAGGTGTTGTACAGCAGCGTCAGTTTAAGCGGTTTCTGTGGGCCATAGCCCGCCGCGCGCAGCAGCGTTTTCGCCTGCGCGTTCAGCTCTTCCTGACTCATTTGCTCAAACGGTGAAGGTTCCGGCACAAATCCTGCCGTTACATCCGGCGTAAAATGCCATGCCGGTTTCTCACCGGTACCCAAAACTTTTTCCGCCATCAGACGACGATCGATAGTCATGCTGAGTGCCAGGCGCACGCGTGAGTCGGCAGTCGGTCCCTTCTGGGTATTGAAGGCATAATAATAAGTACCAAGCTGCGGCGGGGTGTAAACCTGACCCGGGATATCCTTCAACAGTTTCTGGTACATATTTTTCGGGAAGGACTCGGTAATATCGATATCACCAGCAAGATAGCGCTTGGTCGCAGCTGATTCCTGGTTGATCGGCAGGAAGGTGACTTTTTGCAGCACTGTTTTGGCGTTGTCCCAATAATGCGTGTTCGGCACCACTTCCAGTTTTTCGTTGACGACGCGATCTTTGAGCACATAGGCGCCGTTACCAATCAGGTTGCCTGGTTTGGTCCACTCTTTGCCGCTCTCAACGTTGGCTTTTTGTACCGGATAGAATGCAAAACTCGCCGTCAGATTGGCAAACCAGGGCAGCGGTTTATCCAGTTGAACTTTCAATGTCCGTGCATCGACAGCACTAACGCCAAGTTTATCAGGTGTGGCTTTGCCATCGATAATAGCCTGAGCATTATTAATACCCGCCAGCGCAGCAAACCAGGCAAACGGCGACAGCGTTTTTGGATCAACCAGACGCTGCCAGCTATAGACAAAATCCTGCGCCGTTACCGGCGTACCATCCGCCCATCGCGCATTGTCGCGCAACGTAAACGTCCAGATGCGGTTATCGTTACTCTTCCACTGGGTAGCGACGCCAGGCACGATCTCACCCTTCTCATTCTGGTTGACCAGCCCTTCAAATAAATCACGAATAACCTGAATTTCAGGCAGCCCGACGGCTTTTGCCGGATCAAGCGACGCCGGTTCGTCTTTTATATGACGCACCAGTTCTTGTTTCTCTGCCAGTACCGTTCCGCTGGGAACATCAGCAGCCCAGGATAAAGAAATGCTGCTAACCAACAACGCACAACAGGTTACTGAAACAGAATGCTGCATAAGATACCCTCAATTCCGGCTACTAAGTGAATGTGTAATTATTTGTATCGCCAGCAGGAAATGCAATTAACTTCCGACAAGAAAGTGATATTACACCTGAAAAGATAAGTGTGTGAAAACGATTTGATTATCCATACATTTTGCACAACACTGCGAGTAACAATCCAAGTATTCAGAGATGACTATGACCGTAACCCGTCCCCGTGCCGAGCGCGGCGCATTCCCACCTGGAACCGAACATTACGGACGTTCATTGTTAGGCGCGCCGTTAATCTGGTTTCCCGCACTGGCAGCCGATCGTGAAAGCGGTCTGATACTGGCGGGAACGCACGGCGACGAAAACTCCTCGGTCGTTACCCTTTCCTGCGCATTGCGTACGCTTAACCCTTCCCTGCGTCGCCACCATGTGGTGCTGGCCGTAAACCCTGACGGTTGCCAGCTTGGGCTGCGCGCAAATGCGAACGGCGTCGATCTGAACCGTAATTTTCCCGCCGCAAACTGGAAAGCGGGCGAAACGGTGTATCGCTGGAACAGTAGCGCAGAAGAGCGTGATGTGGTGTTGTTGACTGGCGATAGTCCTGGCTCGGAACCAGAAACCCAGGCGTTGTGTCAGCTTATTCACCGAATTCATCCCGCCTGGGTAGTCTCTTTCCACGATCCACTGGCCTGTATTGAAGATCCCAGAAGCAGCGAACTGGGCGCGTGGCTGGCACAGTCGTTTGAATTGCCTCTGGTCACCAGCGTAGGTTATGAAACGCCCGGCTCTTTTGGTAGCTGGTGCGCAGACCTAGATTTACACTGCATAACCGCCGAATTTCCGCCCATTTCATCGGATGAAGCGAGCGAAAAATACCTGCTGGCCATGTCCAATCTCCTGCGCTGGCACCCTAAAGATGGAGCTGCCCGGTCGTAAAATGCAGGGCTGGCTCCGCATCGCTGGCAAGCCAGGTAGGGCCATCAAGATCGGCAAAGTTAACCTGCGGCGTAAGCGGTAACGCCGCACCGATCGCCCGGGAGGTACACAGCATGCAACCCAGCATCAGCGCAAATCCCTGCTCGCGGGCTTCCGTTGCGAGCGCCAGTGCTTCCGTCAGACCGCCTGTTTTATCCAGTTTGATATTGACCATTTCATAGCGTCCGTGCAGCGCTTTCAGGCTACTGCGAGTATGGCAACTTTCATCTGCGCAGATGGGTAGCGGGTGCACAAAATTCTCCAGCGCGGCATCGTCCTGAGCCGGCAGCGGCTGCTCCAGCATCGCCACCCCTAAATCAGCCAGCAGCTGACAGCGTGCCGCAAGGCCTTCTGCCCGCCAGGATTCGTTGGCGTCGACAATAATCGTGGCGTCAGGAACAGCCGCACGAATGGCAACCATCCGCTCACTAATCAAGCGAGCATCCAGTTTAACTTTCAGCAGTTTCGCGCCATTTTCCCACAGCGCAGCCGCGCTCGCGGCCATTTGTTCCGGTGAGCCAATCACCACGGTTTGCGCCGTCGTCACCACTTCTGCCAGCTCACTTCCCACCAATTCCGCCAACGGCTGCTGCTGTTGACGCGCACTTAGATCCCACAACGCGCAGTCCACGGCATTACGCGCAGCTCCCGCTGGCAGCAGCTTTTGCAGCTCTTCACGGGTCAGTCCGTTTTCCAGTTGTGGCGCAATGCTCATAATTTGCGCCAGGACAGAGGCATCGCTTTCACCGTAGCGCGGGTACGGTGTGCACTCGCCGATACCGGTGACGCCGTTTTCTGTCAATTCGACGACAACCACATGCGCTTCGGTCCTGCTCCCGCGGGCTATGACAAAGGGAGTGTGCAGCGGCCAGGCTTCCTCATATACCTTAACTGTTCTCATTTGTTTTCCTTAATGCAGTCCCTGAAACGGATATCCGCAAATAGCGTTTGCCGTGTTAACTGTTGATGGCATAAACTAGCCTCGACGTTAACTATATGTAAACAGGAAGATAACCATGTCACAAACCGTTCATTTCCAGGGCAACCCGGTTGCAGTTGCCGGCTCCATTCCTCAGGCTGGAAGCAAAGCTCAGGCTTTTACCCTTGTGGCTAAAGACCTGTCTGACGTTACGCTGGGCCAGTTCGCAGGCAAGCGCAAAGTGCTGAATATTTTCCCAAGCATCGATACTGGCGTTTGCGCGGCATCGGTACGTAAGTTTAACCAACTGGCGACAGAAATCGACAATACCGTCGTACTGTGTATTTCGGCCGACCTGCCATTCGCCCACTCTCGTTTTTGTGGCGCGGAAGGTCTGAGCAACGTTATCACGCTGTCCACCCTGCGCAACGCAGAATTCCTGAAAAACTACGGTGTTGAAATCGCTGAAGGCCCGCTGAAAGGTCTGGCCGCACGTGCCGTGGTTGTTATCGATGAAAATGACAACGTCGTCTTCAGCCAACTGGTCAATGAAATCACCAACGAACCAGACTACACTGCTGCGCTGGACGTACTGAAAGCTTAAGCTGCGTCTGCATACAAAAATGCCTCCGGATGGAGGCATTTTCATTTTCGGCATTACTCTTCGCTTTTTTTCTGTTGGCTCAGACCGTACTCGCGTAATTTATTGGCAATCGCAGTATGCGAAACACCCAGGCGCTTGGCCAGCTTGCGCGTGCTGGGATAATTCATATACAGCTGCGTCAGCACGGAGCGTTCAAAGCGGCTGGTAATTTCATCCAGCGACCCTTCCATCACCTCTTCTCCGACCGCAACCGTTGCCGCATCGTAATCCGGCAGCAAAATATCCTGTGGCCGCAGCTCATAGCCTTCTAGCTGGGTCAGCGCCCGGTAGATAGCATTTTTAAGCTGACGCACGTTGCCTGGCCAACCGTAACGAGTTAGTACCGTGCTGAGATCGGCGGACAGTTTCGGACGCGGCACGCCCTGCTCGTCGGCAAAACGCGCCACAAACAGTTCGGTAAGCGGCATAATATCTTGTGGGCAATCGCGCAGCGGCGGCAGGTTTAGCGTTAGTACATTCAGACGATAATAGAGGTCTTCACGGAAAAGTCCTTTCTGCACCAGCTCCACAAGGTTCTTTTGCGTGGCGCAAATCACGCGCACATCAACATGAACTTCGTGATCTTCCCCCACACGACGGAACGTGCCGTCATTGAGAAAACGCAGTAATTTGGTCTGCATGCTCGGCGACATTTCGCCAATCTCATCCAACAGTACCGAGCCGCCGTTCGCCTGCTCAAAGAACCCTTTTTTACCTTCGCCTGCGTGACCAAACAGCTCGCTTTCAACCGCATCTTCAGGAATTGACGCACAGTTCAGCGCCAGATACGGTTTCGACGCGCGCGGACTTGCCAGGTGGCAGGCATGAGCAAAGAGATCTTTGCCGGTGCCGGTATTACCAGTAATCAGCAGCGGCGCGCTCAGCGTCGCCAGCTTGCGCGCCTGTTCTACCACGTGTTTCATTTTGGCGCTGACGGCAATAATCTGGCTAAACGCGCTGAGATCCTGCGTAGTCATATTTTGCAGCTGACGCCCCATTCGGATGGTGGAGCGCAACATCACCACCGCGCCGGTCAGCATCTGCTCCTGATTTTCACCCTGCAAATGGACAGGCGTAATTTCCATCAGGAAATTCTGTCCGTTAATCACGACATGTTCGCTATGGGAATCCTGCGGATTGCTTTCCAGCCAGCGCTGGAAGTTAAACCCATTGATTAACTGGGCTGCGGTATGGTTGCGCATCCGATCCAAAGTATGCGCAAAAAGCTGACAGCTCGCAGGGTTCGCCATCTCGACTTTGCTTTTCATATCCAGAGAAAGGACCGGTTCTGGCAACGCTTCAAGCAGCGCACTCAGCGCCAGATGTTCACGTTCGGAAGGCATCCAGGGTACGGTACGCACATCCGTAACCCCTGCAATACGGCGGATTTCAGCCATCAGACTGCTGAAGTTGGTGAACTCCAGCTCCGCAAAATTAAGGTAAATTCGCCCGATGGGGTCAATCTCGATACCGCGTAAATCAATGCTTCTCAGCACCAGTAAATCGAGCAGTTCGCGGGTCAGACCAAGACGGTCTTCACAAAAGACTTCCAAACGCATAGGAACCTTCACCTGGACAAGGGATTATGTGTTAAATGATAAGACAGTATTTGGTTTGCAGGAAGGACTCTGTCAACAAATATTGACAGCGCGCTGGAAAATTGGGCGCCGGGGCGTAAAGTTATACGATCGGCGCCTGTTTTATAGCTAACTTTCGCGCGGAGATTTGTTCTTTTGTAAGGTCTCTTTCACCTGACCAATCAGTTGGCGGCGGAAATCGCCCAGTCGTGGCTTATCATCATCGATCCACGGCAGCGGTCGGCAAAGTTCCATAGCTTTAATGCCCAGGCGCGCCGTTAATAACCCCGCGCCAATACCCTGTGCGGCACGCGTTGATAAGCGGGCGGCTAAATCCTGCGACATCCAGTCCATCCCTACTTCCCGCACCAGCTCACTGGCCCCGGCAAAAGCGATATTCAACAGCACCAGACGGAACAGGCGCAGGCGGCTGTAATAACCCAGCTCGATACCATACAGCGACGCAATGCGATTAATCAGGCGTAGATTGCGCCAGGCGATAAACGCCATATCCACCAGCGCCAGCGGGCTGACGGCAATCATCAGCGTGGACTCTGCCGCTGAACGGCTAATCTCACGCCGGGCTTGCGCATCCAGCACTGGCTGCACCAGATGGGCGTACAGGCTGACCACTTCGCGATCGTTCTGTGTTTCATGAATTGAGGCATACCAGCGCTGCAATGCCGGATGCGACTGATCGATACCCGCCTGCTGTGCCAGCTTTTCACAAAATGCACGACCTTTTCCGGTGCCATGGCTATGGAGTAGATCTCGCGCTTCATCACGTTCGTGCGCCCGCTGACGCAATCGCCACAATCTGCGCCACTCGGTCGCCACCGATCCAACACCTGCGCCGATAATCAATGCGCCTGCGGCACATCCTCCCAGCGCGACCCAGTCCTGAGTCTGCCAGGCATTCATGGTCCACTGCACGCCCTGAGCGACAACGCTCACGCCAAATAGCGCCAGCCCCCCCATCACCATCTTACGCCACAGACTGCGTTTGGGGCGTAAGGCCGCATCGATGACGGCCTCCGCCTGACCTTCGTCTTCCAGTGGTTCATCCACTTTCGCCGGAGAAAAAGTCTGCGCCTCGGTCTCATTGAACATCTGTTGCGCTTTAAACGCCGTGTTTTGTTCCACATCCAGCGGACCTGAGAAATCGATACGCGGTTTTAACGGCTCGCTCATCGCAATTTATCTCCTATTAAAAACTCCAGCGCAGCATCAAGGCGGATATGCGGTAAGGGTTTATCGACATCCATAACCTGCGGGCGAAACGCCTCAAACTGAAAGCCCTGGCTGTCCCAAAATGCCTGCCCAGGTAAACGCGCGGGCACTTCCCCCGGATAAACGGTTAGCGGTTCGCCATCGCTCAAGCGATTGCCACGCAGCGCCGGGATCTTTTCACCTTTCACATCGATCAAGCCGCTGGTGGTTGCCTGCACCGATGCCAGCCCCAGACAATCCATGCTGATACCTTCGAACGCAGCGTTTTGCCAGGCATCCTGGATCAACTGCTGTAAAAGCGACACCATATTGGCGTGCTGATCGACCGTGACGTGGTCGGCTTTGGTAGCGGCAAACAGCAGTTTGTCGATTACCGGAGAAAATAGCCGACGAAACAGCGTACGCTGCCCGTAATGGAAGCTTTGCATTAACTGGGTAAGCGCCAGGCGCATGTCGTTGAACGCCTGTGGCCCGCTGTTAAGCGGCTGCAGGCAATCGACCAGCACAATCTGGCGGTCAAAACGCAGGAAGTGATTCTTATAAAATCCCTTCACCACCTTTTCGCAGTAATAATTGAATCTATCCCGCAACATGCCCGCGTTGGTGTGTTTGTCAGCCTGCGCCAGCTTCGATTCACCATAAGCATCAACGTCCGGCCACGGGAAGAATTGCAGTGCAGGCGCGCCCGCCATATCCCCTGGCAGGACAAAACGGCCCGGTTGAATAAAATGCAACCCCTGCTGTTTACACAGATGTAGATACTCCGTCCAGGCGGCAGCAATTTCCGCCAGACGGTTTTCATCAGCAGGCGCCAACGGATCCAACCCCTGGCATAACTGCCGCCATTTTGCCGACCATTCGCCCCGCTGCCCCTGCAATAATCCGGTCATTTGCCGCGACCAGCTCAGATAGTCCTGTGCAAGCATCGGTAAGTCGAGAAGCCACTCCCCCGGATAATCGACGATTTCCAGATACAGCGTGGAGGTGTCTTTAAAGTGGCGCAGTAACGAGTCATTGGATTTGTAGCGCAGCGCCAGGCGTATTTCACTCACGCCGCGCGTAGGGGTCGGCCAGGTCGGCGGAGAACCGTACAACTGTGACAGTCCCTCATCATAGGTAAAGCGCGGAATGCCAAAATCGCGTTGAGGAACCCGTTTCACGCCAAGCAGACGCTCTTCGCGCACGCAACTGAGCAACGGCAAGCGTGCACCGGCATGAATATTGAGTAACTGGTTTACCATCGCGGTGATAAACGCCGTCTTACCGCTGCGGCTAAGTCCGGTGACAGCCAGGCGTAAATGCCGATCTACGCCGCGATTAACCAGCGAATTGAGTTCATTTTTAAGTCGCTTCATCGCCATCCCGTTTTGCTGAAGGAACCGAAGAAATTATAACAAACAGGAAGTAAAGATAGGGGCCAATTCTTACTTATCAACTACCTGAGCGGTATCAGGCGGCATTATTCTTACCGCCTGTAGCAGAATGAATGCGGGCGGTTTATTTATTCTCTACTTTAGGAAGCGCTATCTGATTGATGCCACCTTCGTTGGTCACCTGCGTGTAGCCCATTTCAGTCAACATATCCTTCGCCTGCCCCGATTGACGCCCGGAGTTGCAGTACAGCTTCACGGTGTCATTCTTATCAGGAACTTCAGCTGCGATACGCGTTTTCATCTCTTTCAACGGAATGTTGACGGCCCCCTGAATGTGCTGTTGTTGGTACTGTTCCGGAATGCGAACATCAATCCAGTGTTCGGCTGCATAAACCGGCATGCCGATGACCAGTGCCAACGCTAATACGCCTTTTTTCAACATGATATCTTCCCGACTGATTGTTGGATTTAACCACCACACTATACGCCTGTTCTTAAGAAAATATTGCGACCGCATTATCACCGTCTGCAGGCGCGGACGATTGTCCCTCAGGTTACCCATGCTGCAGTTAGCCTTTTGATTTTTCTAACCGCATTCCGAGATTGTTGTCATTCGTCAATTAACTCCATAATATGTCCGCCATTGACTCTCGGACGGAGCTTGGGATCTATGTCTCCTACCATTTATGATATTGCACGAGCCGCTGGCGTATCAAAATCCACGGTATCGCGCGTGCTTAATAAGCAAACCAACATCTCGCCGGAAGCGCTTGAAAAGGTGCTGCGCGCAATTGATGAGTTACAGTATCAACCTAATAAACTTGCTCGCGCGCTAACCTCCTCCGGGTTTGATGCAATAATGGTGATATCTACTCGTTCTGCAAACACAACTGCCGGTAATCCATTTTTCTCTGAAGTGTTACATGCAATTACAGCCAAGGCTGAAGAAGTCGGTTTTGATGTCATATTGCAGACATCGCGAAGCACCGAAGATGATTTACAAAAATGTGAGAGCAAAATTAAGCAGAAGTTGATCAAAGGGATCATTATGCTGAGCTCTCCTGCCGATGAATCATTTTTTGCAAGTCTGGATAAATACAACGTCCCGGTTGTGGTTATTGGGAAGGTTGAAGGTGACTACGCCAATGTCTATTCTGTAGACACCGATAATTATCGCGACAGTATTACGCTGACAAATGCGCTGATTGAGAGTGGCCACCGTAATATAGCCTGTTTGCATGCACCGCTTGACGTCCATGTTTCTATCGACCGCGTTAACGGTTATAAAGCCAGCCTTCAGGCGCATAACATTAAAATGCGCGATGAGTGGGTTATTGACGGCGGGTATACTCATGAAACCGCCCTACTTGCTTCTCGAAAATTACTGAGCCAGCAGCCGCTACCCGATGCCGTATTTGCGACAGACAGCTTAAAGTTAATGAGCTTATATCGCGTGGCGGCCGAGAAAAATATTGCCATCCCACAACAGCTTGCCGTTGTAGGCTATAGTAATGAGCTACTTTCTTTTATGCTCACACCAGTTCCTGGTGGAATTGATGTACCTACTCAGCAGTTGGGTGAACAAAGTTGTAATTTATTATTTAATCTGATTGCAGGTGAGAAAGGATTGCAGAATATAACTGTAAGTACGCAAATATCGTTGACCGACTCACTGGTGTAAAAACAGGAGTATTAACGCCCTGTTAAATGGATATTTTAGTTCACCTTCAATACCCGTAGTAACAACCCAAAAGAATTTTGGCAGCCAAAAAATCGTATTAGTGAGCTGCCGCAAATTATCTGAGGGAATGTTGATTAATTGTTGCTTGCTTTTGTTGATTCAAATATCAGGGTTGATTACCTGAATAGCGTTTCGATAATTTTGCCGCAGCCCGACTCAACACTGGTTCCAGAACCAACGCCAGCAGCATTTTTAGCGGGCGTCGGGCTACGGATTTCACCGCCCACCCTGCTACCCCCGCCGGGCCGTAGCGAAGCGCGGTCAAAAGCACCAGCTTACCTGCTATTTTAAAGCCCGGCTTAACCTTTTGCCCGGCACGTTGCCAGCGATTGTTCATTTCTAACCTCACAATTGGCGGAAGCGACTACGTAATGAAAAAGTATCGGACGTCACATAACGTTCCATTTCACGCAAACGCTTTTCACTAGCCGCCAGCCCACGATCGACTGAATCCAACAGCTCACCGCTTGATGGCTGCTGCTCACCGTAAACCACATTATCCGGCATCGGATCCAACACAAAGGTCAGCACGATGTAAGCGACGAAGGTGAAAAAGGCCAGGCCAAAAAAGACTGACAACACCACCAGGATCCGTACCAGCTTCACTGGCACATCGAGATAATGCGCAATACCTGCGCAAACGCCCTTCACCATGCCCTGCTGCGGAATACGCCACAGTTTTTTGTTCAGGTTAATGCCTCCCATTAGCGGTCCCTCCAGTTTGGATGTTCAGCATCAAGGATGTCTTCCAGCGCCTGAATACGCTCACGCATCCGCTGTGCGTCATTGTTGAGTTCGACCAGACGTTGCTGTTCACTTTGCGACAGTTCGCCGCGACTGGAACGGTTGCTGTAATGCAGCCAGAGCCAAATCGGTAAAACAAACAGCACAAAGATGGTTAACGGGATAGCCAGAAATAGCGCGCTCATGAGTACTCCTTACAGGTGATGAGCGGCGGCGCGTTCAGGCGCCGCCAGATGTTATTATTGCTTGTCTTGCTGCATTTTGGCTTTAAGTTGCGCCAGCTGCTCGCTGATTTCATCATCTGCTTTCAGGTCAGCAAATTGCTGATCCAGGGACTTCTGTTTACCGAAGTTATGGCTTTCAGCCTCGGCTTCCATCTGATCGATTCGACGCTCGAAAGATTCAAAGCGCGCCATCGCTTCATCAAGTTTACCGCTGTCCAGTTGACGACGAACATCACGCGAAGAACTCGCTGCCTGATGACGCAGCATCAGCGCCTGCTGACGAGCACGGGTTTCACTGAGTTTATTTTCCAGCTCACCAATCTCTTTTTTCATACGCGCCAGCGTATCGTCAACCAGTGTCACCTCATGTTCCAGAGAGGCAATTAAATCGGTCAGTTTTTGCTTTTCAATTAACGCAGAACGCGCCAGATCTTCTTTCTCTTTGCGCAGCGCCAGTTCAGCTTTTTCTTGCCACTCTGCCTGTTGCGCGCTGGCCTGTTCAATACGGCGAGATAATTGTTTCTTTTCTGCTAGCGCACGCGCTGAGTTGGAACGTACCTCAACCAGCGTGTCTTCCATTTCCTGGATCATCAACCGCACCAGCTTCTGCGGATCTTCAGCCTTTTCCAGCAACGCGTTAATGTTGGCGTTCACGATGTCGGCAAAACGAGAAAAAATACCCATAATGTAATCCTCACTTACTGTTCTGATATCGGGCAATGCCCTGCTGCTGTTGCAATGCACTTCGCATGCCAACTTTTTAATTATTTGATTTCATTGTAATTATATAATTTTACCTGTCAGACTAATTAGCGTAAATTGGTGAATAACACTAACAAATGGTGAATTTCATCATGGCAGGATACAAAGATAATCTTCTGGGTGAAGCAAACAGCTTTATTGAAGTACTGGAGCAGGTTTCTCAACTGGCGCCACTGGATAAACCCGTACTGGTTATCGGTGAGCGCGGGACCGGGAAAGAGCTTATTGCCAACCGCCTGCACTACCTCTCCACACGCTGGCAAGGCCCGTTTATTTCGCTTAACTGCGCAGCGCTCAACGAGAACTTACTTGATTCCGAACTGTTTGGTCACGAAGCAGGTGCCTTTACCGGCGCGCAAAAACGCCATCCAGGACGTTTCGAACGCGCCGACGGCGGTACGCTGTTTCTCGATGAACTGGCAACCGCCCCGATGTTGGTGCAGGAAAAATTGCTGCGGGTTATTGAATATGGCGAGCTGGAGCGTGTTGGCGGCAGCCAGCCGTTGCAGGTTAACGTACGACTTGTTTGTGCAACCAATGCCGACTTACCTCGCATGGTCAGCGAAGGCACTTTTCGCGCGGACCTGCTGGATCGTCTGGCCTTTGACGTAGTGCAACTCCCACCGTTACGCGAACGCCAAAGCGATATCATGTTAATGGCCGAACATTTTGCCATTCAGATGTGCCGCGAGATCGGGCTACCACTGTTTCCGGGTTTTAGTGCCGAAGCCAGAGAGACGCTCCTCCACTACCGTTGGCCGGGTAATATTCGTGAACTGAAAAACGTTGTGGAGCGATCCGTTTATCGACATGGGACCAGTGATTACCCGCTGGATGAGATAATCATTGACCCGTTCCGCCGCCACACTACACCGCAACAGACAGTGGAAACTAAACCGATGTCTGTCGCATTACCGCTGGATCTGCGTGAATTCCAGCAGCAGCAAGAGAAAGACTTTCTACAAACCAGCTTACAGCAGGCTAAATTTAACCAGAAAAAAGCCGCTGAATTACTGGGTCTGACTTATCATCAGCTACGTGCCTTGCTGAAGAAACACCAGATCTAATACGCATTTGCAGGTGTCATACTGGCGGGTTTGACGCATAACGTCATAAGGTTTACCATGGCGTCATTACTGTATAAAAACACAGGCATAGATATGACTCTGGCATTAGTTGGCGAAAAAATTGACAGAAACCGCTTCACCGGTGAGAAAGTTGAAAATAGTACATTTTTTAACTGCGATTTTTCAGGTGCCGACCTGAGCGGCACTGAATTTATCGGCTGCCAGTTCTATGATCGCGAAAGTCAGAAAGGGTGCAATTTTAGTCGCGCAATGCTGAAAGATGCCATTTTCAAAAGCTGTGATTTATCAATGGCAGATTTCCGCAACGTCAGCGCATTGGGCATTGAAATTCGCCACTGCCGCGCACAAGGCGCAGATTTTCGCGGTGCAAGCTTTATGAATATGATCACCACGCGTACCTGGTTTTGCAGCGCATATATCACTAATACCAATCTAAGCTACGCCAATTTTTCGAAAGTCGTGTTGGAAAAGTGTGAGCTATGGGAAAACCGCTGGATGGGGACTCAGGTACTGGGTGCGACGTTCAGTGGTTCAGATCTCTCCGGCGGCGAGTTTTCGACTTTCGACTGGCGAGCAGGAAACTTCACACATTGCGATCTGACCAATTCGGAGTTAGGTGACTTAGATATTCGGGGTGTTGATTTACAAGGCGTTAAGTTAGACAGCTACCAGGCATCGTTGCTCATGGAGCGGCTTGGCATCGCTGTAATTGGTTAGCTCAGCGTTTACACCGGGAGATGCGTTTGACGATTTACTTTTAACCAGTACGACTCCTGGCAAGCATTGTGAAACGTTTTCTCCAGTGGACGAATATCCTGACCTGCCGCATCAACGACATGCCATCTAATGCTGCATTCTGGACAGGAATCTGATGAATATCTAACCAATTCATTTTCGCGAGAACAACGAATAACCACTCCCGAATCATGAAGCCATGTCTTATTTATAATCTCAACTTCAGCCATGTCATCCCGTTTACTGACATCCTCAATACAAATAACATTTTTGCCTATTTTTATAGCATTGACATAATCCGCTAAGTTGCTCATTTATTAAATATTCCCGTTGATTCGTACACTAACGCATTGTAATCGCTTACGCATTTTGTCACAGCGAGGAAACCGTAACAAATTACGCCAACTGTCCACATCCTGCGCCGCGTTTATAGCAAGTCAGATGGGCCATGAAAATGCTAAGATAGTTAACAGAGTAGATTCAAAGTGGATAGCAGGTATGAATTTTGACCATGTCGCGGTGTTGAACTCGCGCTTATCGAGCCTGTTACTCCCAAAAACAAACGGTAATGGCAAATGTCATTAAGTATTAGTAAGATAGCCTCTTTATATAATCCATTAAAATTATGCGCCTGGTTTTATCATCTCTGATCGTGATGGCTGGATTTCTGAGTGGTCAGGCTGCTGCTGCGCCTGAGCAAGCTTTGCACGCTGATATCCGTGACAGTGGGTTCGTCTATTGCGTCAGCGGGCAGGTCAATACGTTCAACCCGCAAAAAACGAGCAGCGGTCTCATCGTCGACACGTTAGCGGCCCAATTGTATGACCGACTGCTTGATGTGGACCCCTACACTTATCGACTGGTGCCTGAGCTGGCCGAAAGCTGGGAGGTGCTGGATAACGGCGCAACCTACCGCTTCCATCTGCGTCGTGACGTACAGTTTCAGAAGACTGCCTGGTTCACCCCCTCCCGCAAACTGAATGCAGACGATGTGGTGTTTACCTTCGAGCGCATCTTTGATCGCAACCATCCATGGCACAATGTGAACGGCAGCAATTTCCCCTATTTCGACAGCCTGCAGTTCGCCGATAACGTTCAAAGTGTGCGCAAACTGGACAACAACACCGTTGAATTCCGCTTAACTCAACCTGACGCCTCCTTTATGTGGCATCTTGCCACACACTATGCCTCCGTAATGTCGGCGGAATATGCGGCTAACCTGGCAAAACAGGATCGCCAGGAACTGCTCGACAGACAACCTGTCGGCACAGGACCGTACCAGCTTTCAGAGAATCGTGCCGGCCAATATATTCGGTTGCAGCGGCATGAAAAATTCTGGCGTGGCACTCCTCTGATGCCGCAGGTCGTCGTTGATCTCGGCTCTGGTGGAACCGGACGATTATCTAAATTACTCACTGGCGAGTGCGACGTTCTGGCCTGGCCTGCCGCCAGCCAGCTCAGTATATTGCGTGATGACCCTCGCCTGCGTCTGACGCTGCGCCCGGGGATGAACATTGCCTATCTGGCGTTCAACACCAATAAACCGCCGTTGAATAACCCTGCCGTGCGGCATGCGCTGGCGCTGGCGATCAACAACCAGCGGTTAATGCAGTCTATCTACTACGGAACGGCAGAAACCGCGGCATCTATTTTGCCTCGCGCCTCGTGGGCTTATGATAACGAAGCTAAAATTACAGAGTACAACCCGGCAAAATCGCGTGAGCAGCTAAAAGCGCTGGGGCTGGAGAATCTGACGTTACAACTTTGGGTCCCTACCAGCTCTCAGGCCTGGAACCCCAGTCCGCTGAAAACCGCAGAGCTGATTCAGGCAGATATGGCTCAGGTGGGTGTGAAAGTGAAGATCATCCCGGTAGAAGGTCGTTTTCAGGAGGCGAGATTAATGGATATGAACCATGATCTGACGTTATCCGGCTGGGCGACGGACAGTAACGATCCTGACAGTTTTTTCCGGCCATTACTCAGCTGTGCCGCCATCAACTCGCAGACCAACTTTGCACACTGGTGTAATCCGCAGTTTGACAGCATTCTGCGCAAGGCCCTCTCTTCGCAGCAGCTTTCATCGCGAATTGATGCCTATGACGAAGCGCAAAATATTCTTGCGCAAGAGTTACCGATCCTGCCGCTGGCCTCTTCACTGCGTCTACAGGCTTACCGCTACGACATCAAAGGGTTGGTGCTCAGTCCGTTCGGCAATGCCTCTTTTGCCGGGGTGTCCAGGGAAAAGAAAGATGAGGTGAAAAAACCATGATTATCTTCACCCTGCGCCGATTTTTGCTGCTACTGGTCACTCTGTTTTTCCTGACCTTTATTGGATTCAGCCTGAGCTACTTCACGCCTCATGCACCATTACAGGGAGCATCGTTGTGGAACGCCTGGGTATTCTGGTTCAATGGTCTCATTCACTGGGATTTCGGCGTATCCAGTATCAACGGTCAGTTGATCTCAGAGCAACTGAAAGAGGTGTTCCCGGCCACAATGGAACTGTGCATTCTTGCCTTTGGTTTTGCACTAATGGTTGGGATCCCCGTTGGTATGCTGGCCGGTATCACGCGGAACAAATGGCAGGACCGCTGCATCAGTGCATTGGCTCTGATGGGGTTTTCGATCCCCGTTTTTTGGCTGGCGCTGCTGCTGACATTGCTCTTCTCACTGACCCTCGGCTGGTTACCCGTTTCAGGGCGTTTTGATCTTCTCTACGAGGTGAAACCCGTTACCGGTTTTGCCATTATTGATGCCTGGATCTCAGACTCGCCATGGCGCGATGAAATGCTGGTCAGCGCTATCCGTCATATGGTGCTCCCGGTGCTGACGCTCTCCGTTGCGCCCACCACCGAAGTCATCCGCCTGATGCGTATCAGCACCATTGAGGTCTTTGATCAGAACTATGTCAAAGCGGCGGCCACACGCGGCCTGTCACGATTAACGATTCTGCGTCGTCACGTTCTGCACAACGCCCTTCCGCCGGTGATCCCGCGTCTGGGCTTACAGTTTTCCACCATGCTGACGCTGGCGATGATCACCGAGATGGTCTTTAGCTGGCCAGGTCTTGGCCGTTGGCTGATTAACGCGATTCGCCAGCAGGATTACGCGGCGATTTCAGCGGGCGTAATGGTGATTGGTTCACTGGTTATCATCGTTAACGTCATCTCTGATATTCTGGGTGCTATGGCTAACCCTCTGAAACATAAGGAATGGTATGCCTTACGATAGCGTCTACAGCGAAAAACGCCCGCCGGGTACGTTGCGCACCGCATGGCGCAATTTCTATGGCGATGCGACTGCGATGATCGGCCTGTACGGCTGCGCGGGACTGGCTGTTCTGTGTATTTTTGGTGGTTGGTTTGCCCCTTACGGCATCGATCAGCAATTTCTCGGCTATCAGCTATTACCACCGTCATGGTCACGCTATGGCGAAGTCTCTTTCTTCCTCGGAACTGACGATCTGGGACGTGACGTTTTAAGTCGTCTTCTCAGCGGCGCGGCCCCGACCGTTGGCGGCGCGTTTGTCGTCACTCTTGCCGCCACGCTGTGTGGCCTTGTATTGGGCGTAGTTGCCGGTGCGACGCACGGCTTGCGCTCAGCGGTACTGAATCACATTCTGGACACTCTGCTGTCGATCCCTTCTCTGCTGCTGGCGATTATTGTGGTGGCGTTTGCCGGGCCGCATCTGACACACGCCATGTTTGCCGTCTGGCTGGCGCTGCTGCCGCGCATGGTACGCTCCGTCTACAGCATGGTGCATGACGAGCTGGAGAAAGAGTACGTCATTGCCGCTCGCCTGGACGGCGCAACCACACTGAATATTCTGTGGTTCGCTGTTCTGCCCAATATCACCGCTGGTCTTATTACTGAAATCACCCGCGCACTGTCGATGGCGATTCTGGATATCGCCGCGCTGGGTTTTCTCGACCTTGGCGCACAACTGCCGTCCCCGGAATGGGGGGCCATGCTCGGCGACGCGCTGGAGCTGATTTATGTCGCACCGTGGACGGTCATGCTGCCAGGCGCAGCGATTATGATAAGCGTGCTGCTGGTTAACCTACTGGGTGACGGCGTGCGCCGAGCAATTATTGCGGGGGTGGAATAATGCCATTACTGGATATCCGCAACCTGACCATTGAATTCAGAACCGGCGACGACTGGGTAAAAGCAGTTGACCGCGTCAGCATGACCCTTAACGAGGGTGAAATCCGCGGGCTGGTCGGCGAATCGGGCTCCGGCAAAAGTCTGATCGCGAAGGCTATTTGCGGTGTCGCTAAAGATAACTGGCGCGTAACCGCAGACCGTATGCGTTTTGATGATATCGATCTGCTGCGCCTTTCCGCACGTGAACGACGCAAACTGGTCGGTCATAACGTCTCCATGATCTTTCAGGAGCCGCAGTCATGTCTCGATCCATCCGAGCGGATCGGGCAGCAGCTAATGCAAAATATTCCAGCCTGGACTTACAAGGGCCGCTGGTGGCAGC
The DNA here is from genome assembly GCF_002042945.1 of Citrobacter sp. A316. Taxonomy (NCBI): domain Bacteria; kingdom Pseudomonadati; phylum Pseudomonadota; class Gammaproteobacteria; order Enterobacterales; family Enterobacteriaceae; genus Citrobacter; species Citrobacter sp. A316. The sequence goes on from NZ_MVFZ01000003.1 coordinate 144,202, forward strand.
GCATCGGCTGGCGCAAACGCCGCGCGATTGAACTCTTGCACCGCGTCGGGATAAAAGACCATAAAGATGCCATGCGCAGCTTCCCATATGAACTGACCGATGGCGAATGCCAGAAGGTCATGATCGCTATCGCATTGGCGAATCAGCCGCGTTTGCTGATTGCCGATGAACCGACGAACGCGATGGAGCCAACCACTCAGGCGCAAATTTTCCGGCTGCTAACCCGTCTGAATCAAAACAGCAATACCACCATTTTGTTGATAAGCCATGACCTGCAAATGCTCAGCCAGTGGGCTGACAAAATCAACGTGATGTACTGCGGACAAACGGTCGAAACCGCGCCCAGTAAAGATTTGGTGACCATTCCGCATCATCCTTATACTCAAGCGTTGATTCGCGCTATTCCGGATTTTGGTAGCGCAATGCCGCACAAAAGCCGCCTGAATACCATGCCAGGAGCTATTCCATTGCTGGAACAATTACCCATCGGCTGTCGTCTGGGGCCACGCTGCCCTTATGCACAACGCGAATGTATTGAAACCCCAAGACTGACCGGAGCAAAAAATCATCTCTACGCCTGTCATTTCCCGCTGAACATGGAGAGAGAGTGAGATGGTAGAAACCCTGCTCGAAGTTCGTAATCTGAGCAAAACCTTTCGCTACCGGACAGGTTTATTTCGCCGCCAGACCGTTGAGGCCGTTAAGCCCCTGAGTTTCACCCTGCGCGAACGTCAGACGCTCGCTGTCATTGGTGAAAATGGTTCAGGGAAATCTACGCTGGCAAAAATGTTGGCGGGTATGATTGAACCCACCAGCGGTGAACTACTGATTGACGATCATCCGTTAAAATATGGTGATTATTCATTTCGTAGCCAGCGGATCCGTATGATTTTCCAGGATCCGTCAACTTCGCTTAATCCGCGGCAACGTATCTCGCAGATCCTCGATTTTCCGCTACGTCTGAATACCGACCTCGAGCCTGAGCAACGTCGTAAACAGATCGTGGAGACCATGCGCATGGTAGGACTGCTGCCCGATCACGTAAGCTATTACCCGCATATGTTGGCCCCGGGGCAAAAACAGCGCCTGGGCCTTGCCCGTGCGCTCATTTTACGCCCCAAAGTCATTATCGCTGACGAAGCCCTGGCCTCTCTGGATATGTCGATGCGTTCCCAGCTCATCAATCTGATGCTGGAATTGCAGGAAAAACAGGGGATTTCGTATATCTATGTGACCCAACATATTGGCATGATGAAGCACATCAGCGATCAGGTATTAGTTATGCACCAGGGCGAAGTGGTAGAACGCGGCAGTACAGCGGATGTCCTGGCGTCCCCTCTTCATGAGCTTACCCGTCGCCTGATCGCAGGTCATTTCGGCGAAGCGCTTACCGCCGATGCCTGGCGGAAAGATCGTTAGCAAACGGCTGCCCTCCTCAACCGGAGGGCAATCTGCCATCAGTGACACAACGTGGGTAAGAGCAGCGTATCAACTTCGGTAAACGCGACTGACGGGTAAAGGGCACCCTGCATTGCCCAGACACCTGCGGTACTGGCCTCGTCGATAAGTCGCGCTGTTTTTATACCCTTCACCACAACACGGTCGCAATATTCCCTGATATTTTTGATCAGCACCGGGAACGTCGGTTTTTCTACCTGTTCCAGGAAGAAATCGCGATCCAGTTTCACAACGTCAAAACGACCGCAAACCAGCGGACTGGCCCCTACGCTGCCGGAGCCAAGATCGCCCAACCACAATGCGTTTGGGCCGTCGCGAAGTGAATTAATCAGCAGATTATTCAGGCACACGGTATTCGACAGAAAACGTTCTGAAAGTTCCAGTGCAATAAATGGTAGTGCATGTAAGGCCGACTTGATGGCAGGATCACCAATCGCCAGCAGCGCCATTTCGTCAATGAGGTTCAGGGTACAAATAAGGCTGTTGCGCTCAAACCAGTCACGCTTTTCGGCAATTAATCGAATTTGCTCGAGCATGAAATTACGCTTTTGTTCGCTATCCCACGCTGAAATGATGAAATCTGGATGCAACGGGTGAACCGTATTTGATGTAAACCGGGCGTTAATCTCCACACCCAGTAATTTATCTGTTGTGTCTCTCATCGGTTCCGCGATGAAATGATAGTGCATAAGACCACTCCAATTGATCATAACATCCTGATAATGCACTTTTAACTACAATCAATCAATAATATCGATCAATGCATCAATATCGATCGATAAAAACAATATATCATAACGGTCTGAATACTGTCATATTTTTTGTTTTAAGAAAGTTCCTACCTTGCCATGTTTATAAACATAAGCTAGCAGTTAATAATACCATTATGGTGCCTTTAAAGCCTTGTATTTTCTCTTAATCACCTACGTTAGGTGCTTGACCGAACTATAACCAGAGGGGAACGATATACTCCTCACATGCAATAAATAGTGACAGGTTACGTGGGGTCGATAACCATTCTACAAAGCAAAAGCGTGGGATATAATTTAAGACCGATTTCGAGTGAGCTTAACGTGTCAGTCATAACCACTTGATTGATAAAAGATAAGTATTAACCAAAAGGATTAAAGCCATGGGTTTTTTATCAGGTAAGCGCATTCTGGTGACAGGCCTTGCCAGTAAATTGTCTATCGCATGGGGAATCGCTCAGGCGATGCATCGCGAAGGCGCCGAACTGGCGTTCACCTACCAGAACGACAAGCTGAAAGGTCGTGTGGAAGAATTTGCAGCGCAATTAGACTCCAACATTGTTTTGCAGTGTGATGTGGCTGAAGATGCCAGCATTGACGCCATGTTTGCTGACCTGTGCAAGGCTTGGCCGAAATTCGACGGTTTCGTGCACTCCATCGGCTTCGCACCTGCTGACCAACTGGATGGCGATTATGTGAACGCAGTTACCCGCGAAGGATTTAAAATTGCGCATGACATTAGCGCTTATAGCTTTGTTGCGATGGCAAAAGCATGTCGTTCCATGCTAAACCCTGGTTCTGCGCTACTAACGTTGTCCTATCTGGGCGCAGAGCGTGCAATCCCTAACTATAACGTGATGGGCCTGGCGAAAGCTTCATTGGAAGCGAACGTCCGTTATATGGCTAACGCTATGGGGCCTGAAGGCGTACGCGTTAACGCAATTTCCGCAGGTCCAATCCGCACCCTCGCCGCTTCCGGTATCAAGGATTTCCGTAAAATGTTGGCCCATTGCGAAGCCGTTACGCCGATTCGCCGCACTGTTACCATTGAAGATGTGGGCAACTCTGCGGCATTCCTGTGTTCCGATCTTTCTGCCGGTATCTCTGGTGAAGTCGTACACGTTGACGGTGGTTTCAGCATCGCTGCAATGAACGAACTGGAGCTGAAATAATCTTCCAGTCTTCTGTGGGCGGCCCACTGTCGCCCATGATGCTCATTTCTAATTCCCCTCTAGTCTGTCCCATATATGCTTTTCTGATATTTATTATCACTTAACAATCTTTCATCCCCTCTTCTGCTTACGTCAGGATATTGCAGCGCAAACGATCCGGCGTATTAGTATGACGACGTATCCGGGTCGCCACTTTTTAGACCAAGGAACGCCCATGGAACAACGCCGAATTGAAGGCAAAAGCCACTGGTATCATGAGACGCAATCCAGCACACATCCGCAAGATGTTATGCCCCTGGTGCCAGAAGCCGCTCATGTCGATGACAACTTTTTGCTGGATCTGGCGATACCTGATGACGCCCTTATACCTTTTCAATTGTGGTTAACCCCTGCCCGTAAACTTGCCCAGATTATCTTCCCGACTCACGTAAACCTGAGTCAGATGCATACGTTCAGCGCCTATGAACGGATGAGTACGGCCTTAACTGTCGCTCAGGTATATGGTGTCCAGCGATTGTGTAATCACTATGCCGCGCGTTTAACACCGCTGCCTGGCCCGGACTCCTCGCGGGAAAGTAACCATCGACTGGCGCAAATCACCCAATATGCTCGTCAACTTGCCAGCTCTCCAGCCGTGATAGGCGCGCGCGATCGCCAGCATCTGGATGATGTCGGGCTGACCACCAGCGATAGCATTCTGATGAATCAAATTATCGGTTTCGTCGGTTTTCAGGCGCGGGCCGTGGCCCTGTTTCAGGCCTGGTGTGGACATCCGGTGCGCCGAATTCCGGGTCTCGATATACAACAATTCGCTCACGCTTCGCCATTTAGTGCAGCTAACACAACCTGGCACGCGTCGCCATTCCCGATTGAAAAACATCTTAATCATGATGAGTCGATAGACAAACGTTATCCAGATGAACTGCAAGCGTTACTGCCATTACTGATACATTCCCCCGTCATTTTGGATTTACTCGGGTCACTCATTTCCAGCACGCATCGTAGCGGGATACCGATGCAGGCATTTTCATTGGCGGCGCTGATGACGTCACGAATTAATGGCAGCGTGGCCTGTTTTAATGAACATGCGTATTCAGCTCATGAATTAACCGAGGCCATTACCGTTCTTCGTCAGGATGAACGTGAATTACAACGCTGGGAACAACGACATCCGGTTGAGCGCGCCACCCTACAGGCGGTACAATGGCTGACCCGGGCGCCCGACCGCTTTAGCACCGCACTGTTAACGCCTTTGTTCGATCATGGAATCTCTTCAGAGCAGGCCATTAACCTGCTAGCCTGGAGTGGATTGTGCGGATGGTTGAATCGCTTGAAAATCGCGCTGGGCGACACTGATTAACCGATCCACTTACTGAAAGAGCGCTTGCTGCCACTGGCAGAATCGCGTAAAACTGTCAGCCGCTCTTTTAGCCACGAAAATAGACAATTATGCTTCAGGACAACCCGCTGCTAGCGCAGCTTAAACAGCAACTACATTCCCAAACGCCACGTGCTGAAGGGGTGGTAAAAGCCACGGAAAAAGGCTTTGGCTTCCTGGAAGTCGATGCACAAAAAAGCTATTTCATTCCACCGCCGCAGATGAAAAAAGTGATGCATGGCGACCGTATTGTTGCGGTTATCCATACAGAAAAAGATCGTGAGTCTGCAGAGCCGGAAGAACTGATCGAACCCTTCCTGACGCGCTTCGTGGGTAAAGTTCAGGGCAAAAATGATCGTCTGTCCATCGTGCCGGATCATCCGTTACTGAAAGATGCTATTCCTTGTCGTGCAGCCCGCGGCGTTGAACATGAATTTAAAGAAGGCGACTGGGCTGTTGCAGAAATGCGCCGTCATCCGCTGAAAGGCGACCGTACCTTCTACGCCGAGTTAACCCAATTTATCACTTTTGCTGATGACCACTTTGTCCCGTGGTGGGTCACACTGGCACGCCATAATCTGGAAAAAGAAGCACCAGACGGTGTAGCAACCGAAATGCTGGACGAAGGCCTGGTTCGCGAAGATTTAACCGCCCTCAATTTCGTCACCATCGACAGCGCCAGCACCGAAGATATGGACGATGCGCTATATGCTGAAGAACAAGCTGACGGCACACTACAATTAACCGTCGCCATTGCCGACCCAACAGCCTGGATTGCAGAAGGCAGCAAGCTGGATAAAACAGCAAAAATTCGCGCATTCACCAATTATTTACCGGGGTTCAATATCCCGATGCTACCACGTGAATTGTCTGACGATCTCTGCTCTCTTCGCGCGAACGAAGTGCGCCCGGTTTTAGCGTGTCGTATGAGCATTACCGCCGATGGCACGATTGAAGACAACATCACCTTCTTCGCCGCAACCATCGAGTCTAAAGCGAAGCTGGCCTATGACAATGTTTCCGACTGGCTGGAAGGCACTGGTGACTGGCAGCCTGAAAACGACGCGATTGCCGAACAAATTCGTCTGCTGCATCGTATTTGCCTGAGCCGAGGAGAGTGGCGTCATAACCACGCGCTGGTCTTTAAAGATCGCCCGGATTACCGTTTCGTGCTCGGTGAAAAAGGTGAAGTACTGGACATCGTCGCTGAGCCTCGCCGCATCGCAAACCGTATCGTGGAAGAGTCCATGATTGCGGCAAATATTTGCGCCGCCCGTGTGCTTCGCGACAAGCTGGGCTTCGGTATTTATAACGTCCATATGGGATTCGACCCGGCCAACGCCGACGCTCTGGCCGCACTGTTGAAAACCCACGGTATGCACGTCGATGCCGAAGAAGTACTGACACTGGAAGGTTTCTGCAAACTGCGCCGCGAACTGGATGCACAGCCTTCCGGTTTCCTCGACAGCCGAATTCGCCGCTTCCAGTCTTACGCTGAAATCAGTATTGAGCCAGGTCCACACTTTGGGCTGGGTCTGGAGGCATATGCCACCTGGACTTCCCCAATCCGTAAGTATGGCGATATGATCAACCACCGTCTGCTTAAGGCCGTCATCAAAGGCGAAACCATCGCCCGACCTCAGGATGATACCACCGTGCAAATGGCTGAGCGTCGTCGCCTGAACCGGATGGCTGAGCGTGATGTGGGTGACTGGCTATACGCCCGTTTCCTCAGTGATAAAGCCGGTACCGACACCCGCTTTGCGGCAGAGATCATCGACGTCAGCCGCGGCGGCATGCGCGTGCGTTTAGTTGATAATGGCGCTGTTGCCTTTATTCCTGCCCCCTTCCTGCACGCCGTGCGTGACGAACTGGTCTGCAGCCAGGAAAGTGGTACCGTACAAATCAAAGGTGAAGTGGTTTACAAAGTCACGGATGTGATTGACGTAACTATTGCCGAAGTTCGAATGGAAACCCGTAGCGTTATCGCGCGTCCAGCCGCGTAACACGCATAAATCAAGCGACCTTTCTCTTTTTTTGAAAGGTCGTTTTCTTTTTACCTCCCAAATTTCAACCGCGCACTACACTTCTTTCATCCAGTCAAAAAATTTATTTACTATTTTTCAGTTCCGTTGGCTTTGCTTTTTACGGAATCTGGATTACATATAAATATATAAATAAAACAATACGTTCAGCCATAATCACCCTGAATGAATCATGGCTACCCTTACTTTTGAGGCTTTATGCGCTTTAAACGGGATAGTACACATCATGAAAGACGTCCGGGAGCTGGTTACGTTGTATAGCTATGTGGGCACTCATAACCCCTACTGGCGTTTGTCAGAGGATTGCAACATCCTGTATTTCTCTATTGATGAGACATCAGAAGCTGAGCAGACCATCGAATTATCACCCGAACAGGCCGACCGCATCCGCGAGATGACGGTAATTACGTCAAGCCTGTTGATGACGTTACCCATTGAAGATGACGATATTCCGGTACATTTGGTCGGGCGGAAAATCAATAAGCGCGAATGGGCCGGCAGCGCATCAGCCTGGGATGACACCCCTTCCGTCGCACGCGACCTGGCTCAAGGTCTCTCTTTTGCCGAACAGGTGGTTTCAGAAGCCAATTCCGTAATTGTCATTCTCGACCGCATGGGCAACATTCAGCGTTTTAACCGTCTGTGTGAAGAGTATACCGGACTCAGAGAACGTGAAGTCATTGGCCAAAGCGTATTCACACTGTTTATGAGTCGACGTGAAGCCGCAGCCTCCAGACGCAATATCGAGGTCTTTTTTCGCGAAGGCAACTCATATGAGGTCGAACGTTGGGTGAAGACCTGCAAAGGTCAGCGCCTGTTTCTTTTTCGCAATAAGTTTGTCCATAACGGTAGCGGCAAGAACGAAATATTTCTGATCTGTTCCGGCACCGATATCACTGAAGAACGCCGTGCGCAGGAACGTCTGCGGATGTTGGCTAATACCGACTCCATCACCGGATTACCGAACCGCAACGCCATTCATGAGCTGATCAGCGATGCGATTGAGAACGCAGGAGATACTCAGGTTGGGATTGTATATCTCGATCTGGATAACTTCAAAAAGGTGAACGATGCCTACGGGCATATGTTTGGCGATCAGCTATTACAGAGCGTGTCTCTGGCAATCCTAAGTTGTCTTGACGACAACCAGCTATTGGCTCGGTTTGGCGGTGATGAATTTATCGTCCTTGCCACCGAAACGTCCCAGAGCACACTGGAGGCTACCGCATCGCGCATTCTGACACGCCTGCGTCAACCCTTTCGCATTGGCCTGATTGAAGTCTATACAGGCTGCTCTATTGGTATTTCCCTTGCCCCACAGCATGGTCAGGACTGCGAGAGCGTCATTCGTAATGCGGATACGGCCATGTACACCGCGAAAGAAGGCGGCCGCGGACAGTTTTGTGTTTTCTCTCCGGAAATGAATCAGCGGGTATTTGAATACCTGTGGCTGGATACTAACCTGCGCAAGGCGCTGGAAAACGATCAACTGGTTATCCATTATCAGCCAAAGATAACCTGGCGAGGCGAAGTGCGCAGCCTTGAGGCGCTGGTGCGCTGGCAGTCTCCGGAACGAGGCCTCATTCCACCACTGGAATTTATCTCATACGCCGAAGAATCAGGGCTTATCGTTCCGCTGGGTCGCTGGGTTATTCTGGACGTTGTGCGTCAGGTCGCAAAATGGCGCGCCAAGGGAATCAATCTGCGCGTGGCGGTAAACGTTTCTGCCCGCCAGCTCGCCGATCAGACGCTATTTACCGATCTCAAACAGGTGCTTCATGAACTCGACTTTGAATATTGCCCCATCGATGTCGAGTTAACGGAAAGCAGTTTAATTGAAAATGAGCAGTTGGCACTGTCCGTCATTCAGCAGTTTAGCCAGATGGGGGCGCAAATCCATTTGGATGATTTTGGTACCGGATATTCGTCACTGTCTCAACTGGCCCGCTTCCCGCTTGATGCAATTAAACTGGATCAAACCTTTGTGAGGGATGTACACAAACAACCTGTTTCGCAGTCGCTGGTACGTGCCATTGTTGCGGTCGCACAGGCACTCAATCTGCAGGTCATCGCCGAAGGTGTTGAAAGCGCGAAAGAGGATGCGTTTTTAACCAAAAATGGCGTCAACGAACGTCAGGGTTTTTTGTTTGCCAAACCAATGCCAGCAGTTGCATTTGAACGTTGGTATCGACGGCACCTGAATAAAAAAACACGCTAATGCAGTGGGATCAAACGTTGAAAATAGCCATAAATGGACATTACGTAACGATCCTATCTGCATGTAATCACAGAATATATAATATTCTTCTATCGTTGAAGTTAATACTATTTTTCCCTTCTCTTTTGTCATGAAATTCTGCATCATGAAATTTAAACTCTATTGCCATTAGGATGATAACCATGTCTGATATCGACGCTCAGCGTCTGGCCGAACGCATTGATACCGTGCTGGATATCCTCGTTGCAGGTGATTACCACTCAGCTATCCACAATCTCGAAATTCTGAAGGCTGAGCTGCTAAACACGACCAAAGAAGATGCCGAATCTTTGCCCAAAAAGCACAAGGCTCCCTGGGAGATCTGATGACATTAACCCTTTAATATCGCTGCTATAAGTAAACTGCACGTGAGGCAGTTTCCGTTTAATTTCCGATACGATATCGCAATAAAATTAATATTATGAATTCCCGACAACAATCTATTTTGCAGATGGTGACTGATAAAGGTCAGATGAGCGTTGCTGAACTGGCAAAAATCACCGGTGTCTCAGAAGTGACGATTCGACAGGATCTGAACACACTGGAAAAACAGAGTTATTTACGCCGAGCGCACGGCTTTGCTGTTTCATTGAACAGCGATGATGTTGAAACGCGCATGATGACCAATTTCACCCTGAAGCGTGAGCTGGCCGAATTCGCCGCATCGCTGGTAAGCCCAGGCGAGTCCGTATTCATTGAAAACGGCAGCAGCAATGCGCTCTTAGCCAGAACGCTGGCGGAGCAAAAAGATGTCACCATCATTACCGTCAGCAGCTATATAGCCCATCTGCTGAAAGAAACCCCCTGCGAAGTGATTCTTCTTGGCGGCATCTATCAGAAAAAAAGCGAAAGCATGGTGGGGCCCTTAACTCGGCAGTTTATCCAGCAGGTACACTTCAGCAAGGCCTTTATCGGCATTGATGGCTGGCAGCCTGACACCGGCTTCACCGGACGCGACATGATGCGTTCGGATGTGGTTAACGCGGTGCTGGAAAAAGGTGCAGAAGTTATTGTGCTTACTGACAGCTCAAAATTCGAAGCCATTCACCCTTACACGCTGGGTCCATTAGAGCGATTCAGCCGCGTAGTGACGGACTCCAGACTCAGCGCCAGCGTACAAATGCAGCTCGAGCATTCAGGATTAACCGTCAATATCATCGATGCCCACGCGTAAAATCTTCAGCAGATGATTTGTCAGCGGGCAAATCATCTCCTCTCTGAGAGTTATCTGACAGTCCAATTAAGACTTTTTACCTGTCGTTAACAGGATAAAGTCGTAAAATTAATGTTAGCGATATAACAGGAACGAACATCCAACTTCAGGATAGTGTTTGTAATGCCTTCGCTAAACGGTTTCACGGAAATATCTTCTATAGTCTTAATTTAGCGCTATTCTTAAAGAACACTGGATTCCGTGAATCAATAATTCAGGAGAAAGTATTATGTTAGTAACGAGCAAAAAAATGACCGCTGCCATTCTGGCGATTACTCTGGCAATGTCTCTGAGTGCCTGCTCTAACTGGTCCAAACGTGACCGTAACACCGCTATCGGTGCTGGTGCGGGTGCAGTAGGTGGTGCAGTCCTGACTGATGGCAGCGCGCTGGGTACGCTGGGTGGTGCTGCAGTAGGTGGTATAATTGGCCACCAGGTGGGTAAATAATTTACGGTTAAACGGCTCGATATAATAATACGTTTACTTTTTCAGGTCTGTATTATTAAAAAGCCACGGGATTTATCCGTGGCTTTTTTTATTAACCACCAGCCAGTTTAACTTTCATTCCTTTGGCTTCCAGCAGTGATTTAATCAGGTCGCGTTTGTCACCCTGTATCTCAATCACGCCATCCTTCACTGCCCCGCCGCAACCACATTTTTTCTTCAGTTCCGCAGCTAGTTTGGTCAGTTCGGCATCGTCTTGATCAATACCGGTAATTAAACACACGCCCTTGCCTTTGCGACCACTGGTCTGGCGCTGAATGCGGACAATACCATCGCCTTGTGGACGCGCAGGAGCAGCTTTCGGTTCATCAATACGCCCGGTGTCGGTTGAGTAGACCAGGCGAGAGTTTGAGTCGTTCATTTACGCACCTCGTTTCAGAGAGGCATTGATCATCTTCAGCGTCTGAGCCGGATCTGCCGACTGCGTGACCGGACGACCAATAACCATATAATCCACACCAGCTGACTGGGCCTGTTCCGGTGTCATAATGCGACGTTGGTCGCCCGCCTCGCTACCTTCAGGACGAATACCCGGCGTTACCAGTTTAAATGACTGGCCAAACGCCTGCTTGAATCGCACCGCTTCCTGCGCAGAGCATACGACACCATCTAAACCACAATGTTGGGTTAAGCGCGCCAGCCTTTCAGCATGTTCCGCAGGTGACAACGTCACGCCGAGCTCGGCGAGGTCACTGGCCTCCATACTGGTCAGAACCGTTACCGCAATCAGCAGCGGCGCATCCTTGCCAAAAGGCACCAGGGCTTCACGTGCGGCGGTCATCATACGCGCCCCACCAGAAGCATGAACGTTAACCATCCACACGCCAAGCTCAGCCGCCGCCGCAACGGCATGCGCGGTAGTGTTAGGAATATCATGAAATTTCAAATCAAGAAAAACGTCAAAGCCACGCTGTTGTAAATCGCGAACCAACTGAGGTCCAAAAAGCGTGAACATCTCTTTGCCCACTTTCAAACGGCAATCACGAGGATCAATTCTGTCGACAAAAGCTAATGCTTTATCACGATTGGAATAATCGAGAGCGACAACGACAGGAGAATCAGTAACAGCACGAGAAGAAGATGAAGCAGTAAACGTCATGACCAGACCTTCTTGAGGATGGGCGCCGACAGTAGCGCGAAATGGGTAAACGGCGTGCATTCTACCTGCGGTAATAGAAAATTAACAGGCGCGATTACATTTCTGCCAGGCGAATTTGGCAACGGAGGTTGAGGATGGATCTATTACTGATCATTAGTATGTTGTAACTAAAGTGTGTTTTTTTTAAAAATTACAGCCCATCAAGTCCGCGAATAGGCTTAATGGTTGACCATGAGCGACAAGATGGGCAATGCCAGTACAGTGTATATGCGGTAAACCCGCACTTCTGGCAACGATAGCGAGGCTTGCTGCGCACCTGCTCCCCGACCATATCGCGCAGAACCATCAAGCTCTCTTTCGCGCGCCCTTCTTCTGCTTCGTTAAGATGGTAATCCATCAACTTGTGGAACACGCGCATCGTAGGATGGCGCTGTAGCTGACGAGTGATATAAACCTGAGCGGTATCAGTCCCCTCACGCGCTTCAAGAATATCGGCCAGCATCAGCTCGGCGGCGGCACCAGTATTCTCCTCGACGGCCCGACGTAAAAACTCAGCCCATTCATCGTTTTTCCCCAGATGCTGGTAGCAGCTTTGCAGCATTTCCAGCGTTTCGCTGACCAGTTCTTTATCCTGAGAAATCACGCGTTGCAGGCTTTCAACGGCCTTTGCGTAATCGCCTTTCACCATGTACACGCGGCCCATCATGATGGAAACCCGGGCGCTGTTTTTGTCTGCCGCGGCCCCTTTTTTCAACAGCGTCATGGCGCGATCCATATCGTCGCTGCCCATCTGCTGTAAGGCCAGTTCGCAGTAGAAGTGAGCTATCTCAATACGCTGTTTATCTTTGCCGAGCTTCACCAGACGTTCTGCGACATCAATAGCTTTCTGCCATTCGCTGGTCGCCTGATAAATTTGCAGCAGTTGCTGTAATGCACCGACGCGAAAATCTGTTTCATCGGTAAGCTGATTAAACATGTCTTCCGCGCGGTCGTACAGACCTGCGGCCATGTAGTCTCGCCCCAGCTGTTGTACGGCCAACAAACGCTGTTCGTAGGTCAGCGAAGCACTTTCCATTAACGTTTGATGAATGCGGATTGCGCGGTCGACTTCACCGCGCGAGCGAAACAGGTTTCCGAGGGTGAGATGAGCCTCAACGGTGCCCGTATCCTCTTTTAGCATATCGAGGAACAGATCCACCGCTTTGTCTTGTTGGTTGCTCAGGAGGAAGTTAACCCCGGCGACATAGTCACGGGAAAGACGGTTAGCTTCATCCTGCTTGGTTTGTTGCGCACTTCTGCGACCCATATACCACCCATAGGCAGCGGCTACAGGTAAAAGCAGAAACAACAACTCCAACATAAATAATTATTCCTTCACAACCGACGAATCGGCAGAAACCGCAACGTCGGTCGCAGGCGTAAGCTGGTTTTCCAGTCGTTTGATTTTACGTTCGGCGCGCGCAAGCGACACACGGACCTTCAGCCAGAAAAGGCCGCAAATTAACCAACCAATCGCAAAACCTGCGGCAAACAATACAGCAAGCAGCGTAGAGATACGATACTCACCCTGAGCCAGCAGGTAATTAAACGTAACCTGTTGATCGTTTTGCGCACCTAATGTCACCGAAATAACAAAAATCGCCAACACCAGTAAGAAAATGAGTAAATATTTCACATTACTTCCCGTTATGTGGTTTAAGCGAATAAATCGTGTACAACTTACCGCGTTGAGCCCTTTAAATTACCATTTTCACAACGAGTGCGAAACGGAAAAGCGCTTTCCCCTTTCTGATTTAAGGGCAAAATTCGAAAAATCAATCATGGCTAACTTTCTTGTTCGCGCTGAGCGATTTCTTTTTCCTCCTGCACAGGCGGCGTTAATGGTCCGCATACCCGCTGCGCAAGCCATGTCGCCAGCGTTACCAGCAACCATGAAATCAGCGTTGCAACGACCAAATCACGGGGCCAGTGCATGCCTAATAGTAAGCGACTGCCCATAACACCCGTAGCCCAGATAAGTAAAAATACGATCGTCAGCGTACGTCGGCGTGGCCATAACAGCCCTACTGCCAGTAAAGCCCAGCTGGCAGCAAACATCGTATGCCCTGACGGAAAGGCAAAACCCGTTTCTTTTTGCCAGTGCTTACGTAGAAACGTCGGGATATCCTGTTGTTCGGCCAATTGCTCTTTAACTAAGTGCCCACGATCTTTACGTTTTAAAGTGTAGAACTCATCAACCGGGATATGGTGCGTTTTTTCCAGCCACACGACAAAGGGCCGAGGTTCCTGCACCCTGTCTTTTACCCATGACTTCACGCCCTGACCGACTAAAATTGCCGCCGCCAGGATCGCAAACAGCATTACCGCAGCTTTCAGACGAAAACGCAGACACCACAAAAACCATACACAGAGCACAACGTGAGTGATAATACCCCACGGTTGCGTTACCGTTTCCGTTACCCAGTACAGAGATTTTAACCACCAGACGTTGTGTCCCGGCTGCCAGTTCCAGCCTGATACCCATACGGCAACCGGCATAATAAGTAGCAGCCCGGCCCCGACCGCAGTGCGCTTTGCAATTGAAAGCATTGCCTCTCCTTTCGTCGATAAGTCTCACAATCATAACTGAAAAAAGCGCATGCCGGGGAAATTGACAATTTTGTGCCATTCCAAAAGCGAATCCGTTGTCGCGATTAGGTGAACATCGTTGCCTTATGGCAAAATAGTGCAATACAGAACAGAAGCCAACAGGCGACGGCACGACAGTGCCAGCATAATCTGGAGAATTACATGCAGCTTAAACGTGTGGCAGAAGCCAAACTGCCAACCCCCTGGGGTGATTTCCTGATGGTGGGATTTGAAGAACTGGCAACCGGACACGATCACGTCGCACTGGTTTTTGGCGATATCACAGGCCAAACGCCTGTCCTGGCGCGTGTCCACTCCGAATGTTTGACCGGCGATGCATTGTTTAGCCTGCGTTGCGATTGCGGCTTCCAGCTAGAAGCGGCTCTCACCCATATTGCTGAAGAAGGGCGCGGTATCCTGCTTTATCACCGTCAGGAAGGACGCAATATCGGCCTGCTCAATAAAATCCGCGCCTACGCGTTGCAGGACCAGGGTTATGATACCGTTGAGGCTAACCATCAGTTAGGCTTTGCGGCAGATGAGCGTGATTTCACGCTGTGTGCAGATATGTTCAAGCTGCTGGGCGTGGACGAAGTTCGTTTGCTGACCAATAACCCGAAGAAAGTGGAAATCCTGACCGAAGCGGGAATCAATATTATTGAACGCGTGCCGCTGATTGTGGGTCGTAACCCGAACAATGAACATTACCTGGACACCAAAGCCGCCAAGATGGGACATCTGCTGGGCAAGTAATGGCTGTCGCCACCGATAAAAAAGCCTGCTTTCGCAGGCTTTTTACATTTTAGTTCAACATATTACGAATCACGTAATGCAGAATGCCATCGTTTTGGTAGTAAGTTAGCTCCGTCGCAGTATCGATACGGCAGCGGCATAAAACCACCTCTTTACGTCCATCCGAACGAACCATACTCACCGGCACTGTTGCGCCCGGCTTGATGTTTTGCAGGTCAGTAATATCGATCGCTTCCTCACCGGTTAGTCCCAGCGTTTTGCGCGTGACGCCCTGTGGGAATTCCAGCGGCAAAATCCCCATACCAATCAGGTTAGAACGGTGAATTCGCTCAAAGGACTCAGCGATAACCACGCGAACCCCCAGCAAGCGCGGGCCTTTTGCCGCCCAGTCACGACTGGATCCGGAACCATACTCTTTACCGGCAATGACCGCCAGAGGGATGTTCTCCTGCTGATATTGCATAGCCGCATCATAGATAGCCACTACCTCAGTTCCTGGCAAATGACGCGTCATCCCACCTTCCACGCCGGGAACCATCTCATTACGAATACGAATATTGGCAAAGGTACCGCGCATCATCACTTCATGATTCCCGCGTCGTGAACCGTAAGAGTTAAAATCTTTACGCTCAACGCCGTGGCTTTGCAGATAGCGGCCTGCCGGGCTATCCGGCTTGATACTGCCAGCAGGAGAAATATGGTCGGTGGTGACCGAATCCCCAAGCATTGCGAGGATACGCGCACCATGAATGTCCTGGACCGGATCCGGCGTAGCCTGCATACCATCGAAGAACGGCGACAAGCGGATATAAGTTGAGTCAGACTGCCAGCCATAGGTATCAGCCCGATCAACCTGGATAGCTTTCCATTCCGGCGTGCCCTCAAAGACTTCAGCGTACTCTTTATGGAACATGGCGGTAGAAACCTGCTCCACGGCACGGGCAATTTCCTGAGCGGTCGGCCAGATATCTTTCAGATATACGGGATCGCCTTTTCTGTCATGACCTAACGGATCTTTCGTCAGGTTGATATTCATATTTCCCGCCAGCGCGTAGGCCACCACCAGCGGCGGAGACGCCAACCAGTTGGTCTTCACGAGCGGATGGATACGCCCCTCAAAGTTTCGGTTGCCGGAAAGCACCGCACCAACGGTGAGGTCGCCTTTTTTGATGGCTGTCTCGATAGGATCGGGTAACGGACCCGAGTTACCAATACAGGTGGTACAGCCATAGCCTACAAGGTTAAATCCCAGCTCATCAAGATACGGCGTGAACCCAGCCTGCGCCAGATAATCAGACACCACCTTCGATCCTGGCGCCAGGGAGGCTTTCACCCACGGCTGACGCTTCAGACCAAGCGTTACTGCTTTATTCGCTAGCAGTCCCGCCGCCATCAATACGCTTGGGTTAGAGGTATTGGTACAGGAAGTGATCGCCGCAATGACCACCGCACCATCCGGAAGCTGGTACTGGTGACCGTTCATTGTATAGTCCACTGGCTGGCGATCTTTCAGCGAGCTATTCACTTCGAGTTCATTACTCGCCGAAAACGCTTTCGGGACATCAGCCAGTGCTACCCGATCCTGCGGACGCTTCGGTCCGGCAAGGCTTGCCTCCACGCTTCCCATATCCAGCTCCAGAGAACTGGTAAACACAGGTTCATCACCAGGGTTACGCCACATGCCCTGCGCTTTGGCATAGGCGCTCACCAACTCAACCTGCTCCTCACTGCGCCCACTCAGACGCATATATTCAAGAGTGATGCTATCGATCGGGAAGAAACCGCAGGTTGCGCCGTATTCCGGTGACATATTCGCAATGGTTGCCCGGTCGGCCAGCGGTAAGGTGTCCAGGCCATCACCGTAGAATTCAACAAATTTACCGACCACGCCGTGCTTACGCAGCATCTGGGTGACGGTCAGAACCAGGTCAGTCGCGGTGATACCTTCCCGAAGCTTGCCCACCAGTTTAAAGCCCACAACATCCGGGATAAGCATTGAGACGGGTTGACCCAGCATTGCCGCTTCGGCTTCAATACCTCCAACGCCCCAGCCCAGTACACCGAGACCATTAATCATCGTCGTATGGGAATCGGTACCGACCAACGTGTCAGGGTAAGCCACCCACTCACCGTCCTGTAACTCGCTCCAGACGGCTTTGCCGAGGTATTCAAGGTTAACCTGATGGCAAATCCCCGTCCCCGGCGGCACAACGCTGAAGCGACTAAATGCCTGCTGTCCCCATTTCAGGAACACATAACGCTCATGGTTACGTTCCATTTCCAGGCGAACGTTTTCTTCGAAAGCATCATCATCACCAAAACGGTCCACCGTTACCGAGTGGTCAATGACAAGGTCCACTGGTGAAAGCGGATTCACTTTTGCTGTATCTCCGCCCAAACGTTTCACCGCTTCGCGCATGGCGGCCAGATCGACCACCGCCGGCACGCCGGTAAAATCTTGCATCAAAACGCGAGCGGGTCGATAGGCAATTTCACGATCGGCATGGGCAGTCTTCAGCCAATGCGCGAGCGCATGAATGTCTTCTTCAGTAACAGAATTTCCGTCCTGCCAACGAAGCAGGTTTTCCAGCAAAACTTTTAGCGACTTAGGTAGGCGGGTGATATCACCCAGTGATTTCGCGGCCAGCGGCAGACTGTAGTAACGGTAGGTTTTATCTTTAACCTGCAATGTGTCCTTACTGGCTTCTCGTAGGGTCGACGACATAGCTCCTCCTTAAATGACAGGGTTGGATCCCCTGATTTTCTTCAGGGTTAGTATTAAAGATAACACAAACAAAATGTAACGCTTTGATAACAACTCAAATTGATAAAAGTGGCGCGCGATACAAAATCGCGAAGTGAGGTCAATGGTGAGTAGAAAGATGTAAGCGGCGCAGATTAATGGGATGAATATTCAGCAGGCAATAGCGCAATCGATAATACGTTGATTAGTTGGTTGATGGCGATTACATGGATAAATGATTCGATATTCAAGGCCACAAGGTAATCGTTATTATTATAAAATACGTACGAATTATTGTTTCTGTTCATCATCATCCGTTAACAGATCAATAAACGCCCGTTGTTCAGGAGAAAGGTCCCAGGATTCGGGTATCTTCGGCCCCTTCTCGGCGACAGTTTTGCTCTCGTGTTCATGTTCATGTGACGCTGGCGTCACAGTAGAGTGCTGCTCCGGTGCGGACATACTTACCCCCACACGTTCCAGGCTACGAGTGCGACAATAATCCAGAATATCGCAGAACCAAGAAACACGGCGAACCAGGCTTTACGTTTCATCGCGGGATCCCGGCGTGCAGGCTGGTTTCCTGAAGGCATCGCTAACCTCATACTATCGAAATCACTTATCATTTAGGCACCAAACAATTGGTACAACTAATCATCAGATAGGAGGAATCCTAATAAAAAAGGCGAAAAAAAGCCAGTTAATTTTCGGACTCGATCTGATAAATAAATCAATTGTTTGATCAATTATGAATATTTGAGAGTGATTTTTGGCAAGCTGACTAATTTGAAACTACTTTAGAGAACTTTTTCCATAAATAATATATGGTTAATATATGTGGGGAGAAATAATGAATAAATTCAAACTCTGCGTCGGTATCGCTTTATGCTTATGGATACCGACGAGGTTACAGCCGTTATTATTTCTCAGGCAATTTTATATCTTTAAACATGGCTTCAATATCATCGTTGGAACGCAGCGCCACCGCCGTGTCCACCACATCACGCGTCAGATGCGGCGCGAAACGTTGAATGAAATCATACATGTAACTGCGTAAGAAGGTGCTACGACGAAAACCAATTTTGGTGGTGCTATGGCTGAAAATATCATGCGCATCCACACGTACCAGGTCAGGATCGGAAACAGGATCAACCGCCATACTGGCAATCACACCCACGCCGAGGCCCAGACGAACATAGGTTTTAATGACATCAGCATCGGTCGCGGTAAAGACAATACGCGGCTCCAGACCCGCACGGTTAAACGCGGTGTCCAGCTCCGAACGTCCGGTAAATCCAAAGGTGTAGGTGACCAGCGGATACTGCGCCAGTTCCTCAATAGAAACCGAGGATTTTCCCGCCAACGGATGATCCGGCGTGACGACGATCGAACGGTTCCAGTGGTAGCAAGGTAACATCACCAGGTCGTCATACAGGTGCAAGGCTTCTGTCGCGATAGCAAAATCCGCGTTCCCTTTCGATACTGCTTCGGCGATTTGCGTCGGCGATCCCTGGTGCATATGCAATGAAACACGAGGATATCGCTCAATAAAACCTTTAATCACGTTCGGTAATGCGTAACGTGCCTGAGTATGCGTGGTGGCAATATATAGCGAACCTTTGTCCGGCCAGGTATGTTCACCAGCAACAGACTTAATGGCGTCCACCTTAGACAGAACTTCGCGCGCAATACGGATGACTTCCTGCCCCGCTGGCGTGACCTGGGTCAGATGCTTACCGCTACGGGCAAAAATCTGGATGCCAAGTTCATCTTCCAGCATACGAACTTGCTTACTGATACCAGGCTGGGAGGTATAGAGTCCTTCCGCCGTTGAGGAGACATTAAGGTTGTGGTTCACCACCTCAACGATGTAGCGAAGCTGCTGTAATTTCATGTTAAGACATCCCGATTTGCGCCATCAAATCATCGTTTCTGAGCAGGCTTGCGGGCGCTGCTAATACGATTTAATAATAAAAAGCCTGTTAACTATAACCACTATATCATTTATATGTACGCTGTATAGGTATGACAAAAAATAATACGCCAGAAACAAAAAGGGCCGCTTACGCGACCCTTTGAGGAGGAATTCAGCCTGGGTGCTGTTATTTCTTCCCTTCTACCCATTTACCGTCAACGAAGAACGCGGACCAGCCAGTCGCCTTACCGTCTTTCTCAGCAGCAACGTATTGCTGCTTGGTTTTACGGCTGAAACGAACCATGGACTTGTTACCATCCGGGTCAGTTTGCGGTGCGTCTGCCAGATAACGCAGTTTTTCCGGCAGGCGATCGCGGAAGCGGTACAACTCTTCTACCAACGGCGCACGAGTCTCACGTGATTTCGGGAACGTATTGGCCGCCAGGAAGATACCTGCAGCACCATCACGTAACACGAAATACGCGTCAGATTTTTCACACGGCAGTTCCGGCAGCGGAACCGGATCTTCTTTCGGCGGAGCGATTTCACCGTTACGCAGGATCTTACGGGTGTTTTTACACTCGTCGTTAGTACAAGCCATGTACTTGCCGAAACGTCCCATTTTCAGGTGCATTTCAGAACCACATTTTTCGCACTCTACGATAGGACCGTCATAACCCTTGATACGGAATTCACCCTCTTCGATCTCGTAGCCATCGCAGGTTGGGTTATTACCACACACATGCAATTTACGCTTAGGATCGATGAGATAACTGTCCATTGCCGTACCGCACTTCTGGCAGCGGCGTTTGGCGCGCAATGCGTTCGTTTCCGCGTCGTCGCCTTCCAGGACGTTCAACACTTCGTTTTCCGGCACCAGGTTAATGGTGGTTTTGCAACGCTCTTTCGGGGAAAGTGCGTAGCCAGAGCAACCAAGGAAAACGCCGGTACTGGCGGTACGAATACCCATCTTGCGTCCGCAGGTCGGGCAATCAATGCTAGTCAGTACCATCTGGTTCGGACGCATACCGCCTTCTTCAGGATCTTTCTCGGCTTTATCCAGTTGCTGAGTAAAATCAGTGAAGAAGTTGTCGAGCACCCCCTTCCATTCGGCTTCGTGATTCGCCACCTGGTCGAGGCTGTCTTCCATCTGTGCGGTAAAATCGTAGTTCATCAATTCACGGAAATTTTCTTCCAGACGATCGGTGACGATTTCACCCATTTTTTCAGCGTAGAAGCGACGGTTTTCAACGCGAACATAACCACGATCCTGAATCGTAGAAATGATCGACGCATAGGTGGATGGACGACCAATGCCACGCTTTTCAAGCTCTTTAACCAGCGAAGCTTCACTGAAGCGTGCAGGCGGCTTGGTAAAGTGCTGCGCAGGCGTCAGTTCAACAAGCGTCAAGGCATCGCCTTTGTCCACCGCCGGTAAGATGCGATCTTCATCGCCCTTACGCAGTGCTGGCATCACTTTCGTCCAGCCATCGAAGCGCAGAATACGACCACGCGCCTTCAGACGGAAATCACCCGCCCCTACGGTCAGAGTGGTAGAGTCATATTTTGCTGGTGTCATCTGACAGGCAACAAACTGGCGCCAGATTAGCTGGTACAGTTTTTGCGCATCAGCTTCCATATCTTTCAGCGATTCCGCCAGTACGGCGACATCGGAAGGACGGATAGCTTCGTGCGCTTCCTGCGAGTTCTCTTTGCTGGCGTACTGATTCGCGCTTTCCGGCAGATATTTCTTACCAAAATTATCGCTGATGTAATCGCGAACCATGGTCACTGCATCCTGGCTCAGATTAGTTGAGTCAGTACGCATATAAGTGATGTAGCCCGCTTCATACAAACGCTGCGCCATCATCATGGTTTTCTTCACACCGAAGCCCAGACGCGTGCTCGCAGCCTGCTGTAGTGTGGAGGTAATGAACGGTGCGCCCGGCTTGCTGCTGGTCGGCTTATCTTCACGTTCCAGGACGCTATAGCGCGCTTTTTCCAACAAACTAACGGCGGCAAGCGTTTGTTCCCGATTTACCGGGCGGAACGGTTTATCATTTTGATGCGTCACCTCAAGCGGCAACGCGTCGCCGCCCGGCGTGGTCGTGTTAGCATCAATTTCCCAGAATTCTTCTGGAACGAATGCTTTGATTTCGCGTTCACGCTCAACCACCAGACGCACAGCCACAGACTGTACGCGACCGGCAGACAGACCACGCGCAATTTTTTTCCACAGCAGCGGCGACACCATATAGCCCACAACACGGTCCATAAAGCGGCGCGCCTGTTGCGCATTAACACGATCGATATTCAACTCGCCCGGTTTTTCAAACGCCTGGCGAATAGCATTTTTGGTAATTTCGTTAAACACCACACGGCTGTAGCGGGTGTCGTCGCCACCGATGACTTCCCGCAGGTGCCATGCAATGGCTTCCCCTTCGCGGTCAAGGTCGGTTGCGAGATAGATGTGGTCGGCTTTTTCAGCCAGTTGCTTCAGTTCAGAAACAACTTTCTCTTTACCAGGCAGCACTTCATAGCGCGCATCCCAGTTGTGCCACGGGTCAACACCCATACGGTTGACGAGAGCGCCACGTTCATCCTTTTTGGGCTTTTTAGCCGTTTTGGTGGAGGTTGAGTCGGCGCTCTTTTTAGTTGCTGAGCCACTGGTCGGCAAATCACGGATATGACCGACGCTGGATTTCACCACGTAGTCATTACCCAGATACTTGTTGATCGTTTTGGCTTTTGCCGGGGACTCAACGATGACAAGAGCTTTACCCATATTCACCTTTACCTAATTTGATTCTTCCAGAATGCGTCGCACGTTGATTCACCTTCCACTGGCGACGAGACATCGATATGGTCTCTGCGTCGGCGGATATCAACCCCTTAAACTGATTTGCGCTTGTAATGTAACTCTCATGTAACTGAGTTAACAGGCTTTTTTTCTCACAAACGCTCTAGCGCGACGAAGTATTGGTCGAATGTCAAGCAAATCTGTTGCCAGATTGACGAAAGCGTCACACTGTACCTGATAAAATGCGTTACGCAACTTTATTAGCATGCAAAAACAAATCTCGCCAGTTGTAACACTGTCGTAAAACCTTCATTTATGTCAGGGAATATTTGCCCATAAGGCGGGCTCAGCGTAGACTAATGTCCTTGTTTAAGGAGTAAATCATGCATAAAGACACTCAACCCATCGATCGCGAAACACTGCTGATTGAAGCCAACAAAATCATTCGTGAGCATGAGGACACGCTGGCGGGGATTGTCGCCACCGGCGTTACGCAGCGAAACGGCGTGCTGGTTTTCAGCGGAGATTACTTTTTAGACGAGCAAGGGCTACCAACGCCCAAAAGTACGGCTGTGTTTAATATGTTTAAACACCTGGCGCACGTACTTTCTGAAAAGTATCACTTGATCGATTAACACGAGAAATAATTTGCCGGATGGCGGCAACGCCTTATCCAGCCTACATTGATGCATATTTGTAGGCCGGATAGGATATGTGAGCATCGCTATCCGGCAATGAAAATTTTACATCAGTGGCTTCTGCCCTCGCTGCCACCAGCGCATCAGCAAACGATCGGCGCTCTCCGCCGCACTACCGGTAAAACGATCCATCAGCTTTTTACGCTGCAGATAGCGAACGTTCAACACTTCACGACCTTCCATCAGCCCGAGGATCACCTCATCGCTGGTATTGATCTCATCCACCAGCCCATTTGCCAGCGCCTGTTGACCAAACCAGTGTTCACCCGTGGCAACCTGCTCAATGTCCAGAGTCGGACGCATGCGATGCACAAAATCTTTAAACAGATGATGCGTTTCGTTCAGATCCTCGCGGAATTTCTGCCGTCCTTCTTCCGTGTTTTCACCGAGTAAGGTCAGCGTACGCTTGTACTGTCCGGCGGTGTGCAGTTCGATATCAATATCTTTCCCTTTCAGGAAGCGATTAAAGTTCGGGATCTGCGCCACCACGCCAATTGAGCCGATGATAGCAAACGGCGCCGAGACAATTTTATCTGCCACGCAGGCCATCATATATCCGCCGCTCGCAGCGACTTTATCCACCGTGACGGTCAACGGTATCTGCTTATCGCGCAGACGTTGCAATTGCGAAGCAGCCAGGCCATAGCCATGTACCACACCACCCGGGCTTTCCAGACGAACCACCACCTGATCCTGAGGTTTAACAACCGCCAGCACAGCCGTCACCTCTTCGCGTAATGAGCTAACCTCATGGGCATCCATACTGCCTTTAAAATCAAGCACCCATACACGAGGTTTATCTGATGACGTGCTGTCACCCAGTTTCGCTTTTGCCTTGGCGGCCTTCGCCTCCAGCTTCTGTTTCTTTTTCTGCGCCTTATGCCAGAATTTTTGCTGATGCCCATCCAATAAGGCCAGCGACAGATCTTCCTTCATCTCTTTATATTGATCGCTGAGGTTAATAACCCGCAATTCCCCACGCTGACGTTTGCGTTGTGTCGCGTTTACGATCAGCATCACCACCACTGCAATAGCCACCACGACAGTGACAATTTTTGCCAAAAACAGCCCATATTCAGACAACAATTCCACGAGACCCACCTTGGTTAAACAACGCGACTTCCGCTCAGTGTACAACAGGCGTGTCACCTCGTCTTGCTTCATACATCCAGTGCTGAATCAGTAAAAAGCATGACAAAGTGTTCATTTTGCGGTGTTATTGCCTTTAGCTGATTGAAAAAGTACAGGGTTTAAGGCATAAAGCCCAAAAGTTATCGCGAACGAGATGGCCAGGACGTCGCCGAGGAGTAGCCGTGCATTACCAACCTAAACAAGACCTTTTACAAGGCCGCATTATTCTTGTCACCGGTGCCAGCGATGGTATCGGACGCGAAGCTGCGCAGACCTATGCACGCTACGGCGCGACCGTTATCCTGCTTGGGCGTAACGAAGAAAAACTGCGTCAGGTTGCCCGCACTATCGCCGATGAAAACGGAACACAACCACAGTGGTTTACACTGGATTTACTGACCTGTACCTCTGAAGAATGTCACCAGCTTGCGCAGCGCATTGCCGCACATTTCCCGCGTCTGGATGGTGTACTGCATAACGCCGGATTACTCGGCGATATTTGTCCAATGAGCGAGCAAAACCCGCAGGTCTGGCAGGATGTGATGCAGGTAAATGTGAATGCCACTTTTATGCTAACTCAGGCATTGCTGCCGTTGTTACTCAAATCCGATGCCGGATCGCTGGTCTTTACCTCTTCCAGCGTCGGTCGCCAGGGACGCGCCAATTGGGGAGCATATGCCACCTCAAAGTTTGCTACCGAAGGGATGATGCAGGTTCTGGCTGATGAGTATCAAAACCGTCATCTGCGCGTTAACTGTATCAATCCTGGTGGAACGCGAACTGGCATGCGAGCCAGCGCATTCCCCACGGAAGATCCACAAAAATTGAAAACTCCCGCCGATATTATGCCGCTCTACCTGTGGCTGATGGGCGATGACAGCCGCCGTAAAACCGGTATGACTTTTGATGCCCAGCCGGGCCGTAAACCAGGAATTGCCCAATGAGTGAAGAACGCTATCAGCAACGTCAACAGCGCGTAAAAGATCGGGTTGACGCACGCGTTGCCGCCGCTACGGACGAGCGCGGGATCATCATCGTATTCACCGGAAATGGTAAGGGTAAAACCACCGCCGCATTCGGTACCGCCACGCGCGCGGTGGGCCACAGTAAAAAAGTCGGCGTCGTACAATTTATTAAAGGTACGTGGCCAAACGGAGAACGTAACTTACTTGAACCCCACGGCGTAGAGTTTCAGGTTATGGCGACAGGATTTACCTGGGAAACGCAAAACCGTGAGTCCGACACCGCGGCCTGTATGGCCGTGTGGGAACACGGCAAGCGGATGCTGGCCGACGATGAACTGGATATGGTGGTGCTGGACGAGCTGACCTATATGGTGGCATACGACTATCTGCCGCTTGAAGAGGTTATCAATGCCCTAAACGCGCGCCCTGCCCATCAAACGGTGATTATCACC
Source organism: Citrobacter sp. A316 (assembly GCF_002042945.1). NCBI lineage: Bacteria > Pseudomonadati > Pseudomonadota > Gammaproteobacteria > Enterobacterales > Enterobacteriaceae > Citrobacter > Citrobacter sp. A316. The sequence goes on from NZ_MVFZ01000003.1 coordinate 170,163, forward strand.
GGCCGTGGATGTCATCGCGATATTCTGGAGTTAGCGGATACGGTCAGCGAGCTGCGCCCAATCAAGCATGCGTTTGAAGCGGGCGTGAAGGCACAGATAGGGATCGATTACTGACACCAGGCCGGATAAGGCGCTTGCGCCGCATCCGGCTCCACGCTAACGCCTGATGGCGTTTTGCTTATCAGGCCTGGTCATGATTAACCGTTGTTGCTACGGCCACCTGGGCGACGGCTGCTGCCGACCTGTGAGTGGCGCTTCACCGCACGACGGATCTGATTTGCCTTCATGCGACGACGATCTTTCTCGACGGCAACTTTAGAAGTCGTTTCCGGCTTCAGCTCCACCAGTTCACGCAGATAGTTGGTCTGCGCGAGGTCAAGCTCCGTCCAGCCACCACGCGGCAGACCTTTCGGCAGCGGGATATCACCGTAACGAACACGAATAAGACGGCTTACCTGTACACCTACAGCTTCCCACAGGCGACGGACTTCACGGTTACGCCCTTCGGTCAACGTAACGTTATACCACTGGTTAATCCCTTCACCACCGCTGAACTTGATCGTTTTAAATGCCGCCGGACCATCTTCCAGCTGCACGCCACGACTCAGGTCGCGCAGTTTTGCATCATCAACCTGACCAAACACACGTACCGCATATTCACGTTCAACTTCGCGGCTTGGATGCATCAGACGGTTAGCCAGTTCACCATCGGTGGTAAACAGCAGTAAACCGCAGGTATTCACGTCCAGGCGCCCTACGGCAATCCAGCGCGCATCACGCAGTTTTGGTAAACGATCGAACACGGTCGGGCGACCTTCCGGGTCGTTACGGGTACACAGTTCGCCTTCTGGCTTGTAATAGGCCAGAACGCGGCAGATTTGCTCCGCAGACTCTTTAACCGAAATCAGATGGCCGTCGATACGGATTTTCAGACCCGGAGTGACTTCAACGCGATCGCCGAGCGTGGCAATTTTGCCATCAACGCTCACGCGACCCGCGGCAATAATAGATTCGATTTCACGGCGAGAACCGTGGCCAGCGCGCGCCAGCACTTTTTGTAACTTTTCGCTCATAGAGCTTCCTTTAGATGTCGCCTTCACAGGCGTCGAACAGGAGAATCAACGGCGCCAGTCAGCGCCATTTTAAGGCCGCGTAGTATAGCGGTTCGCGCCCTTATAAGAAAGGTTTAACGTCACCTACGCCTTCACGCAACACCACCGGAGAATCGTCGGTTAAATCGATGACCGTGGTCGGTTGCTGGCCGAGATAGCCACCATGGATAATCAAATCCACCAGTTTTTCCAGACGGTCTTTAATTTCTTCCGGATCTGACTCGGTAAATTCACTGCCCGGCAGCATCAGTGATGTAGAGAGCATCGGCTCGCCCAGCGCTTCCAGCAACGCCAGCGCAATCGGATTCGACGGCACACGCAGGCCGATGGTCTTACGTTTTTCCTGCAACAAACGGCGTGGAACTTCTTTCGTCCCTTTCAGGATGAAGGTGTAGTTGCCCGGCGTGTTGTTTTTAATTAAACGGAAGGCCACGTTGTCGACAAAAGAATAGGTCGACAGTTCGGACAAGTCACGGCACATCAGCGTAAAGTTGTGCCCGTCCGGCAGGTGACGGATGCGGCAAATGCGCTCCATTGCGCCTTTATCTTCAATTTTGCAGCCCAACGCATAGCCGGAGTCGGTTGGATAGACGATCACCCCACCTTTACGCACGATTTCAACGGCCTGATTGATCAGTCGCTGCTGCGGGTTTTCGGGATGAATATAAAAAAACTGGCTCATACTTTCCTCTCTGTGATCTCGGGCTGCTCCCAAAGTTGCCAGACGCCTTCTACGCCTGCGGGCAACCAAAGTTTACGCCCCAACTCAATCCATGGGCAGGGTAGATGAAAATCAGACCCTTGCGATGCCCACAGTTGATGCGAACGCGCAAGCGTCGCCAAATGGGTGCGTTCATTGGGAGACTGCTGGCACTGTGCAACTTCCATCGCGTCGCCGCGATGTTCAGCAAAATGTGCAACCAGTCTTTTCAGCCACTTAGCGCTAAGATCGTACCGCCCAGGATGAGCCAGAACAGCCTTACCGCCAGAATGATGAATGACATCAATAGCTTGTTCTATTGTACACCACTGTGGCGGAACGTAACCGGTTTTCCCACGGGCAAGATATTTTTTAAAGACATCCGCCATGGTTGTGGCTTTTCCGCATTCCATCAGGAAACGCGCAAAATGGCCCCGCGTCACCGCCCCGCCATCAGCCAGGCGTAACGCCCCTTCCCACGCGCCGGGGATATGCGCTTTGTCGAGTCGTTCAGCTATCAGGCGCGCACGCTGCTGACGACGTTCCGTTTGCTGCGCCAGAAACTCGCACATCATGGGATGGGCGATATCAATGTTCAGACCCACTATATGGATCTCATGGTTTTCCCAGACCGTTGATATCTCTACGCCAGGGATCAAATTTAACGCTAAACCCGAACGTGAAATTTCTTCTCTTGCCGCCGCAATGCCCGCCGTGGTGTCATGATCGGTGATCGCCAGTGTACCGACTCGCATCTCTACCGCACGGTGTACTAAGGCTTCTGGGGTTAATCGCCCGTCGGAGGCTGTAGTATGACTGTGCAGGTCATAAATCACTGCGTAATTCGTGTCGCTCAAGGCGGCTCCCGTTTCAATAAATGTCGTAACATGCCCATCATAGCGGTTTCGACAAATATACTGAAATCAGGTGTTGACTTTATTCCATCGAACTAGTTAACTAGTACGCAAGTTCACATGAAGAAGGTATCTGAAATGAAAGCAACATTTTTTCTGCACGGTTGGTGGCGCACTTCCTGATTTCGGGCAGTGTCTTACGTCTGCAATATGCAACCAGATACCCAGCCCGCCAAATGAGCGGGCTTTTTTTTGAACAAAATTAATGAGAATAACGATGCAAACACAAAAACCGATACTCGAACTGCTTGCCTGCGATGCCGCCTACCGTGAGAATCCGACGGCGCTGTTTCATCAGGTGTGTGGCGCACGTCCGGCAACGTTGCTGCTGGAATCTGCAGATATCGACAGCAAAGACGATCTGAAGAGCCTGCTACTGGTCGACAGTGCATTGCGCATCACCGCTCTCGGTGACACTGTCACTATTCAGGCGTTATCCGCTAACGGCGCATCGCTGCTGCCCTTGCTGGATGCTGCCCTGCCCGCTGGCGTTGAGAATGAAAAACAGCCGAATGGTCGTCATCTGCGATTCCCCGCCGTCAGCCCATTGCTGGATGAAGACGCCCGCTTATGTTCTCTTTCCGTATTTGACGCTTTTCGCTTACTGCAGGAGCTGGTGAATGTTCCTGTGCAAGAACGTGAAGCGATGTTCTTCGGCGGTCTTTTTTCCTACGACCTGGTTGCCGGTTTTGAAGATTTACCTCAGCTTGAAGCGGGCAACCGTTGCCCTGACTACTGCTTCTATCTGGCAGAAACGCTGATGGTTATCGACCACCAGAAAAAAAGCACCCGTATTCAGGCCAGTATTTTTACCCCTAATGATGCTGAAAAACAGCGTCTTAACGTTCGTCTGGCGCAGTTGAGCCAGCAGCTTACCGAGCCTGCGCCGCCGTTGCCGGTCACTGAAGTCCCACAGATGCGCTGCGAGTGCAATCAGAGTGATGAAGAGTTTGGCGCCGTAGTACGTGGCATGCAAAAGGCGATTCGCGCGGGCGAAATTTTCCAGGTGGTGCCATCCCGCCGTTTCTCGCTGCCCTGCCCATCTCCGCTGGCGGCCTACTATGTGCTGAAGAAAAGTAACCCCAGCCCATACATGTTTTTCATGCAAGACAACGATTTCACGCTGTTTGGCGCCTCCCCGGAAAGCTCGTTGAAATACGATGCCACCAGCCGCCAGATTGAGATCTACCCGATTGCCGGCACTCGCCCGCGTGGTCGTCGTGCGGACGGTTCGCTTGATCGCGACCTCGACAGCCGTATCGAGCTAGAGATGCGTACCGACCATAAAGAGCTTTCTGAGCACCTGATGCTGGTTGACCTTGCGCGTAACGACCTGGCGCGCATCTGTACGCCTGGCAGCCGCTATGTTGCTGACCTCACCAAAGTCGATCGTTACTCCTTCGTTATGCACCTGGTTTCGCGCGTGGTCGGCGAACTGCGTAGCGATCTGGATGTACTGCACGCTTACCGCGCCTGTATGAATATGGGCACATTAAGCGGAGCGCCAAAAGTTCGCGCTATGCAGCTTATCGCCGAGGCAGAAGGTCGTCGCCGTGGCAGCTACGGCGGCGCGGTAGGTTACTTCACGGCGCATGGCGATCTGGATACCTGCATTGTCATTCGCTCCGCCCTCGTGGAAGACGGTATTGCCACCGTACAAGCCGGTGCCGGGATTGTTCTGGATTCTGTACCGCAGTCTGAAGCCGATGAAACCCGTAATAAAGCGCGCGCGGTTCTGCGTGCTATCGCCACCGCGCACCACGCACAGGAGACCTTCTAATGGCTGACATTCTGCTGCTCGATAATATCGACTCTTTTACCTATAACCTGGCGGATCAGCTGCGTACTAATGGTCACAACGTGGTGATTTACCGCAACCATATTCCGGCCCAGACGTTGATTGACCGCTTAGCAACAATGAAAAATCCGGTGCTGATGCTCTCTCCAGGCCCTGGTGCGCCAAGCGAAGCAGGTTGCATGCCGGAGCTGTTAACCCGCCTGCGCGGCAAGCTGCCGATCATCGGTATTTGTCTGGGACACCAGGCCATTGTTGAGGCCTACGGCGGATATGTGGGCCAGGCTGGAGAAATCCTGCACGGCAAAGCGTCCAGCATTGAACACGACGGTCAGGCGATGTTTGCTGGTCTGGCGAATCCGCTGCCGGTGGCACGCTATCATTCGCTGGTTGGCAGCAACGTTCCTGCTGGATTGACCATTAACGCCCACTTTAACGGCATGGTGATGGCGGTGCGTCACGATACCGACCGCGTCTGCGGCTTCCAGTTCCATCCGGAGTCAATTCTGACCACTCAGGGCGCGCGTTTGCTGGAACAAACGCTGGCCTGGGCGCAACAGAAGCTTGAACAAACCAATACGCTGCAACCCATTCTGGAGAAACTGTATCAGGCACAGACGCTGTCCCAGCAGGAAAGCCACCAGCTGTTCTCTGCCGTGGTACGCGGTGAACTGAAGCCGGAACAACTGGCTGCGGCGCTGGTGAGCATGAAAATTCGTGGCGAACACCCGAATGAGATTGCCGGTGCAGCAACCGCGCTGCTGGAAAATGCCGCGCCGTTCCCGCGTCCTGATTATCTGTTCGCCGATATTGTCGGTACCGGCGGCGACGGTAGCAACAGCATCAATATTTCTACCGCCAGCGCCTTTGTTGCGGCAGCTTGCGGACTGAAAGTTGCCAAACATGGCAACCGCAGCGTCTCCAGCAAGTCTGGTTCTTCGGATCTGTTAGCGGCATTTGGCATCAACCTGGATATGAACGCTGATAAATCCCGTCAGGCGCTAGACGACCTCGGGGTGTGCTTCCTGTTTGCACCGAAATATCACACCGGTTTTCGCCATGCCATGCCAGTACGCCAGCAGTTGAAAACCCGCACGCTGTTTAACGTGCTCGGCCCGTTGATTAACCCGGCGCATCCGCCGCTGGCGCTGATCGGCGTTTACAGCCCGGAACTGGTGCTACCCATTGCCGAGACGCTGCGCATGCTGGGATATCAACGAGCAGCCGTGGTTCACAGTGGTGGCATGGACGAAGTTTCGCTGCATGCACCGACCATTGTGGCAGAGCTGCACGATGGGGAAATCAAGAGTTATCAACTGACGGCAGAAGACTTTGGTCTGACGCCTTACCACCAGGAACAGCTGGCTGGCGGCACACCGGAAGAAAACCGTGACATTCTTAGTCGCTTGTTACAAGGTAAAGGTGAAGCCGCTCATGAAGCTGCTGTTGCCGCGAATGTCGCCATGTTAATGCGCCTGCACGGTGAAGAAGATTTAAAAGCCAATGCGCAAACCGTGATTAATGTACTGCGTAGCGGTGCGGCCTATGACCGCGTCACTGCACTGGCAGCAAGAGGGTAAATGATGCAAACCGTTTTAGCGAAAATTGTCGCAGACAAGGCGATTTGGGTAGAAGCCCGCAAACAGCAACAACCGCTGGCCAGCTTTCAAAATGATGTTCAGCCTGGCTCACGTGATTTCTACGATGCGCTGCAAGGTGCGCGCACCGCCTTTATTCTGGAGTGCAAAAAGGCATCTCCATCAAAAGGCGTGATCCGTGATGACTTCGACCCGGCACAAATTGCTGGCGTCTATAAACATTATGCTTCCGCGATCTCTGTACTGACCGATGAGAAGTATTTCCAGGGGAGCTTTGATTTCCTGCCCATCGTCAGCCGCATCGCACCGCAGCCGATTCTGTGCAAGGACTTTATTATCGATCCTTACCAGATTTACCTGGCACGTTTCTACCAGGCGGACGCCTGTTTGTTGATGCTGTCGGTGCTCGATGATGAGCAATATCGCCAACTCGCTGCCGTCGCCCACAGTCTGAAAATGGGCGTACTGACCGAAGTCAGCAACGAAGAAGAGCTGGAGCGTGCTATCGCACTGGGCGCCAAAGTCGTTGGTATCAACAACCGTGATTTACGCGACCTGTCGATTGATCTGAATCGCACCCGTCAACTGGCACCGCGACTGGGTCACGGTGTGACCGTCATAAGCGAGTCCGGGATCAACACCTATGGTCAGGTGCGCGAGCTCAGCCATTTCGCCAACGGTTTTCTGATTGGCTCCGCGCTGATGTCGCATGATGATCTGCACGCCGCCGTGCGTCGCGTACTGCTCGGCGAGAATAAAGTCTGCGGTTTAACCCGGGCTCAGGATGCAAACGCAGCATACGAAGCGGGCGCCATTTACGGCGGCTTGATTTTTGTACCCACATCGCCGCGCGCGGTCAACGTTGCACAGGCGCGAGAGGTCATGACAGGCGCGCCACTGCAATACGTCGGGGTATTTCGCAACTCAGATATTACCGACGTGAGCGCAACAGCGGCGGAGCTGGGACTAGCTGCCGTGCAACTGCACGGTAACGAAGACCAGGCCTATGTTGACGCCCTGCGCGAGGTACTGCCCACACAGGTACAAATCTGGAAGGCGCTCAGCGTCAGCGAGACGTTGCCAGCCCGTGATTATCAGCATGTCGATAAATACGTCTTCGACAACGGCCAGGGCGGCAGCGGTCAACGCTTCGACTGGTCACTTTTAGGCGGACAATCGCTGGATAACGTTTTACTGGCAGGCGGACTTGGCGCAGATAACTGCGTTGACGCAGCAAAAACCGGCTGTGCCGGTCTCGATTTCAATTCTGGCGTAGAGTCACAACCGGGCATCAAAGATGCACGTCTTCTGGCTTCGGTCTTTCAGACGCTGCGCGCATATTAAGGAAAAGGACATGACAACATTACTCAATCCGTACTTTGGCGAATTTGGCGGTATGTATGTGCCACAGATTCTGATGCCTGCCCTGCGCCAGCTGGAAGAAGCTTTTGTCAGCGCGCAAAAAGATCCTGAATTTCAGGCGCAGTTTACAGACCTGCTGAAAAACTATGCGGGTCGCCCAACCGCACTGACCAAGTGCCAGAACATTACTCAAGGCACCAACACAACGCTGTATCTCAAGCGTGAAGATTTACTGCACGGCGGCGCGCACAAAACCAACCAGGTGCTGGGTCAGGCGTTGCTGGCGAAGCGCATGGGCAAAACGGAAATTATCGCCGAAACCGGCGCGGGTCAGCACGGGGTTGCATCTGCTCTCGCCAGCGCATTGCTGGGTCTGAAATGCCGTATTTATATGGGTGCGAAAGACGTTGAACGCCAGTCGCCTAACGTTTTCCGTATGCGTCTGATGGGTGCTGAAGTCATCCCGGTTCACAGCGGTTCCGCCACCCTGAAAGATGCCTGTAACGAAGCGCTGCGCGACTGGTCTGGCAGCTACGATACCGCGCACTACATGCTCGGTACGGCGGCTGGCCCGCACCCCTTCCCGACCATTGTGCGTGAGTTCCAGCGCATGATCGGTGAAGAAACCAAGGCGCAGATTCTGGAAAAAGAAGGTCGTCTGCCGGACGCCGTTATCGCTTGCGTGGGTGGCGGTTCTAATGCCATCGGTATGTTCGCCGACTTTATTAATGAAACCAGCGTCGGTCTGATTGGCGTAGAGCCAGGCGGTCACGGGATTGAGTCTGGAGAACACGGCGCGCCGTTGAAACATGGTCGTGTCGGGATTTACTTCGGCATGAAGTCCCCGATGATGCAGACCGAAGAAGGACAGATCGAAGAGTCTTACTCTATTTCTGCAGGGCTGGACTTCCCATCGGTTGGGCCACAGCACGCGTACCTGAACAGCATTGGCCGCGCCGATTATGTTTCAATCACCGATGATGAAGCACTGGAGGCCTTCAAAACGCTGTGTCTGCACGAAGGAATTATTCCGGCACTGGAATCCTCCCATGCCCTGGCGCACGCGTTGAAAATGATGCGTGAAAATCCGGAAAAAGAGCAGTTACTGGTGGTTAATCTCTCCGGTCGCGGCGACAAAGACATTTTCACCGTACACGATATTCTGAAAGCGCGAGGGGAAATCTGATGGAACGTTACGAAAACCTGTTTGCACAGCTGAAGGACCGCAAAGAAGGTGCTTTTGTCCCCTTCGTAACCCTGGGCGATCCGTCTGTTGAGCAGTCACTGAAAATCATTGATACGCTGATTGAGGCCGGTGCCGACGCGCTTGAGCTCGGCATTCCGTTCTCCGATCCGCTGGCCGATGGCCCAACCATTCAGGAAGCCACCTTGCGTGCGTTTGCCGCTGGCGTCACACCATCGCAATGCTTTGAAATGTTGGCGCTGATTCGCCAGAAGCATCCGACGATTCCCATTGGGTTGCTGATGTATGCCAACCTGGTCTTCAGCAAGGGCATTGACGAGTTTTACGCCCAGTGCGAAAAAGTGGGTGTGGATTCTGTGTTGGTAGCCGATGTGCCTGTTGAGGAGTCTGCCCCGTTCAGAACTGCAGCGCTCCGCCACAACATCGCACCGATTTTCATCTGCCCGCCGAACGCTGATGAAGAACTGCTACGCCAGATTGCCTCTTACGGCCGTGGCTACACTTATCTGCTTTCACGTGCAGGTGTGACCGGTGCAGAAAATCGTGCGGCATTACCGCTGCATCATCTGGTTGAAAAGTTGAAACAATATGATGCTCCGCCTTCTTTACAGGGCTTTGGTATTTCTGCGCCTGAACAGGTCGCTGGTGCTATTGAAGCCGGTGCTGCCGGTGCAATTTCCGGCTCGGCAATTGTGAAAATCATTGAGAAAAATGTTGCGGCACCGGAACAGATGCTGGCTGAGCTGAAAGCGTTTGTCAGCGCGATGAAAGCCGCCACCCAGCAGTAAGTTAAATCAACCGCCAGAGACAGCTGGCGGTTTCACCCTTCTTTCGTGTGCTTCATTCTATACATAGCGCTATCCGCATTCTGAATGGCCACATCCAGTTCATCGTTCACCTCTGCAATTCCCCACGATACTGACAATGGCACTGTATGGCCGTCCACCACAAACACATGACTGGTCACCTGCCCGCTAATACGTTGCGCGATTGCTATGGCGTCAGTTGCCTGCGATCGAAACAGCAGGATCATAAATTCATCCCCGCCGGTACGAATCACAATATCGTGGCTGGTACGGGTGTTTGACAGCATCCTGTTGGCGATAATTTGCAGCGCGCGATCTCCTGCCGCGTGGCCCCAGGTATCATTGACGGCCTTGAATTTATTGCAATCCAGTAGCACCACCGAACAGTGTGATAAATCCCGACGCTTGATAATGTCGAGTATTCGGCGGTTAAAACAGCCGGTCAGAGTATCGATATAAACCTTGAGGTCGCTTTCATTCAGCCATGATTTGAGTGAGAAACTGATCATGATGAAAAAGAACGGCGCCAGCAGAATCACGATCCCAGCATGAGTATCGCGTACCATAAAACGACCTAATGATAGCGAATAGTGCAGCGCATATTTCTCCGAAAAATTGCGCACCATAAAGCGGGATTGACTTGTACATTTGCCGGATAAACACAGACTCTCATGGTTTGTTAAATTCACCAACTCCACATTCAGCTCCGGTGGAATTTGGTTGTCAAATGCCTGGGCTAACGCCTCCTGCAATTCGGGCTTTGAATGGTCATAGACCAGATAGGCTACGATTTGGTCTGATATCTCTTTGCCAGACAGATCGTAGATATAACTCACCACGCTGTAAGCTTTTTCACCGGTAATTTTATCGGTATAAAAATTCGTCGAACTAAGGGCTTTGTTTTTGACGTTTTTTTGCAGTAATCGGGTATAGAAATCGACGGGCGGGTAGAAAAATTGAGTGATATCCCGCGCCATTTCAGAATTTGAGAAACTGAAATTGCGTGAATCGGAAGCCATAAACCAGTAAAAATAATCTGAATTTTTGGCGATGATATAACGATGTGCATCGAAGCTGCCCGGGTTTAGCTCATTGACCATACCGCGAATAAATTCAGCCGCCGTATACATACACAGCGCGTTGTGGCTGGTTTGCTGGGCAACCATTGTCCCCGTCGCCGAATGCAGTCGCTTTGGATCGGCGTTAATTCCCCATTCATCCTCATCCCGGAGAACAAATTGTGAAATATCGCCGCATTGTTCCCCCGTTTTGATATGGTGATAACGCTCACCAATCGCATCGGCGATCAGCTCGTTATCGTTAAAAATGTCCATCATGCGCGCTTGCAGGCGGTTGACACCTTCGCTGGCAGCAGCCATTCGCTGTTCATAAATAATAAACAGAAACAACGAAGTAAATATCAACGTAATGAGCCCTGATACCAGCAGTGCCTGCCTGTTTCTGAGCTTATCCTGCACAATCTTCACGAGTCCACCCTGATAGTTAACAGTATTGCCAAATCGGTTACCCGTTTATGTTGTTGCATAACAGCGTTGTACGTTGATAGAGAATGTTTGCTACTCCGAAGCAGGTAAGTTGATGTAGCCCGCAGTCGCGCGCTTAGGTTACAGATTTATACATTAAAAGCACATATTTGTTAACATAAGCGCAAACTAATCATCACCTTCGATAGGATATCCTACCCGCCGGATGGCCTCGCGGCAGTCGTTTACGCCTGCGGCATAGCCCGCCTCAATCTCACAAACCGGACTTGCGCTGCAATAAGGTAGTGTAACCGGAGTCGCAATAATTTTCTCCAGCGCCTCAATTTTATCCATGTAAAGCAATAACTCACGTGCAGCACTCACGGCAAACGCTGCCGTTTGATCTTCGGAGAACGGTTCCAGAAGTGTGATTTTTTGCTGTAGCAGATGGCGGGTCAACATCATCAGCAATACCCTCAAAGTTGGTTTGCTTAAAGAGTAGCACTACATCAAAGGGGAGAAAGGCTCGATGTTTTCCCCAGAATTTTTAAATGAAGAACGAGGGGAATGTTTCCTGGTTGCTAACCACTGTCAGGCATGCCCGGAATCTATACAGTTCAGTCATCCTGGTTGTGCAGCTATTAATTAAGTTGACTTCAAAAAGTCCCTTGCGAGACACTGCTTTAAAGCATACCAAATATGGGTGAACTTGTTGAGACATCTGTTGATTAAATTAGTTGTGTTAAGCGTTGGATTTTTAAGCGCTGGGGACATACTGGCAAATACTCCGGAACAGGTAGTCACCGCTTTCCAGAGGGATTATAAATATTGGAATGACCAGTCATTCCAGAGAAATCAGAACGATGGAAAGCAAGAAGTTATGCTCCAGGCCCAGAAGGGTTGGAATGAGCTTTTGAAAAAATATACAAAACCTGGTTTTCAGGGCGAACCTATAGCTTTTGGTTCTGAGTCTAGTCATGACCCTGAGCAAGAGAAGATCATATCGGTTCAGATTACTGAAAAAATAGCGCTCGTAACGACAAAATTATCAAGGCAGTATTATTCACCTATTTATGAATATCAATTGTCCAAAGAAAATGATACCTGGTATCTATCTCAGATTTTTTTAGTTGATGACGATGGAAAATATCCGAGTTTGTAATAACAGTGTACTTGTACTCATTGTTTCCATACTGCCTGAGACTGTCAATTGGTGGACTACCCTGAGCATGAAGCGGACAACATAATCTGATAAAAAGTCTGATGAAATCATCACTGATAATGTCGGGACAACGATGAGTGAGGAACTCACGTTGTGCTTGCATCAGGATGACCTGGAATGATGGAGTTAACATCTCAATTGTTCATAGCAGCACTGAGTGGATTCAGGATATCGCGGGGCGTATTGGACGTATAACGTTTATCGCGTACCGAAGAAGTTAAGGCCAGAGATTTTAATTATTACATTTTCTTTTTTAAGATAGTGGTTTTTATCTTTTTTTTAGAATAGACATATCTGGCCAGACATTCTTCTTCATAACAACTCTATGAGTTAAAAAAATCTGCCATAATGACAGATTCCTTTAATCTATCATTAGAGATTTGCAACGTTATGATATACTTTTTGAACATCATCGTCATCTTCAAGGGCATCAACAAGCCCTGCAAAGACTTCTAAATCTTCTGGTGAAAGTTCAATTTCTGATTGAGCAATCATCTCTAATTCTGTGGTAGAGAATTCAGTAATCCCTGCTGCTTTTAGAGCTGCAATGCCTTTGTGAAGATCTGTAGATTCTGTATAAATAACGATGTTTCCTTCTTCTTCGGTTACATCACGAACATCTACTTCAGCATTAAGCAAAATTTCAAAAATATGATCAGGATCTGTTCCTTCAAATACAATCACTCCGGTATTGTCAAACATATAGCTGACAGAACCAGCCGCCCCGATATTCCCGCCTTTTTTATTAAAAATTGAGCGGACATTAGCAATCGTACGGTTAACATTTGAAGTCAATGTTTCAGCGATAATCAGTGAGCCACTGGGACCAAAGCCTTCATAACGTCCTTGCACGAACGTTTCATCGCTGCCGCCTTTGGCTTTATCAATGGCTTTATCAATAACGTGTTTGGGAACCTGCGCTTGTTTCGCACGTTCAATAACGAATTTTAAAGATGTATTTAATTCTGGGTCTGGTTCGCCTTGTTTAGCAGCTGCATAAATTTCTACACCGAATTTTGCATATACATTAGACGTTGCACCGTCTTTAGCTGTTTTTTTAGCAACAATATTTGCCCACTTACGTCCCACTGGAATGATCTCCTCGAAAATTCATTTACATAGTCGACAGGTAAATAACCTAGCATTACATTATATCATGATGTATAAATCCTCGTCCATGAAAAATAAAATATCCAAATTTTACGATATGTTACTTTAATTTTATCAATAGTTAACATTTTGGATAAATTATCCCCTGACTATCTTCAGGTTTTTTTGTGCGTAATAAATGAACCGCAACAATAATGCATAAGAGAAGAGAAACAAAAGTGATATTCCAGATAAACACACTGGCTATTAAAGTTAGCGCAGTACTGCTTATAGCGAGGTATCGACACACAAATTTTGTCAGGCCAGAGGCGCAAAATAATTGCCGATCAAGACAATGACACGTGTGGAAAAGAATGGAAAAACTGGCCATTTGATGACCAGTTTTACAGGGATTTTGCAGAAGAACTTAAAAACGATAACCCGCAGAGAACATAAACACCCACGGATCGAGGCGTACGCTGTCTCGCTGCTGGACGCCACCCATTTTATAGCTTGCGGTGGTATCGATATCCATGTACCACACCGACATGTTAATCAGCCAGTCACGGTTAATCAGATAGTCCATACCAACTTGCCCTGCTGCGCCCCAGGAATCTTTCAGACTCAGGTCCGATAATCCCGTTTCTTTACCGTTGTCGTTAAAGCCTTCATCGAAGAAGGTCGTGTAGTTCACACCAACACCTACGTACGGACGCAGTTTACTGCTGGAGTCACCGAAGTACCACTGCGCCATTAACGTCGGCGGCAAATGATGTACGGTGGCAATATCACCGGTTGCAGCAGTGCCAATTTTATGGCGGAACGGCGTAGCTGCCAGTAATTCAACACCAATATTGTCGGTTGCCATGTAGGTAAACGTCAGACCCAACTGCGTGTTATTGCTGACATCAAAGCCACCTAAGCTGCCCAGCGTACCACCTGCACCCTCCGTCGGCCTGACGGTGGCTGAACCTGCACGAATAAAGAACTCTCCAGCCTCATGCGCAAATGCGTTACCAGAGAGAAGAGTTGTTAAAGCCAATGCTGCAACTGTTAATTTTTTCATGTCCGCTCCATCGTTATGGTTATAAAAGCGGAACGAATATACCCACATTGGAGTAATAAGTGATCTAACATGGATCACATTGACTTTGATAATTTAACATTTATTGATCCAGATTAAGTTAGAACTTGCATTCAAAATCCTGGTTAAATTAATTCAGATCAATTTTGATATATTTTCAATGTGCAAGTACCTCCGACTCATTGCTGATGGGCGTTGGATGTCTGCGCATGATGCGCAGATAACAAACAGCGTTCATGCATAACGCTGAAGTCATAGTCAAAAATTACCGCAGCTTTACAAAGATATGCTTTTCCATACGTCGCGCGATGCTGCCACTGTAGAGTTATCCAGGGTACAATTGCCCGCAAATGAACACCTGCAAAACTCAAGGAGAGTGCATGTCTATCACGGCGAAGTCCGTTTACCGTGACACGGGAAACTTTTTCCGTAATCAATTCATTACCATCTTGCTGGTATCGTTGTTGTGCGCGTTTATCACAGTGGTGTTAGGGCATGCCTTTTCCCCCACTGACGCACAAATTGCGCAACTCAGTGAAGGCGATCAGTTAACCAGCAGCGTGGGGTTGTTCGATCTGGTGCAAAACATGACCCCGGAGCAGCAGCAAATTTTGCTACGCGCTTCCGCGGCGTCGACGTTTTCCGGTCTGATTGGTAACGCCATCCTCGCCGGGGGGGTCATCCTGATGATTCAGCTGATTTCAGCAGGTCATCGGGTTAGCGCATTACGCGCCATCGGTGCCAGTGCGCCAGCTCTGCCGAAGCTGTTTATTCTGATTTTTCTGACTACTCTGCTGGTGCAAATCGGTATTATGCTGGTTGTTGTTCCCGGTATTCTGCTGGCCATCCTGCTGGCACTCGCACCTGTGATGTTGGTACAGGACAAAATGGGTGTCTTTGCCGCGATGCGTAACAGCATGCGTCTGGCGTGGTCGAATATGCGACTGGTTGCGCCGGCAGTGATCGGTTGGTTGCTGGCAAAAACGCTGCTGTTGCTTTTTGCGCCAAGTTTTGCAGTACTTACGCCGAATGTAGGCGCGGTATTGGCGAATACGCTGAGCAATATGATCTCCGCCGTGTTGCTGATCTATTTGTTCCGCCTGTACATGCTGATTCGCCAATAAACCCTGAACGCATTCCGGGCTTGTACCCGGTGCTTTTGATGACGGAATCGAAGAATGAAGCAGTTTCTTGATTTTTTACCGCTGGTTGTCTTTTTTGCTTTTTATAAGCTTTATGACATCTATGCGGCGACCTCGGCGCTGATTGTCGCGACGGCTGTAGTGTTGATTTACAGCTGGGTTCGCTATCGCAAGGTCGAGAAGATGGCGTTAATCACCTTTGTCCTGGTGGCCGTATTTGGTGGCCTGACTATTTTTTTCCACAACGATGAATTCATTAAGTGGAAAGTAACAGTGATTTACGGGCTGTTTGCTGGTGCTCTGCTGGTTAGCCAGTGGGTAATGAAAAAGCCGCTGATTCAACGCATGTTAGGTAAAGAGCTGACCCTGCCGCAGCCGGTGTGGTCGAAACTTAATTTAGCCTGGGCCGTCTTTTTCATCCTGTGTGGTCTGGCGAATATCTATATTGCATTTTGGCTACCGCAGAATATTTGGGTCAACTTCAAAGTGTTCGGCCTGACCGCCCTGACTTTATTCTTTACGCTGCTGAGTGGAGTCTATATTTACCGTCATCTGCCGCAAGAAGATAAATCGTAATACATGCTCGCCAGATCTGCGGATCTGGCGAATTTTTATCCCCTCGCGTTCCATTGTGCTGACAACCTGACTTACATCTGCTCTGCACGCCGCATCCCCTCTGTTCTCAACGCACAAATTCTAGTAGCATCGCGCCTGTAATCTTTCTCTATAGTCGGTTCTACAATGACAACAACGAATAACACTCCCCAGGGTGAACTGGTTTTACGTACTCTGGCCATGCCTGCAGATACCAACGCGAACGGTGATATTTTTGGCGGTTGGCTGATGTCACAAATGGATATAGGTGGCGCGATTCAGGCCAAAGAGATCGCACATGGTCGTGTGGTAACGGTGCGGGTTGAAGGAATGAGCTTTTTGCGGCCGGTCGCCGTTGGTGATGTAGTGTGTTGCTATGCGCGCTGTGTAAAACGCGGGACAACCTCAATCAGCATCAATATTGAAGTTTGGGTGAAGAAAGTCGCTTCTGAACCAATTGGGCAGCGCTATAAGGCCACCGAAGCTCTGTTTATCTACGTTGCCGTTGATAAAGACGGGAAACCGCGTCCAATTCCCACTTTGGCCTGATAGCACACGCCAGTAATGCTATCCGGCAATCATCACTCTTGATCATTGCCGGACGGCCTGATGCTTACTCGATCTGCGTTGTGCCGTTTAATTTGAAAACAATATTCACCACGAGTCCGGAACCGGGTTTACCTGCCTCATAACGCCATCTACGCATCGCGTTTTTCACTTCACGCTCAAACATATTGGCAGGCTGTGCAGACAGGATCTCCACATTTTCAACCCGACCATCCGGCGTTACGTTAAATTTGACCTTTACCCGCCCTTCAATGCGCAGCGCCTGAGCTCGCGCCGGATACTGAGGCTGATTACGGCTTAAAGCGCGTGGACCTGATGGCGCACTGACCACCGGTTTGCTGGTAGTTGCCGGCGCGGTATTGGTCATTGTGCGCGTAGTTGCCGTATTTTCCAGTGGGGAGGTCGGACGCGGTTCTGCTGGTTTAACATCGCGTTTCGGCTGCTCTTCCACCTTTTTCACCGGTTTTGGCTTCGGTTTAGGCTTGGGCTTCGGTTTTTCAATCACCACCGGCGCCTCTTTTGGTGGCTCTGGAATCGGTTCTGGTTCCGGTTCAGGCTCGACAACGGGTTCCGGCGGCGACTGAACGGCCTGAGGCGGTTCAAGGTCGGCAGGCGCGACCATCGTGACAGAGATCGGCTGCGCTGGCGCAGGCAGTTCAATAACCTGATGTACCGAGGTATACAGCAAACCAGCCACTACGGCACCATGAATGCCGACAGATAGTAAAGTTGGCCAGGGAAAGCGACGAGGTAAATCAAGGGTCATTGAAGTCATAATCGTTTCAGTAAAAAAACCAGGCCCTGATTTTAAATGCAAATAGCAATCATATTCAATAAGCCCGTGGCGGTAACTGACATTTAAAACGCGATTTTATGATAAAAAACCGCTTGCCGAGTACGGCCTTAACATATCAGTTATCTTTCCGTTGCAGTTGTTAGGCCTTTCCAATAACGTTATTAACGACTTTTACCGTTCAAGGAGCCCTACCCGTGCTGTATGTTATTTACGCTCAAGATATCGCAGATTCTCTCGAAAAACGTCTCTCCGTGCGCCCTGCTCATCTGGCTCGCCTGCAACTCCTTCATGACGAAGGTCGTTTGCTCACGGCGGGCCCCATGCCAGCGGTCGATAGTAACGATCCCGGTGCGGCGGGTTTTACCGGCTCGACGGTGATTGCCGAATTTGAATCTTTGGAGGCGGCACAGGCGTGGGCGGAAGCCGATCCGTATGTTGCAGCGGGCGTTTATGCGCAGGTTTCAGTAAAACCGTACAAAAAAGTATTTTAAAAACAGAACGCAAAGCAGACATTGGGCACCGCCAGCGGTGCCCTTTTTGATCAGATACTGTGGATCGCAAACAGCAACGAGTTGCGTTGATGGTTGAGAATGCACTTTCTGATAGTGTGGATACGCATATTACGACGCGATTGTCCTTCAAGCCAACGTGCTTTACGGCGGCTAGCCTGACGCAGCATCCGCCAGCGTCCCACTTCCGTTCTACTACGCTTCATGTTTACTACTCTTTCAGTCACTGAGCGGCCATTATAACGCCAGACCGAATGCAGACCAGTGGTTTTCCCGTGTTTTTATTTGCCAGATTAATCCTGATGCGTAAACTCTTAACAATACGCTTTCAAAAGGATTTTTAAATTTATGACAACCTTCTACACCGTGGTGAGTTGGCTGGTCATTCTGGGTTACTGGGTACTCATTGCTGGCGTAACATTACGCATTCTAATGAAACGACGCGCAGTGCCCTCCGCAATGGCCTGGCTGTTGATCATCTATATTCTGCCATTGGTAGGGATCATTGCTTATCTGTCCTTTGGTGAACTCCACTTGGGCAAGCGACGTGCCGAACGCGCCCGGGCAATGTGGCCTTCAACCGCCAAATGGCTGAACGACCTCAAGGCCTGCAAGCATATTTTTGCCCAGGAAAACAGCAGCGTCGCCTCTTCGTTATTTAAACTGTGCGAGCGCCGCCAGGGAATAGCCGGGGTTAAGGGAAACCAGCTGCAGTTGCTCACCAGTTCAGATGACGTGATGCAGGCGCTGATCCGTGATATTCAACTGGCGCGCCACAACATCGAAATGGTGTTCTACATATGGCAGCCTGGCGGTATGGCCGATCAGGTAGCCGAGTCGTTAATGGCTGCCGCGAGACGTGGCATTCACTGTCGTCTGATGCTGGACTCCGCTGGCAGCGTGGCGTTCTTTCGCAGCCCTTGGGCGGCGATGATGCGTAACGCAGGTATCGAGGTTGTAGAAGCGCTGAAGGTGAACCTGATGCGTGTATTTTTACGCCGTATGGACCTGCGTCAGCACCGCAAAATGATCATGATCGATAACTACATTGCTTATACCGGCAGCATGAACATGGTCGACCCGCGTTTCTTCAAACAGGATGCGGGTGTCGGGCAATGGGTTGATTTAATGGCGAGAATGGAAGGTCCTGTCGCCACTGCTATGGGCATTGTCTATTCCTGCGACTGGGAAATTGAGACCGGAAAGCGCATTTTGCCTCCGCCACCAGACGTCAATATCATGCCGTTTGAGCAGGCCAGCGGCCACACCATTCACACTATCGCCTCGGGTCCTGGTTTCCCAGAAGATTTGATTCATCAGGCGCTGCTAACCGCTGCTTATTCAGCGCGTGAATATTTAATTATGACCACCCCCTACTTCGTCCCCAGCGACGATCTGTTGCACGCAATCTGCACGGCGGCGCAGCGTGGGGTTGACGTCAGTATCATTCTTCCACGTAAAAATGACTCCCTGCTGGTTGGCTGGGCAAGCCGGGCCTTTTTCACTGAGTTGTTGGCGGCTGGCGTTAAAATTTATCAGTTCGAAGGTGGCTTACTGCACACCAAGAGCGTACTGGTCGATGGCGAGCTGAGCCTGGTCGGTACGGTTAACCTGGATATGCGCAGCCTGTGGCTCAATTTTGAAATCACGCTGGTCATTGATGATGCCGGATTCGGCGGCGATCTCGCGGCAGTACAGGATGATTATATTTCGCGTTCCCGCCTGCTTGATGCCCGTTTGTGGGTAAAACGACCACTCTGGCAGCGGATGGCAGAGCGACTGTTTTACTTCTTTAGTCCGTTGCTGTAAAAGGTGCCCATCAGACAGTAAACAGGTAGTCATTATGGATATGGATTTGAACAATCGCCTGACCGAAGACGAAACGCTTGAGCAGGCTTACGACATTTTTCTCGAACTGGCTGCGGACAATCTGGATCCAGCCGACATCATTCTGTTCAATTTGCAGTTTGAAGAGCGTGGCGGTGCCGAGTTGTTCGATCCGGCAGAAGACTGGCAGGAGCATGTTGATTTTGACCTGAACCCTGATTTCTTTGCCGAGGTGGTGATTGGTCTGGCAGATACAGAAGACGGCGAGATTAACGATATTTTTGCGCGCGTTTTATTATGTCGCGAAAAAGATCATAAGCTCTGCCATATTCTCTGGCGCGAATAATCAAAACAAAAAGCTGCTCTCGCAGCTTTTTTCATTTTTAGCCCGGTAGTTTACTTCCGCAGCGGTTACAAAACTGCGCGCTATTTTCATGCTGTGCCTGCTGACATTGAGGACATTTTCGTTGATGTCCACGCTGCTGAAACGCACTGCTCATGTGTGTGGTAATCAATCCCGTTGGTATCGCAATCACCGAGTAACCAATCAGAATAAGCACAGACGCGACCATCCGTCCCAACGGTGTGTGCGGCGTAATATCACCATAACCGACGGTGGTTACCGTAACAATTGCCCAATACACCGACGCGTTCAGTGTAGTAAAGCCATATTTTGGCCCTTCAATCAGATACATCATCGCGCCGAAAACAACCATCAGGATGGCAATAAAAGAATAGAACAGCATTAGCTGATGCCGGGCGCTTTTTAACGCATTCCAGAACACGCGCAGAGAAGGCATAAAGCGCAATAGCTTGAGAATACGCAGCACGCGCAGGACGCGCATCGCTCGCCAGGCGAAGACATAGCTCAGACTGATTTCAGGCCAAAGCCACATCACATACAGCGGCAGGATAGTGGCCAGATCAATAATCCCCCAAAAGCTAAACACATATTTAGCGGGATTAGCCCAGCAGCATAAGCGAAGAAGATATTCGAGGGTAAAGACCAGAGTGATAAAGATCTCCAGCCAGACAAAAACGCGCCATTCCTCGAAGGTTAAATGGTATTGCGTCCCTACTCCGGATTCAATGAAGATAACAATAACGCTGAGCAAAGCGAACAGCGCGCACATACCTTCAAAACGACGCCCTGAGCGGGTGTTTAAATCGAATAATTTACGATAGAGCGCGCGGCGGACAGAAGAGACTAAACCTGACACATATACCTCACCAAAAAGAAGGGCTGACCTTTGTCAGCCCTCAGGATTATAGCGGGTCTACTTTCAGGCAGGAAACTGCGTGTCGGAAACTTCCTTCGAGAACCGGGCGCGTTTTTGCGCATTCCGGTCCGGCAATCGGGCAGCGCGTACGGAACACGCAACCGGAAGGAGGATTAATCGGGGACGGTAACTCGCCTTCCAGCAACTGGATAACCTTGTTCCTTTCCTGATCGGGGTCGGGAATCGGCACTGCAGACATCAGCGCTTTGGTATAAGGATGCAGCGGGTTATGGTACACCTCATCATAGGTCCCTAATTCCACCGCGTGTCCAAGATACATAACCAGCACACGGTCGGAGATATGTTTAACCACCGCGAGGTCGTGAGCAATGAAGATTAACGATAATCCCATTTCGCGCTGAAGCTGTTGCAGCAGATTAACCACCTGAGCCTGGATTGATACATCCAGCGCCGAAACCGGTTCATCGCAGATAATCAATTTCGGTTCAAGGATCAGCGCGCGGGCAATACCAATACGCTGACACTGGCCACCGGAAAACTCATGTGGGTAGCGGTTAATCAGGTTAGGCAGTAGTCCAACCTTCATCATCATCGCCTTCACACGGTCGCGGACTTCCTGACCAGGAAGATTCGGATGATACGTTCGCAGCGGTTCGGCAATGATTTCACCAATGGTCATGCGCGGGTTTAACGATGCCAGAGGATCCTGGAAAATCATCTGGATATCGCTGCGTACTTCCCGCCACTCATCGGGTTTCATGCCCAGTAAATCTTTACCCAGCCAGGCAACCTTTCCATCGGTGGCCTTCACCAGGCCGATAATCGCACGGGCAAAGGTCGATTTTCCGCAGCCTGATTCACCGACCACGCCCAGGGTTTCGCCCTCATACAGTCGCAGGGTTACGCCATCAACCGCCTTCAGGGTTTTAGTCGGTTGCCAGAACCACTGTTTGCCATCTTTAATATCAAAATGGACTTTAAGGTCGGCAATCTCAAGGAGCACTTTACGTTGTTCGGTCACCGCATTCATACTAGTTCCTCCACCGGCTTAAAGCAGGCACGCAGGCGGCCTGGACTAAACTCCTCCAGTGGCGGAGCACTGCTACAGATTTCCATCGCATGCGGGCAACGCGGCTGGAATGGACAGCCTTTTGGTAGACGCAGCAGGTTCGGTGGATTGCCCGGTATAGTGAGCATCTCTTCCCCTTCTGCATCCAGACGAGGTACGGCATTTAGCAAACCAATCGAATACGGATGAACGGGCTTATAAAAGACATCCCGCGCACTGCCGTATTCCATAGTACGTCCGGCATACATCACCAGGACTTTATCGCAAATACCGGCAACAACCCCCAGATCATGGGTGATCATGATAATCGCGGTGTTGAATTCGCTTTTCAGTTCATTCAGCAGCGTCATAATTTGCGCCTGTACCGTTACATCAAGCGCAGTGGTCGGTTCATCGGCTATCAGTAATTTGGGCCTGCACAGCAGTGCCATGGCGATCATTACGCGCTGACGCATACCACCGGAGAATTCATGCGGATACATTTTCATACGCTTACGCGCTTCCGGCATCTTCACCGCATCCAGCATTCTGACTGACTCTTCAAAAGCTTCCGCTTTGCTCATGCCTTTATGCAGCATCAGAACTTCCATCAACTGCTCCCCAACCCGCATGTACGGATTGAGAGACGTCATCGGGTCCTGGAAAATCATCGAGATTTGCTCGGCGCGCAGTTTGTTCAGTTCACGTTCCGGTAAATTCAGAATTTCACGCCCGTTGAACGTTGCGGAGCCCCCGATACGACCATTCGCCGCCAACAGGCCCATCAGGGCAAAGGCTGTTTGCGATTTACCCGAACCGGATTCACCGACAATACCCAACGTTTCTCCGGCTCGCAGAGAAAAGTTTAAATCGTTGACCGCAGTAACATCGCCGTCGGGGGTCGCAAACGTCACGCGCAGATCTTTTACGTTCAGCAGTGCGTTAGCCTGTTGTTGCGCGAGCGGCGCGGTTGAGGTTTCAATTACGCTCATGGCTGCACTCCTTAACGGTCTTTCGGGTCGAGGGCATCACGCAGGCCATCGCCAATAAAGTTAAAACAGAACAAAGTAACCACCAGGAAACCTGCCGGGAACAGCAGCAGCCATGGTGAGACTTCCATCGAGTTGGCACCATCACTGAGCAGCGCGCCCCAGCTACTTAACGGCTCCTGCGTACCTAATCCCAAAAAGCTTAGGAAGGATTCAAACAGGATCATGCTCGGCACCAGCAATGAAGCGTATACCACCACCACACCCAGCACGTTCGGCACAATATGGCGGATAACGATACGCACGGTAGATACTCCACCCACTTGCGCCGCTTCAATAAACTCTTTGCGCTTGAGGCTCAGCGTTTGTCCACGCACGATACGCGCCATATCCAGCCAGGAGACCATCCCGATCGCGACAAAAATCAGCAGGATATTTTGCCCAAAGAAGGTGACCAGCAGGATCACGAAGAACATGAACGGGAAGGAGTTGAGGATTTCCAGCAGACGCATCATCACCGAGTCGATTTTTCCGCCGAGGTAGCCCGACAGAGAACCATACAGTGTACCCACAACCACCGCGACCAACGCCGCCGCAATGCCAACCATCAGCGAGATGCGCCCGCCAATCGCCACGCGCACCAACAGGTCGCGTCCCGACGAATCAGTACCGAAATAGTGGCCTGATTCCGTATCCGGCGCGCTGGACATCATGCCCCAGTCGGTATCGAAGTAGGTAAACTGCGACAACATTGGCGCCAGGGTTACAAATAGCGCAATAATTACCAGCACCACCAGACTTGCTACCGCCGCGCGGTTATGCATAAAGCGTCGACGCGCGTCCTGCCACAGGCTGCGGCCTTCGACCTCCAGCTTTTCACTGAAATTCTCCAGCGCTTCGCTGTTTTTCTTACTTAACATCATAGCGAGCTCCAGTATCAGTAACGAATTTTCGGGTCGATAACGGCATACAGCACATCGACAATCGCGTTAAACACGATGGTCAGCGTACCCACAAGGATGGTCAGACTCAGAACCAGCGAATAGTCACGGTTTAACGCGCCATTGACGAACAACTGGCCAATGCCCGGCAAACCATAGATGGTTTCAATAACCATCGAACCGGTGATAATGCCGACAAATGCCGGTCCCATATAGGACAGTACTGGCAACAGCGCAGGTTTTAACGCATGGCGGAAAATAATCCGCCGCATCGGCAGCCCTTTAGCGCGCGCGGTACGAATAAAGTTAGAGTGCAGAACTTCAATCATCGAACCGCGAGTAATACGGGCGATACTGGCGATGTAGGCAAGCGATAACGCCACCATCGGCAGGATCATAAATTTCAGCGCCCCGCCGTTCCAGCCCCCGCCGGGTAGCCATTTCAAGGTTATGGCAAATATCATGACCAATAAGGGAGCGACCACGAAACTGGGGATAACTACCCCGGTCATTGCCACCCCCATCACCGTGTAGTCCCAACGTGTATTTTGCTTCAGCGCGGCTATCACTCCGGCGCTAACGCCGACGAGTACCGCGAGAATAAAGGCAGCCGCACCCAGCTTCGCAGAAACCGGAAAGCTCGAGGCAACGAGGTCGTTAACCGTGTAGTCTTTATATTTAAAGGATGGCCCAAAATCGCCATGCGCCAGCTGTTTCAGATAGCTGAAATACTGCGTCGAGATAGGATCGTTAAGATGATATTTCGCTTCAATATTCGCCAGCACCTCTGGCGGTAACGCGCGTTCCCCGGTGAATGGGCTTCCGGGCGCAAGGCGCATCATAAAGAATGAAATCGTAATAAGAATAAACAGCGTCGGAATCGCTTCCAGACAGCGACGTAATATGAATTTTAACATTGCCCGTACCTTCTGGCGTGTGCCTTTATACCCGTCATACTTCAAGCTGCAGGTGCGTTGGCTTTACTCGCTCACGCCAGTCACTTACTTAAGTAAGCTCCTGGCGATTCGCTGCGTTGCCGCCTTCCTGCAACGTGAATTATTTAGGGTATACCTCTCTTTGTCTAAAGAGGTATTTATAGTTCGAAGAAAAAGACACTGTGGGGCAACTTTGATCGCCCCACGTCTTGCCATTAATGCTTGATAATATACAAGTCTTTAACGTGGATATTATCCATCGGGTCTTTACCGGAGTATCCGCCAACCCATGGTTTCACCAGGCGGGCATTAACATAGTAATAAACCGGTACAATCGCAGAATCTTTATCCAGCTGCTGTTCCGCTTTCGAATACAGTTCGCTGCGCTGCGCTTCATCCGTCACTTTCAGCGTATCCGCAATCAGCTTATCAAATGCCGGACTCTTATAGTGGACGGTATTATTGGAGCTGTCGGACAGCACCATATTCAGGAAGGACGTCGGTTCGTTGTAGTCCGCACACCAGCCCGCACGCGAAACATCATAGTTGCCCTGGTGGCGTGTATCGAGGAACGTTTTCCATTCCTGGTTTTCCAGCTTCACATTAGCACCCAGATTTTTCTTCCAGATAGATGCCGCGGCAATAGCCAGCTTCTTATGCAGGTCTGAGGTGTTATACAACAGATCAAAGGTCAGAGGTTTTTCAGCCGTATATCCGGCCTCAGCCAGCAGTTTCTTCGCTTCTTCATTACGTTTTTCCTGAGACCACTTGAACCACTCTGGCTCAACCAGTTTCGCACCATCGGTGTATGGAGGAGTAAAGCTATATGCCGGCAGGTCACCCTGGTTTTTCACTTTATTGACGATAATGTCACGATCCAACGCCAGCTTCAGGGCGGTACGAACACGAACATCGTTGAACGGTGCTTTCTGGTTGTTAATTTCGTAATAATAGGTGCACAGATACGGGTCAACGTGGACTTCGTTCGGGATCTCTTTTTTCAGTTTCTGGAATAACTCAATCGGCATGTTGTTATAGGTCATGTCGATTTCACCGCTGCGATAGCGGTTAACGTCAGTCACTTCAGAAGAAATAGGCAGGTAGGTTACCTGGTTAATAACCGTTTTGGCGTTGTCCCAATAGTTGGTATTACGCTCAAGCACAATGCGCTCGTTGACAACCCAGTCTTTCAGTTTATACGCACCGTTAGTAACGATGTTAGCGGGCTGGGTCCACTTCTCGCCGAATTTTTCAACAGCAGCTCTAGGAACCGGTGAAACGGAGGAGTGCACAAGCAGTTTGTAGAAATAAGGAACTGGTTCGCTGAGGGTGACTTCAAAAGTATGATCGTCGAGAGCTTTTACACCGAGATCGGTGATCGGCTTTTTGCCGGCGATAATATCATCAATATTGACAATATGACCGTACTGCAAATAACTAGCATACGGTGAAGCGGTATTTGGGTTAGCCAGTCGTTGCCAGCTATACACGAAATCTTGCGCGGTAACAGGCGTGCCGTCAGACCACTTTGCATCTTTACGCAGATGGAATGTCCAGACTTTAAAATCTTTATTTTCCCATTTTTCAGCCACGCCAGGCGATGGCTTGCCATCGACATCACTGATTAATAAACCTTCAAACAGGTCACGGTTAATGTTGGATTCAGGTACACCTTCGATTTTGTGGGGATCGAGTGACTGCACTTCCGAACCATTATTGCGCACCAGAGTCTGCTTTTCAGCAAGCTGCACACCCGCTGGCACTACTGCCGCCGTGGCAACATTTCCAGCGACTAGCGCAGTTAAGATCCCCGCAGCTACTAAACTTTTTTTAGTGATGTTAGTCATTGTGTTGTACTCCCTCATTATTATGGCTGGTTTTTTAACCAGACTGTTAATCCTGTCAGGATCCCTGTACGGCACCGGAGATTTTCTGCCGTCAGGTGGTTTATTGTTTTACTGCTTGCTATCACCGACTTTATTTATTCTGGCGATTCGTATGACCGCCTTGCGTCGATTCTCTACGTGCCTCCCCTGCCGGAAACACGCTATTACCCTGTTGAGAGAAACTAACTGCAAATGATTCTCATCAACGTGAATTCTTCTGCATAATACCTGGCCGGAAAGTATCAAATGCGTTTCTTAACCGCCAATACATTTTACAAATTTGTTAACCAATTCTCTTTTATTGGAAATAAATCTCACTTAAAAAGTCTTACGAATGAAGATTCATTATAAAAAACTCACACAAATCAATGCATTATATCGACAACGGTGTTAACTACCCTGTCCGGTGTCAACGCCCTGTCAAAATGCACATAAATTTAACAATTGGTTATTAATTAGCACATTCAACTGAAAAAAACGCTGAAATAACTAATAACATTTCGATAATCCTTCAGCAAGCCCCAGAGTATGATGTTAATAAAATAACAGCGACATCGGGATCCATCTGGCGGACTGATGAGTGCTACATTCATAAAATCAACGAATAAACAAATGAGTAATCATCAGAATTTTTTATTATTACTTTGCTGATTTTCAACTTTAGTGAGAAGTTTTACTGATAATGAAAGGAAACGGAGCCGGGACCGACTCCGTTTGTACAGAAGAGAGATATCAGGCCAGCAAACCTGGGAAAATAGATTTAATGCCTGTAACGATGAATTCAATACCTAAGGCCATTAACAGCAGCCCCATAATACGCGTAATGACGTTGATACCGGTTTGGCCTAACAGGCGCACTAACCATGGTGCCATGCGAAACAGCCCCCAGCAGCACAGGGCAAACAGCGCAATCGCGACAAAAAAGCCAAACAGGTTAATCGCACTGTGATATCGCGTACCCCAAACAATAGTTGAGCTTATCGCCCCCGGCCCCGCCATCAACGGCAATGCCAATGGTACAACGCCGATACTCTCACGGATTGCGGTTTCTGATTTTTCCTGTTTGTTTTGTTTATCTTCTCCTAGTTTTCCGCTAATCATTGACATCGCGATAGTCACAACCAGAATGCCGCCGGCAATCCTGAACGAATCTATTGAGATACCGAAAAGTTGCAGAATACCATCTCCAAGAAACAGCGAAGTCCACAGGATGATAGCGACCGACAGGTTTGCCGTAAGGTTGGTTTTGTTTCGCGCTGCAGCAGTTTGATAGCTGGTCATACTGATAAAGACGGGGATGATCCCTACCGGGTTGACCAACGCAAATAACCCAATGAAAAATTTAAAATAGACAGGAAAATCAAATAGCGTTTGGATCACGGTTAGCTCCGAAGCGTTAGCCGGATAAAATGAGTCATAAAAATTGATAAAATCCGCGCTGAAGATACGCCTTTTGTCAGCATACTTCACCTTCTATCTTCGTATATCTACGTAAATACGCTACCAATACTCAGTGTTATTAATATGTATTGATTATGCTAATGTTATTAGCATTCATTACGTCAATTTGTTAACACTTAACGAGAGACGCTAAAAGGGCCTGCTGAAAGGTGTCAGCTTTGCGAATTTTTGATCCAGATCACGCAATTACTACTCAGAAGTGAGTAATCTTGCTTACGCCACCTGGAGGTAATGCGTTAGGGTTAACTGGCGCTAGCGTATAAGCTCTTTTAGTAAATCAAAGTAAAGTGGACGTTAATTAACCGTTTGATTTTCAAACCGTTACACAAATTTTCGTCGGTCTGTCTATACTCTCGTATCGAGCAGATGATTTACTAAAAAAGTTTAACATTATCAGGAGAGCATCATGGCTGTTACTAATGTCGCTGAACTTAACGCACTTGTAGAGCGCGTAAAAAAAGCCCAGCGTGAATATGCCAGTTTCACTCAAGAACAGGTTGACAAAATCTTCCGTGCCGCCGCTCTGGCTGCCGCAGACGCTCGAATCCCTCTCGCGAAAATGGCCGTTGCCGAATCCGGCATGGGTATTGTCGAAGATAAAGTGATCAAAAACCACTTTGCTTCTGAATACATTTACAACGCTTACAAAGATGAAAAAACCTGTGGTGTGCTGTCTGAAGACGACACTTTCGGTACCATTACCATTGCGGAACCGATTGGTATCATCTGCGGTATCGTTCCAACCACTAACCCAACTTCTACTGCGATCTTCAAATCACTGATCAGCCTGAAGACCCGTAACGCCATCATCTTCTCTCCGCATCCGCGTGCAAAAGATGCAACGAACAAAGCAGCTGATATCGTTCTGCAAGCAGCAATCGCTGCTGGCGCACCGAAAGATCTGATTGGCTGGATCGATCAACCTTCCGTTGAACTGTCTAATGCACTGATGCACCACCCGGACATCAACCTGATTCTTGCGACCGGTGGTCCAGGCATGGTTAAAGCGGCATACAGCTCCGGTAAACCGGCTATCGGCGTAGGCGCAGGTAACACCCCTGTTGTTATCGACGAAACTGCTGATATCAAACGTGCTGTTGCATCTGTTCTGATGTCTAAAACCTTCGATAACGGCGTAATCTGTGCTTCTGAGCAGTCTGTCGTCGTGGTTGACTCTGTATATGATGCAGTACGTGAGCGTTTTGCGACCCACGGCGGCTACATGCTGCAAGGCAAAGAGCTGAAAGCAGTCCAGGACGTTATCCTGAAAAATGGCGCGCTGAACGCAGCTATCGTTGGTCAGCCGGCATACAAGATTGCTGAACTGGCAGGCTTCTCCGTACCAGAAACCACTAAGATTCTGATCGGTGAAGTGAAGGTTGTCGACGAAAGCGAACCGTTTGCTCACGAAAAACTGTCTCCGACACTGGCAATGTACCGTGCGAAGGACTTCGAAGACGCTGTCATTAAAGCTGAAAAACTGGTTGCGATGGGCGGTATCGGTCATACTTCTTGCCTGTACACTGACCAGGACAACCAGCCAGAGCGTGTTGCTTACTTCGGTCAGATGATGAAAACCGCGCGTATCCTGATTAACACCCCGGCTTCTCAGGGTGGTATCGGTGATCTGTACAACTTCAAACTCGCACCTTCCCTGACTCTGGGTTGTGGTTCCTGGGGTGGTAACTCCATCTCTGAAAACGTTGGTCCTAAGCACCTGATCAACAAGAAAACCGTTGCTAAGCGAGCTGAAAACATGTTGTGGCACAAACTTCCGAAATCTATCTACTTCCGTCGTGGCTCTCTGCCAATCGCACTGGATGAAGTGATTACCGATGGTCACAAACGTGCGCTGATCGTGACCGACCGCTTCCTGTTCAACAACGGTTATGCAGACCAGATCACCTCCGTTCTGAAAGCTGCTGGCGTTGAAACTGAAGTGTTCTTTGAAGTTGAAGCTGACCCGACTCTGACCGTTGTTCGCAAAGGTGCTGAGCTGGCTAACTCCTTCAAACCAGACGTAATCATCGCGCTGGGTGGTGGTTCCCCGATGGACGCCGCGAAAATCATGTGGGTTATGTATGAGCACCCGGAAACCCACTTCGAAGAACTGGCGCTGCGCTTTATGGACATCCGTAAACGTATCTACAAGTTCCCGAAAATGGGCGTGAAAGCGAAGATGGTTGCAGTTACCACCACTTCCGGTACCGGTTCTGAAGTGACTCCGTTTGCGGTTGTTACTGACGATGCAACTGGGCAGAAATATCCGCTGGCAGACTACGCGTTGACTCCGGATATGGCGATTGTTGACGCCAACCTGGTTATGGATATGCCGAAGTCCCTGTGTGCGTTCGGTGGTCTGGATGCCGTAACTCACGCTCTGGAAGCGTACGTTTCAGTACTGGCTTCTGAGTTCTCTGACGGTCAGGCTCTGCAAGCGCTGAAATTGCTGAAAGAAAACCTGCCTGCGTCTTACCATGAAGGTTCTAAGAACCCGGTAGCGCGTGAGCGTGTACACAGTGCAGCGACTATCGCCGGTATCGCGTTTGCTAACGCCTTCCTGGGTGTATGTCACTCAATGGCGCACAAACTGGGTTCTCAGTTCCACATTCCTCACGGTCTGGCGAACGCCCTGCTGATCAGCAACGTTATTCGCTATAACGCGAACGACAACCCGACTAAACAGACTGCATTCAGCCAGTACGACCGTCCGCAGGCACGCCGTCGCTACGCTGAAATCGCAGACCATCTGGGTCTGAGCGCACCGGGCGACCGTACTGCCGCGAAAATCCAGAAACTGCTGGGTTGGCTGGAAGAAATCAAAGCTGAACTGGGTATTCCTAAGTCTATCCGTGAAGCTGGCGTTCAGGAAGCTGACTTCCTGGCACACGTGGACAAACTGTCTGAAGATGCGTTTGACGACCAGTGTACTGGTGCTAACCCACGTTACCCGCTGATTGCTGAACTGAAACAGATTCTGCTGGATACCTACTACGGTCGCGAGTACAGCGAAGACCAGACTGCCGCTAAGACTGAAGCAGTAGCTGCACCGAGAGCAGAAAAGAAAGCGAAGAAATCCGCTTAATTTGCTCAGATAAGTTTTAGTTTCACCATAAACGGTCCCAGTTGGGACCGTTTTTTTTCGTCTTGTGTTATGAACATCGGGTGATACACAATTTAGCCATGTGAATAGAATGGCACTGTAAGAGATGTATTCAGGAAGATGTGAGAATAGCCATCAGAAGAGAGTCTGACAGGGTAGAGAACATTGGCGAAGGTTCCTGCCTACCCTGCGTTTATAAGCGCTCAGAAGCGTACAGGGTTAATCGTGGCTGTGTCGTTCTTGTATCGCCGTCAGAGAGCCCTCAGACTGCGCTTGTTTGTAGTGTTTACGGCATACCGACACATAGCGTTCGTTCCCGCCGATAACCACCTGCTCGCCCTCGTTATAAGGCCTTCCAGCCTGATCAAGACGTAATACCATGCTGGCCTTACGGCCACAGAAACAAATGGTCTTTAATTCAACCAGTTTATCTGACCACGCAAGCAGGTATTCGCTGCCACCAAATAACTCGCCGCGAAAATCAGTACGTAAGCCGTAACACAAAACAGGAATATCCAGTTGGTCGACAACTTCAGATAATTCATAAACCTGTTGTCGGGTCAGAAACTGAGACTCATCGACCAGTACACAGTGAATTCTTTGCTGCGCATTCTCGGCGCGAATCTCTTCGAACAATGATGAATTTTGGTTAAACAATTTTGCAGGTGACGACAGACCTATACGTGAACTTACTTTTCCAGCACCAAAACGGTCATCAATTTCCGCTGTATATACAACGGCACGCATCCCACGTTCCTGATAATTGTACGAAGATTGCAACAATGCAGTCGACTTACCTGCGTTCATTGCAGAATAGTAAAAATATAGTTGTGCCATTGACCGAAGGCCCTCACCCGGGGAAATAAATATGGGCGGGATTGTATCATATTTCACGAACATGTCGGTGTAGCGTTGGCCGCAAAGGCGTATAAATGAGCGGGCAAGCTCGCACAGTGCCACCTGAATTTAAGTAACGGGTAGCGAGAGAGCATACAACCATCAACCAAACAGCCTGAGTTCGGACGCGTATATACACACTCTTTCACAAATAGTGCTCATGAAATTTATCAATGTCACTTATCATCATACGGCAATAAAGAAACCCTTCCCATATTGTTATTGAATCTACCCACTGTCGCCATGTATTAGCGAATTCACGTAAGCAAAACTAATACAAAAGGTTGAAATCACTGCAAAGAGATACTATTTGTACACCATAAAATGTGACCTGAATCTTGAATTTTTACTCTCAGCCGCAGAGAAGCCCCCTCATCAATAAGCCTTTTTTATGCCCAACATCATGGGGAATTTAAGACAGGAGAATTAATTCTGATACTAAATAAAGCGCAATTTTGAATTCCTTACATTCCTGGCTATTGCACAACTGAATTTATCGCTCTATTATTAGCTCAACAAACCACCCCAATATAAGTTTGAGATTACTAAAATGAGCGAAGCACTTAAAATTCTGAACAACATCCGTACTCTTCGTGCGCAGGCAAGAGAATGCACTCTGGAAACGCTTGAAGAAATGCTGGAAAAATTAGAAGTTGTAGTTAGCGAGCGTCGCGAAGAAGAAAGCGCTGCTGCTGCTGAAGTTGAAGAACGTACTCGTAAACTCCAACAATATCGTGAAATGCTGATCGCTGACGGCATTGATCCGAACGAACTGCTGAATAGCATGGCTGCTGTTAAATCTGGCACCAAAGCTAAACGCGCTGCACGTCCGGCTAAATATAGCTATGTTGACGAAAACGGTGAAACTAAAACCTGGACTGGCCAGGGTCGTACACCGGCTGTGATCAAAAAAGCGATGGAAGAACAAGGTAAACAGCTGGACGATTTCCTGATCAAGGAATAATTCAGAAATAGTTTGCTTAAAATCCCGCCACTGGCGGGATTTTTTTTACCTGTACTTCGCTCGACCCTACCCGGATTAGGTATAAAAAAACGGCGCTGTTAATACAGCGCCGTTCTGACCAGATAATACCAGCAGGTTACTTCTTAATACCCATCTCGTCTTCCAGCCAGGCTTTAAATTCGGCGCCGAGCGTATTATGGCGAATACCATATTCAACGAACGCCTGCATATAGCCCAGTTTATTACCACAGTCATGGCTTTTGCCCTTCATGTGATAAGCTTCAACCGTCTCTTTTTCAATCAGCATATCGATAGCATCTGTCAGCTGAATTTCATCACCCGCTCCCGGAGGGGTTTTAGCCAGCAGAGGCCAGATATCGGCACTAAGAACGTATCGACCCACAACGGCCAGATTAGAAGGCGCAACATCAGCTTTTGGTTTTTCAACCACGCCAACCATCGGGACGCTTTCGCCCGGGGATAATTCAACGCCTTTACAATCAACAACGCCATAAGCCGTAACATCTTCTACCGGTTCAACCATAATCTGGCTGCTACCTGTTTCATCAAAACGATGAATCATTTCGGCAAGGTTTTCGCGGGATAAATCAGATTCGTATTCGTCAAGAATTACGTCCGGCAGGATTACAGCTACCGGTTCATCGCCAACAACCGGGTGCGCGCACAATACCGCGTGACCCAGACCTTTAGCCAGCCCCTGACGCACCTGCATAATAGTCACATGTGGCGGACAAATAGATTGCACTTCTTCAAGCAGCTGACGTTTTACACGTTTTTCCAGCATCGCTTCAAGTTCAAAGCTGGTATCGAAGTGGTTTTCAATAGAATTCTTAGACGAGTGAGTTACAAGTACAATTTCAGTGATGCCCGCAGCAATACATTCGTTTACGACGTACTGAATTAATGGCTTATCAACCAACGGTAGCATCTCTTTCGGGATTGCTTTCGTAGCCGGTAACATCCTGGTTCCTAATCCCGCAACCGGGATAACGGCTTTTTTGACTTTTGAATTAAGGGCAGCCATTTAAAACTCTCCTGGACTGTTCATGTATTGAACGTGTTCATCATTCTGTATCGCATCCGAGTATATCAGTACAGCGGCAAGCTTCTGGTCTGAAAAGGACGCGCGTCGGTATAATTAAGATAAATACGAATAAAACTGGCGCTGATAGTAGCACTCACAGCATTGGGAAGGTGAACCAATTTCATTTGCACGCCTCTCATTTGTTCATTCCGCAGACAACATCAAGCGCAGGCGACCTCCCGCCCCCCAAATTTGGCATTGCCATGACTCACAATGTTGGCTCAACTGATTAAGATACGTATTACCTAAGGTACCCAGCGGAACGCCATTGCTGATTTGCACATGGTGGGAACCTGTATTTAATGTCGCATTCAGCCCTGCTGATACCAGAATCAGATTTTTTAATCCGCTGTGGTAATACCCCACCAGCAAGGGAAACTGCCCTGGTAAATTGGCTTGTCGCAACAAATGATTTACCTGTTTCAATAACGTACCCAGCTCTGGCAGCCGCTGATTTTGTTGTGTCAGTTGCTCCTGCAGTAAACCATTAAATAGCGCCCGCAGTAATAATGCAGCCAGAACGCCATTATCCCCTGCCCGCGTCACATCAAGGCAATAAAATGCAAGGTCATGATCCGACAGCGGCGCAATATCCAGTACCAACCCCGGTTGGTCGGCTGCCACCAATTGTCGATAGTTAATGCGACAGTGCGAAATCACTTGTGAAACTGGAGGCTGTAATTCTTTTAGCAGCTTCGCGGCGGCGGCAGGATCGTCCACCATCGCATCCCAGTCGCGAAACAGCCGCTCTTCTTCTTCCACGCGTGAATTAAACATATTGGGATAAAGACATGCAAAGACGGTTTCTCGCAAGCGATTAAGGTCTTTCACCGGCTTCAATAGGACATCATCCACACCGAGTCGTAGCGCTTTGGCTATGTCGGACATGTTTTCCGTCGCAGAAATCACCAGTATCGGGGTCTGATCGCCGCGATTGCGTAGATACTCAACCAGTTTGAGGCCGTTCATTCTTGGCATAGCCAAATCGCAAATCATTAGATCTGGTGTGAAGTGTCCGAGTAGTTCAAGTGCTTCAAGCCCGTCGCCAGCTACCGCTGTTGTCGCTCCCAAAGAGGAAAACCATGAGTCCATGAGTGAGCGAAACACTGGCTCATCCTCAACGATAAGAATCTGTTTTCCGACCAATGGCTGCGTCATACTCTCCCCCCTGACTGGCTTTAATAAATAGTGGCATGCTATTGCCACTCACGCCTGTCAGAATTAGCTTAAGTGTTGATAAAAAATGCGTTAGACGTTGGTTTTCACCAGGGGTAGAAGCTCATCCATTTTCTTCTCGACCGCCAACTGCCCGGCAGCAATTGCCGCACTGGCTCGGTGAAAATCCAGCGTGGAAATTTGCGGACAAAACGGCTGAATCAGGATGTCTGGAGGGTCACCGGCCATGCGGTTACGTTTCAGACGGTTTTCCAGAACCTGAATAGACGTCGTCATGATCTCCATCGCTGTCGGTGCGGTTACCGCGCGCCTGGTCGTAATGTTGCTCAAGCGCTCTTTCAGGCGGGCATGCCATGAAAGCTCGTCAGCATCATCACCCGATTCGGTATCGCTATTGACGTTGAAGGAGAGTAAGTCTTGTTGCATGAGATGCGCATCGTGTTGCAGGTCGACCGCAATAACAATATCGGCCCCCAACGCACGAGTCAGGGATACAGGGACGGGATTCACCACCGCGCCATCGACCAGCCAGTAACCATTATGCGCCACGGGAGACATCAGGCCAGGAATACTGCAGGAGGCCCGGACAGCCAGATGCAAATCGCCTTCGGTGAACCAAAGTTCCCGGCCTGTACTCAGATTAGTAGCCACTGTTGCGAAACGGCGTGTGCATTGCTCAATTGCTTCTACCGGCATGACATTACGGTACTGATTGAATACCCGTTCACCGCGCAGTAAACCTCCCCTGCGCCACGAGAGATCCATCAGCCGTAAAACATCCCAATAGCTGAAAGAACATACCCACTTTTCGAGAGCAGGTAGCTTATTGCAGGCGTAGGCAGCGCCAACCAGAGAACCGATAGAGCACCCTGCCACGATATCAACATCGATGCCCATATGCTTAAGGGCTTTAATAACCCCAATATGCGACCAACCTCGCGCCGCGCCGGAACCTAGCGCAAGCCCAATTTTTATTTTTCTCATTGTACGTACATACTTCCCCTGGCTTGCAGACGTAGCAACATCGCTACCGCTCAGTTAACATAGTGCTACTCTGGCGTTTTTACGCCGTTTTTATATTCCAGGGAGTACTTTGTGTCTCAGCTTTGTCCCTGTGGTAGCGCTGTCGAGTATAGCCTATGTTGCTACCGTTATGTGTCCGGCGCGCAAGTAGCACCTACGCCGTCACATCTCATGCGTTCTCGTTACTGTGCTTTTGTGATGAAAGACGCAGATTACCTTATCAGGACCTGGCATCCGGACTGTCATGCGGCCGCGTTTCGCGAGGACATTATCGCAGGATTTACTCATACCAAATGGCTTGGACTGACCGTTTTTGAACAAGATACGGCTGACACAGAAAATATCGGCTATGTCAGTTTTGTCGCACGGTTTTCTGAACAAGGTAAAACAGGTGCAATTATCGAGCGCTCTCGTTTTTTAAAAGAAAACGGTCAGTGGTACTATATAGACGGTACACGCCCCCAAATTGGACGAAACGATACCTGCCCTTGTGGCTCCGGTAAAAAATTTAAAAAGTGCTGCGGCTAATCAATGCCCGACAGTATCAATTTTGCAAACATTCTCAACAGGATCACCGCTGCAAATGCATTCATTACAACGAAAAGTGCTGCGTACTATTTGCCCGGACCAAAAAGGTCTGATCGCGCGCATTACGAACATCTGTTACAAGCATGAACTGAACATCGTGCAGAACAATGAGTTTGTGGACCACCGCACCGGACGCTTTTTTATGCGCACCGAACTGGAGGGCATTTTTAACGACGTCACGCTGCTTGCCGATCTGGACAGCGCCTTACCTGAAGGCTCGATTCGTGAACTAACCCCAGCAGGCCGCCGCCGCATCGTCATTTTGGTCACCAAGGAAGCGCATTGTCTGGGCGATCTGTTAATGAAGGCCAATTATGGCGGGCTGGATGTTGAAATCGCCGCGGTGATCGGCAATCACGAGACGTTGCGTCCTCTGGTTGAACGGTTTGATATTCCGTTTGAGTTGGTGAGCCATGAAGGTTTAACACGTGACGAACATGATCAGAAAATGGCTGATGCTATCGACGCCCACCAGCCGGACTATGTCGTACTGGCTAAATACATGCGCGTTCTGACCCCGACATTTGTTTCACGCTTCCCGAATAAAATTATCAATATTCACCATTCATTCCTGCCTGCATTCATTGGTGCTCGTCCGTACCATCAGGCTTATGAGCGCGGCGTGAAAATCATCGGCGCGACGGCCCACTACGTGAATGATAACCTCGATGAAGGCCCAATCATTATGCAGGACGTGATCCATGTTGATCACACCTACACCGCAGAAGATATGATGCGCGCGGGTCGCGACGTTGAAAAAAATGTTTTAAGCCGTGCGCTGTATCAGGTTCTGGCTCAACGCGTCTTTGTTTACGGTAACCGAACGATTATTCTGTAATCGATTGATAAGTTAATTGGTTACCTTTACATCTTTACGTGTAAAAATCAGGCAACCAGTTCTTTTTTATCAACGGAATGCTTTACAGGGGCGCATCATTTGATATGATGCGCCCCGCTTCCAACGGAAGCAGGCCAGTAATTAGCATTACCCCGTGGTGGGGTTCCCGAGCGGCCAAAGGGAGCAGACTGTAAATCTGCCGTCATCGACTTCGAAGGTTCGAATCCTTCCCCCACCACCATTATTCACTACAGCGATGTAGTTATCCCGGTGAGTAATGCAGAAGTTTGCACTTGTCGGGGAAGAGTGAGAACCTTCGACTAAGGTTCGACTCGAGCGAAAGCGAGAGAACGTTGGCAACGCCAACGGCCCGAAGGGTGAGGAGCGAAGCGACGAATAATCCTTCCCCCACCACCATCTTCTAGCACTGCCTACAATTTGAATTACCCCTGGTGGGGTTCCCGAGCGGCCAAAGGGAGCAGACTGTAAATCTGCCGTCATCGACTTCGAAGGTTCGAATCCTTCCCCCACCACCATCACTTCGTAAAACACCAACACAAAATCAATCTGCAATGCCCCATATTCTTCCTATGCGGGAAGGATGAGAAACTTCGACTAAGGTTCGACTCGAGCGTTAGCGAGAAAGCGTTGCCGCAGGCAACGACCCGAAGGGCGAAGTGCGCAGCGCTGAGTAATCCTTCCCCCACCACCATCACTTCATAAAGCACCAACACAAAATCAATCTGCAATGCCCCATATTCGTCCTATGCGGGAAGGATGAGAAGCTTCGACTAAGGTTCGATTCGAGCATTAACACTCACTTTCTGTCATATCTTTCCACCAGTTTTCGCAGTGTGTCACCAGCCTGCGCTAGTGCCGTCAGTCCACTACGTAGCCAAATCCCTTTGCCTCTGTATTCCAGCCGCGCCGCATGATCAAACTGATCATAATCGACCGAATAAACTAGTGCGGGAACATTACGCGAGATGCAGTGCCACACAATACCGGCCCCGCCGTGGTGAATAACTGCAGCATAACGTGACAAATACCGGTCGTAATCGACCCACGGCACGCGACAAAAGTTGCCCTGTTGATAGCGCAGTCCACTCGTCCCGTTTCCTTGGGTAAAATGAAACACCCAGTCGGGCATGATCCCTGCGAGTACTGCAACGGCACCCGCTACCGCCTCTTTATGCCAGTCCAGATGCGTCACCAGCGTCACCAGCGTCACCAGCGTCACCAGCGTCACCAGCACATGCTTAGTTGCTCCAGTTCATCAGCAAAGTTTTTCAGTAAC
This sequence comes from Citrobacter sp. A316, assembly GCF_002042945.1. Taxonomy (NCBI): domain Bacteria; kingdom Pseudomonadati; phylum Pseudomonadota; class Gammaproteobacteria; order Enterobacterales; family Enterobacteriaceae; genus Citrobacter; species Citrobacter sp. A316. The sequence continues at coordinate 209,460 of NZ_MVFZ01000003.1, forward strand.
CCGACCACAGCGCGAACTGTCGATAAAGCTTCATCGGACTGGATTTTACCGCATAGCGTGGATTCGCCACCGCCAGCAGCGGCGTGTCATACTCACCGGACAAAACCATTGAGGTAAGCCCCGCGGCGGTGATCTTCGCTGCTGCGCCACGGGTGCTGATAATCCGCACCTGATACTGCGTGTATAACGCGAGGCCCATCGCCAGTACAGGATGCAAATGCCCGGCAAAGGGTGGGGCCAACAGATCAATACGGGTCAAGCCAGGCGGAATAAGATCGTATGAGCGTTGCATTACAGCGTCCTGATAAATCGTCTACACAAATCCCTCAGTGCATGCTGGGCAAGATAGTTCATATGTCCGCAAGCAATATGCGTATCCACGTCGCGAAACCAGAGGCGGAAAATCAGACCGAGGTCGGCGGCCCACAGCGTACAGCGAGATCTGCGGATCGTCGGCAAACCGCCGCAAAAAAGCGCCGGCAATAAACCCGGACACGCCGGTGAGTAAGATCTTCATGGCGCATCACGCTCTGGTGGTTGCCCCATCTTCCGGAGAAAATGCTGTTGGAGCGACAGCAAATCACGCTGAGTGAGCATGGAGTAATCCATCCCCTGCTGCTGTGCAATATCGGCAATAATGCGGCAAAGCGCCGGGTAATGGCGATGATGCCAATGGGGAAATAGATGATGCGTCAAATGAAGATTGATACCGCCAAGCCAGTATCCCAGCCACGCAGGCGTGGGCCGCCAGTCGAAGGTAGTGGCGAAAGTATGCGCGATCCTTCCCTGCGTCATGCGTCCTGTCGATGGCGGAAGCTGAGAGTATCCTTTGGCCCAGTGAGTCCCGATGATCAGCATGACGAAAATCATCGATGCGATAAGCTGGCTCACCACATAGGTCCCCAGCACGGTAAGCTCGCCCAGCCGCTCCGCCAGAAGCCATAGAGGCAGCGCCAGCATTAATATCAGATGCACCGCTTTACTGACCAGAAAACGGCTCCAGCCCGCCGCACCGCGCCGGGCCAGGTGCGGCGTAACCGGCGTTAGTCCGCAGCGATCCAACCAGTCGACCACCCAGATATACCAGGGAAATGTCAAACCGGCCACCAACGGCCAGTAAAAACGCTGCGCACGCATAAAAGGTCGCCAGCGCTGCCAGGGGGTCTGACGCAGTAAACCGTTTTCAGCGGTGTCCGGATCGTAACACTCAATATTGGTAAACCCGTGATGAAATCTGACGTGGCGCACGCGCCAGCTGTCAGCATCCAGGCCCAAAGGCAGGGCCGCTAGAAAACTGAGTCGAGCATTGGCGCGCTTCCCTCGCAAAAACGCATTATGCGAGGCATCATGCACCACGTTTACGGCCAGCAACATCGCAAACAGCATCATCGCGAGGTACGCCAGCGCAAAGGCCCATTTTGCCTGCGCACCCAGGGCGATGAGATAGCAGGAAAGCCAGGCCGCAACCAGCACTATAGCTTTAACAATGGCCCACCAATCGGCGTAGCGTCGATCGTTATGCGCAATCAGCAAGGCGCGAGACTGAACCTGCAATGCATTGACCAGCGCCGGGTCATCCGCAGGAAAAGTCAGTCGCGTCTGTGGATTAAACAGATTCACGCGCCGCTCCTACTGTTCGGCTACCAATCCCGCAGAGGACCATCATGCCGTGGATAACCAGCAGGACAGGCGTCACGCGCCAGAGAAGTTCATGCCACGTAAACAGCAGCGGATGGACCAATAACAGTAGCGTAACCCCACCCCAGACTCGCTTCCCCCAGCGCTGTCCGTCGCTGATACCGCCAAGCGCCACTGTGCCTGCCGCCAATAGCACAACCAGTAGCGCCTGTTCAGGCGATATGCTTTCGATTTGGTAGCCGTACCGCTGGATATAGCCCAGAACCAGAACAAATAATAACAGCGCACCCGTAATAAGGATCATCGTCCCGCCACCACTCTGACGCTCGCTCTGACGTTGAGAAGGCGCTAGCCCAAACAGCTTGAGAAAAGGCACATTGCTTTCACGTAGCGGGTTGCCTGAAAGCTGGCTGCCTTTCACCCCGAACTCAACCGATTCTACTGGCGGTGCTTTACAATACGTGCCGAATAGCCGATCCCAGATAAGAAAGGTGCCGCCATAATTGGTATCGGCATAGCGTTTTTCATTCAAGTGGTGTACACGATGGTGAGACGGCGTAATAAATACCTTTTCCAGCCAGCCAAGGCGGGGCGTAAGCGCATTATGGTTAAAAAACTGAACAGTGTAGTGGATGACCGAAACGGTCAGGTACACCGTCAACGGAACGCCGCACACCGCCAGCACCATAAAAAATGGGATCCCCGTAAGGGATGAATACCAGGAATTTCTGACCCCCAGGGACAGGTTATAGTGTTCCCCCTGATGATGGACAACATGCACCGCCCACAGCCAGCGCCGCTCGTGATGGAGGCGATGCAGCCAGTAGAAGCAGAGATCCCACGCGACCACCGTAAACAGCCAGACCCAGCCTGCAGCTACCCCATCAAAAAGATGCAAATTTGCGTACTGGAGAATCAGCGCATAACACAGCACTTCCAGGCAGCGAAACATCCACAGCACAATATGCCCGGAATTGAGATTGAAAATCACATCGCGCCAGTCGATTTTCTTTTTGCGCGACCATTGCAGAAAACACGCCTCGCAGGTCACCAGTATTAACATAAAAATAATGGGGTACAATAATTCACTCATAACGTATTTCCCTGTGTTGCTTTTTCCTTGCGACGATATACATTGCCAGCCAGCCGCTTCCTCCGGCCAGTAACACGCCACCCACTAAATCGATAAATAAATGTCTACGCAACTGAAGGATCGAGATAGCAATCGCCAGCGCCCACACCAGACTCACCGTGGTTATCACCGTCTGCCGCCGCATAGCGATAGCCCAGACAGTAAGCAACGTTAACCCCGCGTGAAAGGAGGGAAAGCAGTTCTGCGGCGAATCGATACCGATCAACCAGCCCAGTACCTGAGACGACAGCCCGTCAACGGCCAGCGGCGGATACTGCATCGTCGTCGGCCACATAAGATAAATACTCCCAGCCCCTATTGCCGCAATCTGCATGGCAAGCGTAAGCCAGCGTAATTGCACCAGCGGCACCAGAAAGTAGCCTGCTGGAATAAGCAGAAAGAACGATAAATAAAGCCAGACCGCCGTGGGTGAAAAGGGAATCACCCGATCGATGACCCAGGGCGTAAGCAGCGATCCCTGCCCCTGCAAACGATCGCAACACGAATAAACGATCCCCACCGTACCCCAGCCCAGCAGCATCTGTTTAAGTCGCAAAAATATCATTCTCATACTGCGCCCCACTGGCGGATAATCCGCCGCCGTTTCGCGTCAAACTGCGTCGGTGGCGATGCTGATATCTGCGTCCACGCCAGACGCGACACATCCACGCCCTGACGGGCAAAAAAATCATTCAGCGCCTGCTGGCAGGCTTGTAACGTCGTCGGCTCGCAATCAGCGGTAAGCGAGAGCGCGTCGGCGGCCGTCTGTGCCAACCGATAATCGACCGTGGGGGGCAACACGATAGCCAGCACCCGGCTACAGGCATCGGCAAATACGACCAGCTCTCCTCCCGTCACGTCAGGCAGCAGCAACTGATCGTCCTGCCGACCTTCAATACGGACAATCGCCCTGGCGGCACTGCCACAAGGGCACGGCTTATCACTCGCCACCAGTACGTCATTAAGGCGGTAGCGAACCACCGGCTGCGTGCTGCGGGTAAAGTCAGTGATAACCGGAATAAACCGCTGCTCATCTAGCCATTCCGGCTCGACATGAATAAACTCTTCGTTCAGATGCAGCGTACCGCAGGCGCAGGTTGAGGCCAGAAAGCCCTCAGTAGCCTGATAAATTTCACCGACCTCGCCGAATACGTCGCGCAGCAAAGTGCGATCCTGCTCCTCCAGCACCTCCGCCACCGAAATCACTTTTTTCACCTTCAGAGTCAGCGTTCCGGCACGTACGGCCAGCGCCAGCGCGCGCAGTACCTGCGCGGGAGCAACAATCAGCGTCGGTATCTGCGCCTCAAGCTGTGCGAGCTGCGGCTGAAACGGGGCAAGAAGATCGTAATATTCCAGACTGAGCCAGCGATTATTCACTCTGCGGTACAGATTATTATCTGCACGCAGGAACAATGCCACGCGCTCACCAGCCAGCAATCCATCGGGCAGGACTTTTGCCAGAATCGCCCCCGCCCACAGCAGTTGCTCCTGTGGACTCACCACAAACAGCCCGCGTTGCCCGGAAGTTCCGGAAGACAGGCCCACGCTAAACTCACCGACCTTAGGCGAGAAATCGCGATTGTGTTCACTGCGCAACGCGCATGCCATCAGAGCATCACGCTGTAACCCGGCCGTGTTCATCTCATCAAAATGGGTCATCATCTGCGTTTTGTCCATCGTCGGCCATTCGCAAAAAGGCCTCGCTAGATAATCTCGGAACCACGGACTTTTCACTAATACCCGGCGACGAAAAGCCTGCATTCTTTTTTCCTGCCAGGCCTCAAGAGAGGCCCTGTCGGTAAAGCGCAGCTTGCGGGTGCAGAAATAGCGCCAGAGAAGCGCGAATGGGATCATAAATCACCCTCATGGCATAACAGAATATCCGTAGCGCCGTTCTGCCAGAGTTGATTTAACCGCGCAAGGGTCTGGTAATACGCAGTGGAATCAGACATGACCAAATTTGCCAGCCGGGACGGACCTCGTAGCTCACGATAACTGGCGGGCGACCAGGCCGCATCAGCCGCCAGCAATGTCCATCCATCATCCGTCAACACAAACGCGCCAATATGCCCGGCAGCGTGGCCTGGAAGCGGTACCAGGATTATCTGCCCATCACTTCCCGGAAGTTCATAGCCGCGCGTAAAGGGTGCCAACGCAGCGGGTAATATCAGGTGCTCAAAACGCTCAATAAACGTTAACGACGACTCAAATTCTGCCGGAAACAGTCCTGGCACAAAGGCCTGGCGCAGGGCACCAAATCCGCGCAGCGTTCTGACCTGCGCCCACCCTTCACCCGAACAGATGCAGCTGACATCGGGGAAATCACGTAGTCCGGCCACATGATCGGCATGAAAATGCGACAGAATAATGGCGCTGATATCGCAGCTGACCAGCCCTCGTGCGAGCAACTGTCGGGCCAACGAGGCGTTTGGGTCGAAGTAGACTGGCGTCACCTGACGGTAGAATCGAAAAACGCCAGAACGGGTGTATTGCTCAAACCACGAGGCGTAACCGGTATCCCATAGCCAGCGTTGATCGCCAGCTTCCAGCAAGTATGCCCGCGACGGGAATTTGCAAACGCGCAACCCGGCGCCTTTTAGTGCCATACACCCTATATGCGTGCAGTACCCAACCTCAAAGGCGGTGATAGTTGCCATGCTTTCTCATCCATTCGCCGGTCAGTGCAATGCCTTCCGTCATTGAAATTCTTGGTCGATAACCCAGTTCATTGATGGCTTGTTGTGTACTCAGTGTCATATCAAAACAGACGGTGCCTGCACTGTAGCGAGTTACTGGCGGCTCTTTATCAAGACAGCGTCCGATGAGTTCCATTCCGCTGGCGACCAGAGACAACAGCTGCCACGGCACCTGACACAGGCGATAACGTAGCCCAAGCTGTTCTCGCAAAAGCGCATCAAGCATCACCTTCAGCCGCTGGGGTTGATGGTTAGTCACGTTATAGACGCGACCAGAAGGCAGCGACGCCACCGTCGTAGCCAGCTCCATGGCATACACCACGTTCTGCACGAAAGTGAGATCCAGCAGCACCTCACCACCGCGCGGTAAACGTAGCACGCCGCCGTCCCGATGAATCTGCTGTAGCAGTCGCGGGACAATCACATTATCATATGGGCCAAACAGGCCGCGCGGACGCAGCATAATAAATGTCGTCGCTGAAAAAGCGCGCACCGCGTCGGTAATCACCAGTTCTGCGGCATATTTACTGTCGGCATAGTGGCTACCAAAGCGGCGTGCAAGGTAGCTCTCCGGCAGATCATAGTGGTGGCGGAAATCGAAATACACCGCCGGGGTGGAAATATGAACGAAGCGCGGGATCTGCGCCCTGCCCGCCGCCTGCGCCAGCCGCTGCGTAACCAGAACGTTGTTCTGGTAAAAATCAGCGCGGCTACCCCACGGCGATGACTTTGCCGCACAGTGCCAAACGGCATCACAGCCGTCGACCAGCCTGAAAAAGTCCTTATCGCTGGCGCACGCCAGATCGAGTGGCACAAACCTCGCTCCCCATTGCGTAAGCGCTGCACCCTGATTCGTATTGCGCCCGATAGCCACCACATCGTGTCCGGACATCAGTAAAGACTCTGCGGCATTGCGCCCCAGCCCACTGGTCGCGCCGGTCAGCAGAATTTTCACGGTATGAAGACCATGCCCGCCAGCGTCAGCCCTGCTGCCGTCCCTATCAGCATTGCCGGTTGACCTGCGACCAGTCGTCCACTAACGATGGCCTCGTGCAGCGCGGTTGGTATAGACGCCGCGACCTGATTGCCATAGTGGCGGTAGATGTCAATGAGAGCGGATTCCGGCACGCGCAGTCGTTTACGCATATGTTCCAGCGACAGATGGCTGGCCTGATGCGGCACCACCGTGGCAATGTCGGACAGCGTAACGTCGCTTTTCGCCAGCAGGCGGGCAAAGTAATCCTCAATTAAGGAAGAAGCATAACGAAACAATGATTTCCCCTGCATGTGAAACAGAAAATCACTCTCGATCATCCCTGCACGGGGGTTACGCCGCGTGCCGCCCGCGCGAATTTCACACAACTCGCTACCGTCCGGATACATCTCAATCAAGCTTGCCAGAATGCCGGTTGAACCGTCGCCACGTTCGACAATAACGCATGCCGCACCATCGCCAAAAATCAGCGAGGATTCTTCATGCCCCCAGTCAATACCGCGCGAGGAAATATCTGCTGACACAATGGCGATACGACAATACGCACCGGTATTTACCAATCCGGCTGCCACTTCCAGTGCGGAAATAAAGCTAACGCAGCTGCTGTTGATGTCGAAACCCGCGATTCCGGCAGGCATCATTGCAGCTTTCAGAATATGGGTTGCACTACACGGGAGAGCCTGAAACGGAATGGCTGACGCACAAATCAGCAGATCAATGGAAGACGGTGATAACGCCCCGGCGTCAAGCGCATGGTGTAACGCCTGTGCCGCTAGCTCAGCCTGGCTGGCATCGTTGGTCACGTGATATCGCCAGGCAATACCCGAACGTTTTTCCACATAGCCCGAGGGTTTGCCGAGTTGAAGGTCAAGCATTGAAGATGTGATCCGTGTCGGCGGCAGAGCAATGCCGGTCGAGACGATTTTTAGCGCCATGTTAACGCCAGGGTGAGCTGAATATTCCATTATGCTTCATTTCTTTATCCCACGATTCGCAGCATGATATCGAAATCAAATGCAAAAAAAACCAGGAGCTTTGTCCTGGTTTTTTTCATTTATATCTTGGCTTAGTGACGTGCGCGAACAATCTGGTATTTGCGGGTCAAATACTCGACCGGGACGCTCCAGATGTGTACCAGACGCGAGAACGGGAACAACAGGAACAGCGTCATACCCAGCACAAGGTGCACACGGAAAATAAATGCGACGCCATCCAGATACTGAGACGCTCCGCCGTGGAACGTCACCACTGTCTGCGCCCAGTTCACCAGCTTCATCATCTCGCTACCGTCCATATGCTGGGCGGAGAACGGAATGGTCAGCAGGCCCAGTGCACACTGGATCACCAGCAGTGAGAGGATCAGAATATCCGCTCCGGTAGTGGTGGCCCGCACGCGTGGGCTGAACAGACGACGTTTCAGCAGCAGTACACCACCAATCAGACACATCAGGCCACTGGCACCACCCGCAAACATTGCCATCTTTTGTTTCACTTCAAGCGGTAGCCACGCTTCATACATCCAGTGCGGCGTCAACATGCCAAGGAAGTGCCCTGCAAAAATACCCAGGATCCCGATGTGAAACAGGTTTGACGCCAGGTTCATCCCTTTGCGATCCAGCATCTGACTGGAAGCCGCACGCCAGGTATATTGCCCGTAGTCATAACGCAGCCAGCTGCCGATCAGAAAGACAGAACCCGCGATGTACGGATAGATGTCAAAGAAGAACGTATTCAGGAAGTGCATTATTGCTGTCCTCCGGTGGTGATATTCAGATACTGCGGCGCAACGGCCCCGGCAAAACGACGCTGGTGAGCGGAGATTTCCGACTCGCCACACCCCTGATCGGCGAAGAATTTCACCTGCTCTTCTTCCCAGACCGCATCCAGCGCTTGTGGGGTATCGTCACGGGCTTCATCCGCAATTTTTTCAGCCACTTTTTCGCTGTCGATAACGGTATTCGCCAGTTTTAACAGCAGATCGAACAGCACCGCATAACGGCTTTCACGCTGTTGCAAACGAGCGCTGAGCAGTGCCAGAATCGGCGCAATATCCTGCAAACCACCTAGCGCTTCGCTTTTCGGCAGTTGCGCAAGGTATTCCAGATATAGCGGCAGATGATCGGGAAGTTCGCGGCTGTCGAGCTGCAAACCGTGCTGCTCATACTGCGCCATCAGGTCAACCATAGCCTGACCGCGATCGCGGGATTCACCGTGAACATGTTCAAACAGCAGCAGCGATGTGGCACGGCCACGGTCAAACAGTTCGCTGTAGGCGGCCTGCACATCCAGCATGTCCTGCGCGGTTAGATCGCGCAGGAAAACGCCCAGAGTCTGGGCATCCTCTTTATCCAGGTTCTCAGATGACGCGAGTGCATCGAAAAGTTCCTGCTGATGCTGCCACAAGGCAGCATCCGGGTACTCGAGCAGACGCGAAACAATGACGAGTTCAATCATTGGTGCGGCTCCGTTTTGCTGGTCACATCGACAGCATCGATGCGGCGGCTGTTGAACAGATTGAATTTAGTATCAGAACCGTGGCAACCGTCACCGAAGGTAAAGCCACAACCGCTTTTCTCCGGGAACGCGTCACGCGCCAGTTCACGATGGCTACTCGGCACCACAAAACGATCTTCGTAGTTCGCGATCGCCAGGTAACGATACATTTCCTGTGCCTGCGCTTCGCTTAAGCCCACCTCTTCCAGCGCACGGGTATCAACTTTGCCGTCAACGGTTTCCGTACGTTTGTAGTGGCGCATCGCCAGCATACGTTTCAGCGCCAACAGCACCGGCTGGGTGTCACCTGCGGTCAGCAGGTTCGCCAGGTACTGAACCGGGATACGCAGGCTGTCAACATCCGGCAGGATACCGTTGCTGCCCAACTCGCCCGCATCAGCAGCTGACTGAATCGGTGACAATGGCGGCACGTACCAGACCATCGGCAGTGTGCGGTATTCCGGATGTAGCGGCAGCGCCAGCTTCCAGTCCATCGCCATTTTGTAAACCGGAGACTGCTGTGCGGCATCAATGACGCTCAGCGGAATACCATCTTTCAGCGCCTGTTCAATAACAGCCGGATCGTTTGGATCGAGGAACACGTCCAGTTGACGCTGGTACAGATCTTTCTCATGCTCGGTGCTTGCCGCGCTTTCAATCGCATCCGCGTCATACAGCAGTACGCCGAGGTAACGGATACGACCGACGCAGGTTTCGGAGCACACGGTCGGCTGACCGGCTTCGATACGCGGATAGCAGAAGATGCACTTCTCTGACTTACCGCTCTTCCAGTTGAAGTAGATTTTTTTATACGGGCAACCGGTGATGCACATACGCCAGCCGCGGCACTTGTCCTGATCGATCAGCACGATGCCATCTTCTTCACGCTTGTAGATGGCACCGCTCGGGCAGGTCGCCACGCACGCCGGGTTAAGGCAGTGCTCGCACAGACGCGGCAAATACATCATGAAGGTGTTTTCGAACTGGCCGTACATCGCCTTCTGCATGTTCTCGAAGTTTTTGTCCTTCGCCAGCTTCTCGAACTCACCGCCGAGGTCATCTTCCCAGTTCGGACCTTTGGTGATTTTATCCATACGCTGACCGGTGATCAGCGAGCGCGGACGGGCAATCGGCTGCGCTTTGCTGTCTGCCGGGGTGTTGTGCAGCGTCTGGTAATCGAAGTCAAACGGCTCGTAGTAGTCATCAATGCCTGGCAAATGTGGGTTAGCAAAGATTTTACCCAGCAGCAGCGCTTTGTTACCCATGCGCGGCACCAGCTTACCGTTGATCTTACGGATCCAACCGCCCTTCCATTTTTCCTGGTTTTCCCAATCAGTTGGGAAGCCAGTACCCGGTTTGGTTTCAACGTTGTTAAACCAGGCATACTCCGCACCTTCACGGCTGGTCCAGACGTTTTTACAGGTTACTGAACAGGTGTGGCAACCGATGCACTTATCGAGATTCAGCACCATGCCGACTTGTGAACGAATTTTCATTTTACGCTCTCCTGTACCTGGTCATTGCCTTCGCCATCCAACCAGTCAATGTTCTTCATCTTACGAACCACCACGAACTCATCACGGTTCGAACCTACGGTGCCGTAGTAGTTAAAGCCGTAGGCCAGGTGGGCATAACCACCAATCATGTGCGTCGGTTTCGGTGTAATACGGGTCACCGAGTTATGGATCCCGCCACGCTGCTCGGTAATCTCCGACCCCGGAATATTCACAATACGTTCCTGGGCGTGGTACATCATGGTCATCCCGGCCGGAACACGTTGGCTGACAACTGCACGCGCCGTCAGCGCACCGTTACTGTTGAAGACTTCGATCCAGTCGTTATCCTCGATACCCAGATCTTTCGCATCCGCTTCGCTCATCCACACGATCGGACCGCCGCGGCCTAACGTCAGCATCAGCAGGTTATCGCTGTAGGTGGAGTGGATACCCCACTTCTGGTGTGGCGTCAGGAAGTTGAGCGCTTTTTCCGGGTTACCATTTGATTTCTCGCCCATCACCTCTTTCACCGAACGGGTGTCGATTGGCGGACGGTAAACCAGCAGGCTTTCACCGAAGTCTCGCATCCACTGATGATCCTGATACAGCTGCTGGCGACCAGTCAGCGTACGCCATGGGATCAGCTCGTGAACGTTGGTGTAACCGGCGTTGTAAGAAACATGTTCATCTTCAAGACCAGACCAGGTCGGGCTGGAGATAATTTTGCGCGGCTGCGCCTGAATATCGCGGAAGCGGATTTTCTCGTCTTCTTTATTCAGCGCCAGATGCGTATGGTCACGACCGGTAAATTCACTCAGCGCCGCCCAGGCTTTCACCGCCACCTGACCGTTGGTTTCCGGTGCCAGGGTGAGGATCATTTCAGCGGCATCAATCGCCGTATTCAGCATCGGCTGGCCTTTTGCCGGGCCTTCAGCCTTGGTGTAGTTGAGCTTACGCAGCAGGCCCATTTCGCTCTGGGTGTTCCAGGCAATCCCTTTCCCGCCGTTACCGATTTTGTCCATTAACGGACCGATAGAGGTGAAGCGTTCGTAGGTTGCCGGGTAATCACGCTCAACGGTCATGATGTGCGGCGCGGTAACGCCTGGGATCAGATCGCATTCGCCTTTTTTCCAGTCTTTAACATCCAACGGCTGCGCCAGTTCGGCGGCGGAGTCGTGCTGGATAGGCAGCGTCACTACGTCGGTTTCTTTGCCGAGGTGGCCCACGCAAACTTCAGAGAATTTCTTGGCGATAGCCTTGTAGATTTCCCAGTCGCTCTTCGATTCCCACGCTGGATCAACGGCGGCAGACAACGGATGAATAAACGGATGCATATCCGAGGTATTCATATCGTCTTTTTCATACCAGGTGGCGGTCGGCAGCACGATGTCAGAGTACAGACAGGTGCTCGACAGACGGAAGTCCAGCGTGACCACCAGATCCAGTTTGCCGTCCAGGCCGTTATCCTGCCATTCCACTTCTTCTGGCTTCACGCCCCCCTGTTTACCCAGATCCAGCCCCTGAATACCATGTTCAGTACCCAGCAGATACTTCAGCATGTACTCGTGGCCTTTACCGGAAGAGCCGAGCAGGTTAGAACGCCAGATAAACAGGTTACGCGGATGGTTTTTACCGTTCTCTGGTTGTTCAGCCGCAAAGCGAATAGAACCTTCCTTCAGAGATTTAACGGTGTAATCCACCGGTGTCATACCGACTTTTTCTGCCTCACGCGCAATGTACAGCGGGTTAGTACCCAACTGCGGCGCGGACGGCAGCCAGCCCATACGTTCAGCGCGAACGTTGAAGTCAATCAGATGGCCGCTATAGCGAGACTTATCCGCCATCGGGGACAGTAGTTCCTGTGCCGTAACCGTCTCATAGCGCCATTGGCTAGAGTGGTTATAGAAATAGGACGTACTGTTCATGTGACGTGCCGGACGCTGCCAGTCAAGGCCAAACGCCAGCGGCTGCCAACCGGTCTGCGGACGCAGTTTTTCCTGGCCGACATAGTGGGCCCAACCGCCGCCGCTCTGACCGACGCAACCACAGAACACCAACATGTTGATAAGCCCACGATAGTTCATATCGAGGTGATACCAGTGGTTCAGACCCGCGCCGACGATGATCATCGAACGTCCGTGGGTTTTATCGGCGTTATCGGCAAACTCACGGGCAATACGCACGATCTGAGAGCGTGATACGCCAGTGATTTTTTCTGCCCATGCCGGGGTATACGCTTTGATATCGTCGTAGCTGGAGGCGCAGTTTTCATCGTTCAGACCGCGTTCCAGACCGTAGTTGGCCATGGTCAGATCGTAAACGGTAGTCACCAGCGCGGTAGAGCCATCTGCCAGCTGCAGGCGTTTTACCGGCAGTTTGTGCAGCAGAACATTTTCCAGTTCAACTTTACTAAAGTGCTCGGTGCCTTCGCCGCCAAAGTACGGGAAGCCGACTTCAGCGATGTCGTCCTGGCTGCCTAACAGGCTGAGCTGCAGTTCGGTTTCGTTACCGGACGTGCCGTCGCGCTGCTCAAGGTTCCATTTACCTTTTTCACCCCAGCGGAAACCAATTGAACCGTTTGGCGCAACCATATCGCCGTCGGTATTGATGGCAACGGTTTTCCACTCTGGATTATTTTCCTGACCCAGGGAGTCAACCAGATCGGCGGCGCGCAGCATACGACCCGCCGCATAATACCCGTCACGCTCTTCGAGCATCACCAGCATCGGGAAGTCGGTGTAACGACGCACGTAGTCGGTGAAGTATTGGCTCGGGTTATCAAGGTGGAACTCACGCAGCATGACGTGGCCCATTGCCAGCGCCATTGCGGCATCGGTGCCCTGCTTCGGAGCCAGCCACAGATCGCAAAGTTTGGCGATTTCGGCGTAGTCTGGGGTGATAGCGACCGTTTTGGTCCCTTTGTAGCGAACTTCAGTAAAGAAATGCGCATCTGGGGTACGGGTCTGCGGAACGTTGGAACCCCAGGCGATGATGTAGCTGGAGTTATACCAGTCGGCAGATTCCGGAACGTCAGTCTGCTCACCCCAGGTCTGCGGAGACGCAGGCGGCAGGTCACAGTACCAATCGTAGAAGCTCAGGCAGGTGCCGCCAATCAGCGACAGATAGCGTGCACCGGAGGCGTAGGAAACCATCGACATCGCAGGGATCGGCGAGAAGCCCGCCACGCGGTCAGGACCATAGGTTTTGACAGTGTAAACGTTAGAAGCGGCAATCAGCTCGTTCACTTCCTGCCAGGAAGAACGTACGAAACCACCACGACCACGCGCTTGTTTGAAGCTTTTTGCTTTATCGGCGTCTTCGATGATGGAAGCCCATGCGTCTACCGGATCGCTGTGCAGTCTTTTCGCTTCACGCCACATTTTCATCAGGCGTTTGCGCATCAGCGGGTATTTCAGACGGTTAGCGCTGTAGAGATACCAGGAATAGCTTGCACCACGAGGGCAGCCACGAGGCTCGTGGTTTGGCAGGTCCGGACGGGTACGCGGATAATCGGTTTGCTGGGTTTCCCAGGTCACCAGACCATTTTTCACATAGATTTTCCAGCTGCATGAGCCGGTGCAGTTTACCCCGTGGGTTGAACGCACGATTTTGTCATGCTGCCAACGCTGGCGGTATCCGTCCTCCCAGTCCCTGTTGGTATTGAGAAGCTGGCCATGCCCATCGGCAAAGGTTTCGCCCTTCTGCTTGAAGTAGCGAAACCGGTCCAGGAATTTACTCATCGGTTTTCTCCTGTAGGAGCCTGACGGCTCTCTGATAAATCGACATTGCTTGATTGAGAGCGAAGGTAACGCTCTGAAAGGGCGTGAGAATTGATAACGATCAAGGCAGGCAAGGATGAAAAATGAGGACTGGTTTTTACATACCCCCAAAGTGGGATATTGATATTTAACGTAATCTATTGAATTTAAATGATTTTCTTAAATTCACTTATCATGCAGATGTTAAATTCTTTACAAGTGGGTATTAAGGGGTATCCCCCCTGCTTAGCATATTGTGAGCACCGTTCTTACAGGCTGTTGTCATGTCACCATACAAAAGTATGTTGTAACTAATTACGGGCAAAAAAAAGCGCGGTCTAACACCGCGCAATGGATAATCAACCTACACGTCATCTTTCAAACTGCTTCTGCATTGGCTACGTTCGTTCTCCCCAGTCACTTACTTCAGTATGCGCCTGGGGATTTCTCACTTGCCGCCTTGAGGCAGTTCGAATGATTTTGTGTATACAACTTTTTTATTTTTTAGAATGACGTCCGTATACCGCCCAGGTGATCACCACACAAGCGACATAGAAGATCAGAAATACTTTCATCGCATCGACCGGCGAACCAGTTAACGCCAGGGACGTACCAAATGCTTTCGGGATAAAGAAGCCGCCAATCGCACCAATGGCTGAGATAAAGCCCAACGCTGCCGCGGTGTCGGTTGCTGCTTCGCGCATTGCTCTCTCTTCTGAACCGCCTTCAGCTTTCACTCTGTCCATCGTCAGCTTGCGGAAGATAACGGAGATCATCTGGAAGGTTGAGCCACTCCCCAGACCCGCCGTCAGGAACAATGCCAGGAACACTGCAAAGAAAGCGATAAAGTTACCACCGACACCGTTTGATGGTAGCGTCAGGAACAGTAAGGCACTGAAAATAGCCATCAGCACGAAGTTCACCAGCGTTACACGGGTCCCGCCCAGACGGTCAGAGATTGCGCCGCCCGCTGAACGAGCCAGTGCGCCAATCAACGGTCCAAAGAAGGCGTAATGCAGGATCTGCACCTCAGGAAACTGCGTTTTTGACAGCATCGCGAAACCGGCAGAAAAACCGATGAATGAACCGAAGGTTGCCAGATACAGCAGGCTCATAATCCACAGATGCCCACGTTTCAGCACCGGCAATTGCTCTTTCAGCGACGCTTTTGAGGTTGCCAGTTCATTCATACCAAACCATGCAGCCAGCGTTAACACAGCCAGGAACGGTACCCAAATCCATGCGGCGTTTGCCAGATACAGCTGCGTACCATCCGGTTGTTCAACCCCGTGGCTACCAAATGCGGCAAAGATTGACAGTGAAACCACCAGCGGCGCAACCAACTGCATCACGCTGACGCCCATGTTGCCCAGGCCACCGTTCAGACCCAGCGCACCGCCCTGTTTCTGTTTTGGAAAGAAGAAACTGATGTTTGCCATGCTGGACGCAAAGTTCGCACCAGCGAAGCCGCACAACAGGGAGATAATAATAAAGGTACTAAACGGCGTGGACGTATCCTGCACCGCAAACCCTAACCATACGCAAGGAATGATCAGGATACCGGTGCTAAATGCCGTCCAGCGACGCCCACCAAACAGGGGAACCATAAAGGAGTACGGAACACGCAGCAGCGCGCCGGACACCGAAGGTAATGCCGTCAGCATGAACAGCTGTTCAGTGGTGAAATCAAATCCGACTTTCGGTAAGTTCACCGCCACGGCGCTAAATAACATCCACACGCAAAACGCCAGCAGCAAGCAAGGGACGGAAATCCACAGGTTACGGCTGGCGATTCGTTGACCACGCTGCTGCCAGAAGGCGGGATCTTCCGGCCGCCATTCGGTAATTACAGCTCCAGATGCCCTTTCCGGGGCAGATGAGTGACTCATAGACACCTCTGATACTTGTTTCGATGCCTGCAACATTAGGGTTTACAGCTGGAGGTAAGTTGATATAAATCAAAGGAAAAGGTGTCATTATTCATGCCTAAAATTTATCATTACCCTTAATGAGTACATAACTTCGGTAAAAAAGATGTGGTTTTTCACGCTTCTGTCGTTCACTACTCCCCCTTGTCCAGGATCTCTCCCACCACTGGCAATTAAGAGGTAGCCCGTTTGAGGTATGGGTATACTCCAGTGTATCGCCGAGAATAACGCCACTGCCTGCAGCAGAATCGTCATTCAATAAGGTTTTCTGTTCGACGAAAACCCGAAGGAACAAGTCACCATGTTTAAACGTTGTCTCTCCCCGCTTACGCTGGTCAACCAGGTGGCGCTGATTGTTTTATTGTCCACAGCCATCGGCGTGGCGGGTATGGCTGTCTCTGGCTGGTTGGTTCAGGGCGTTCAGGGTAGCGCCCATGCAATCAACAAAGCGGGATCGCTGCGCATGCAAAGCTATCGCCTACTGGCAGCCGTGCCGCTTGACGCGAGCGATCAACCGCTGCTGGATGAAATGGAGCAAACGGCGTTTAGCCCGGAATTGACGCGTGCCGCAAAGCGAGACGGACAACAGGCGCAGTTAAAAGCGCTACAGGATTACTGGCACACTGAACTGGCGCCGGGACTTGCGCATGCGCAAACGCCTGATGCGGTAGCGCAGGATGTGACGCGCTTTGTAGGCGGTCTGGATAAGCTGGTTACCGCCTTTGACCATACCACCGAATTACGCATTGAACGCGTCGTCCTGCTACATCGCCTGATGGCCGTATTTATGGCATTGCTGCTGGTTTTCACCATTATCTGGCTGCGCGTGCGCCTGTTAGAGCCGTGGAAACAGCTGCTGGCGATGGCGCGAGCCGTCAGCCAGCGTGATTTTACCCAACGCGCACGTATCAGCGGGCGTAATGAGATGGCTGCTCTGGGTTCAGCGCTGAATAATATGTCGGAAGAACTGGCTGAAAGTTATGCCGTGCTGGAACAGCGGGTGAAAGAGAAAACGGCAGGTTTGGAGCACAAAAATCAGATCCTTTCTTTCCTCTGGCAAGCCAACCGCCGCCTGCACTCTCAGGTACCGTTGTGCGAACGCCTCTCTCCGGTACTGAATGGCCTGCAAAATTTGACCTTGCTGCATGACATTGAACTCCGGGTTTACGACCTGGAAGATGAAGACAATCATCAGGAATTTACCTGTCAGTCAAATGCCAGCTGCGATGAGAAAGGTTGTCATCTGTGTCCTCGCGGAACGCTGCCCGCGATTGACGGCGGGATCACATTGAAATGGCGGCTGACCGATGCGCATACCCAGTATGGTATTCTGCTCGCCACCTTGCCTAACGGACGCCATCTCAGCCACGATCAGCAGCAGCTGGTTGATACCCTGGTTGAGCAACTAACCGCAACGCTCGCACTCGACAGACATCAGGAGCGTCAGCAGCAGTTGATCGTGATGGAAGAGCGTGCCACCATTGCACGCGAACTTCATGATTCTATTGCACAATCGCTCTCTTGTATGAAGATGCAGGTTAGTTGTTTGCAGATGCAGGGCGATGCGCTTTCAGATAACTGTCGCGAGTTGCTCAGCCAGATTCGTAACGAGCTAAATGCTTCATGGGCGCAACTGCGTGAACTGTTAACTACCTTCCGTTTACAGCTCACGGAACCTGGATTACGACCGGCGCTGGAAGCCAGCTGTCAGGAGTACAGCGCCCGTTTTGGATTTACGGTTAAGCTGGATTATCAGCTACCGCCACGCCTGGTCCCTTCGCATCAGGCGATTCACCTGCTACAAATTGCGCGCGAAGCCCTGAGCAATGCACTTAAACACTCTCAGGCCAATGAAGTTGTCGTGACGGTGGTGCAAAATGGCAAGCAGGTCAAACTAACAGTGCAAGATAACGGCTGCGGCGTACCGGAAAACGCCGAACGCAGTAACCACTACGGCATGATTATAATGCGCGACCGTGCGCAGAGCTTGCGCGGCGATTGCCGCGTACGCCATCGCGAGACGGGCGGTACTGAAGTTGCTGTCACTTTTATTCCCGAAACAAACTTCACAGAAGTCCAAGGAGATACCCATGAGTAATCTGGAACCGGCAACCATCCTGCTGATCGACGATCATCCGATGCTGCGAACCGGTGTAAAACAGCTTGTCAGCATGGCGCCCGATATTACCGTTGTCGGCGAAGCCAGCAATGGCGAGCAGGGTATCGAGCTGGCTGAATCCCTTGATCCCGATCTGATCCTGCTTGATCTCAATATGCCCGGCATGAATGGTCTGGAAACCCTCGATAAGCTGCGTGAAAAATCACTGTCGGGCCGTATCGTTGTGTTTAGCGTGTCCAATCATGAAGAAGACGTAGTTACCGCACTGAAACGCGGCGCTGACGGTTATCTGCTGAAAGATATGGAGCCGGAAGATTTACTCAAAGCCTTACAGCAGTCAGCGGCCGGTGAAATGGTGCTGAGTGAAGCCTTAACGCCGGTTCTGGCCGCCAGCCTGCGTGCTAATCGTGCAACGTCGGACCGTGATGTCACCCAACTGACACCGCGTGAACGCGACATTCTCAAGCTCATTGCCCAGGGTCTGCCGAACAAGATGATCGCCCGTCGTCTGGACATCACTGAAAGTACGGTAAAAGTCCATGTGAAGCATATGTTGAAGAAAATGAAGCTCAAATCACGCGTTGAAGCCGCGGTATGGGTACATCAGGAACGCATTTTCTGATAACACGTTGATGTTTCAGTGCTAACGAGGATCATTTTCCGAAACGGTAATAAACGGTTCGGTCAGTGATAGCGTGATCTCATTGGAAGAGACACGCTGACCCTGCTCATCTTCTACCACCACTGACAGTCGCCAGCGGTTTGTCGCGCCTTCGCTGTTGTTCCACTTCGGCATAATAATCGTCCATCCCTGCGTGCTTCGCGCATTGCTGCCAGCCGTTAAGCTCAACGCCTGAGTATCACCCTGCCAGGTCAAATGGCGGATCCCATGCAAACTACGCACCTGCAGCTTCAGCGCCACCGTCTCACCAGGCTTGAGATCCCAGGGCGGCGTGGCCAAAAATACCGTCAGCGTTTTACGCTGGCGATATTCCAGCGTCGGCAGATTGTTACGCTGCGGATCGTCATAACGACTGCCGCGCAGCGATCGGCTGTTTGCCACCTCGCTGACCATCAGCTGTTTTTTTAGCGGTACGCCAAATCGGTAATTCAGCGTTAAGCCGAGGTTATTCTGGCTGACTCCACTTTCGCCCTGCTTATGTTGTGCCGTCACGGTAATCAACGGCACCGGCGTATAGCTCAATCCCAGATTCACCGCCACAGGATTGTGGTACCCGGTTCCGGAATGAAACAGATCCACCCGGTCGCCAAAATATTGTTCCACGCTGACGCTGGTATTGAGGTGTTGATAGAACGGCATACGCATTTGCGCAGTCAGGTCGTAACCGCGGGCCATCCGTTGTTCCTGGGTTGCGGAACGCTCCTGCCAGGAGGACAACGGTTGGTAATAGTTAGCGGATAAGCGCAAGTATTCGCCCCACGCCTCGGCGCCGAGGCCTCCCCGGGGCAGATTTTCATCCAACAGGTTGTCATAAAAGGTGTTGTAACCCAGAAACCAGCCGTCGCGTACCCAGCGCTGCCCCATCCCCGCATTGCTGACTAAACCTTCGTCCTGTTGCGTTACCCCTAATTGGCTCCAGGTTAAATATCGTTGATTGTCCTGCCACGGGATAAACCAGCTTCCCCGACTTCCAGTAAAGCTGCCTTCGTTATCCACCTGCAATCCAACGCTGGCGTTTCCCCAGGGAGAGAGCCAGGATTCCAGTTGCTGATTCACCTGTTCGCTGACCGTGTCACGCACCTGACCAAATGCGAACTGCTTCGCCTGTTCACCCGTATCAAGCCCGTTATCGGTCATGCTGGCTTCACCAAAGGCTTTGACCATTTCGGCAAAGTGCTTTTCGCCTGCCCGCGACTCCGGCGCCATGCCGAGATCGGGCAAGCCATCACTATTGTTATCAAAAGGGTTTTCAGCCTGGTACACAAAAGACGGCTGCGCGCTGGCAATACCGCCTGCCAGCGGCAAGAGTGAGAATACAGCGAGAGAAAAATAAATATTACGGCTCAAATCGTCAGTTGTTTCTTACATCAATTAATTAGGCATACCTAAGTTAAACCATAACGTCTTCGGCTGTTAATTACAGCCTTTATCCCCGTTTTCGGGATTTTCCGACCCGGATAATAAGAGGTACCCACTTCTGCAATCATGCTTTCTTTTCTACTTAAGCCAACAGGGAGTAACATACACACCAGGCATTATCCCTTCCATCTGATAACAGGAGTAAAAATGCAAAAGATAGTGATCGTCGCGAACGGTGCAGCCTATGGAAGCGAATCGTTATTTAACAGCCTGCGTCTGGCCATTGCACTACGCGAACAAGAAGCGGATCTCGACCTGCGTCTGTTTTTAATGTCGGACGCGGTAACGGCGGGGTTACGCGGTCAAAAACCTGCGGAAGGATATAATATTCAGCAAATGCTGGAGATCCTGACGGCGCAAAATGTGCCAGTCAAACTGTGCAAAACCTGCACCGATGGCCGTGGCATAACCGAACTGCCGTTAATTGACGGAGTAGCCGTCGGCACGCTGGTAGAACTGGCTCAATGGACGCTGGCTGCAGATAAAGTGCTGACCTTCTGATACACCGCTTTCAGGCAAGCACACTGAAAGTGTCGATAATTTCCGGATTTAATCGTAGATGGGCGCGGTTTCGTTGAACGTTAGCACGCCCTTTCAATCCTTTTGAGGAATTTTGTCACTTTTGTTTAATCGTTATGCCATTTTTTGATCAAAATCAGCATCCTGTTGCTCCCCCTTTGGTGTTATGCAATGAGTGAAATGTGAACAACATCACGCAGCACTTTCGACAGAAAGTACGTTGTTTTCAAGAACGGGGTGAAAAATGGCATTAGTGAAGGCGAGTTTAAAGTTATTTGGTGGCGATACGGTGGTTGTGCGCTGTTCCGAGCGCTGTCACATCCATCTGATGAGCGAGAAAAATCACGTCAAAGACACGCAGTCCGACATCTTAAGCGTGCAGGATCGTGATAACGCATGGTTGACCGTACCGTATACCGGCATCTGGAATGTGCTGATCGACAGCCACAGCCAGTCGCTGGAGCATTCGATAAGTTATATTGCAGCCTAAGTGTTAAATGCCCGAAAAGAGCCTGGCTTTCGGGCATTCAGTTCCAGGCTAGATTCAGGCAAACCCTGGGCGCATAACACCTTCCGGCAGGTTCTCTCCTAACAATCGTTTGACCGTGATCACCAGATCGTTAAGACAATCATCCTGCATCCCCAACTTGACCAGCTCTTGCTCCAGTGAGAACAGATACTGGGCGTTGGTGCCTAAAGGTCCGCTCGCTGCGGCGATAAGCGGCGCAATCACCTGCGCGCGCGTGTCTGATTCAAACAGCGGATGACGCGGATCCATAATAAAGACCAGTGCGTTCACCATCCGACCATCATCAAGCGCCAACTGACACCAGGTCGGCAGATAACAGCCGGTAATCATTTCTCGCTTCCACAGCAGAGAAAGCTCTTGTTCCAGGGACGCGTCTGGCAAGCGGTAGGCCACACCGGTGGTGCGTCCGCCCTCTTTCAGGGCCAGCATACGTCCTGGCTGACACGCCGTTCCTCGCCCCGCCGTCAGGCGCAGACAAAAGGCACGGTGCCAGCCGACTAACGTCCCGGTACAGGACTCTTCAAACTCTAAGGCCGGGTTCCACATCAACGATCCATAACCGAAGATCCACACCGGTCCATCATCTGGTCGGCAAGCGAGCGTGGCTGCCAGTGAGGCTGCACGTTGTTCCGCTGACCAGAGTAGTGATTCTTCAATAGCACCAAATGCCGTCTTACAGTCAGCATTCAATAAAAAATCACGCGTTAACACCTTACACCTCCGCCACTGCTGCTTCCCTGCGACAACTTTTTTGACGCCTTCCGGGCTTTTTTACTGCTCATTTTGAAACCAATAGCTGGACAATAGGCAATTCACCGCTCGCTTGCAAGGCAGCAACGGCGCGGCGTAGCACGATTCGCTAACGCCTGATGCCGGCTAGTTTATAAAGGCATTATAATTGATATTGTTACGCCTTCTTATGCCATTTATCATCATCACCTTTTTGATAATCATTTTTGACCGCAGCCCACGCCACTTTGTGTGCCGTCTCTTCACGTGTGGCATCGTCACGGCGATCGGACTTATCTTTATACTGCTCCCAGGCGCTGTTGAAAGCTTCTTTGTAAATATCCTGAGCATGGGCTGGCAGAACATGCTGCACGCTGTCAGGCAGATCGCTTTTGGATTTATACGGCATTGTAAACTCCCCTTTTTAGGCTAAACCTTAAGTGTGGTTAACAATGCGGCGATGCGCCAACAATAGACATTTTTAGAAACCTTCTTCATCTAACCTTCTGTTAATTAAACAGTCTATAAACAAGAAATTTGTTTTTGACCGCTTTGAGAGGAAAAATAAGTGATGTAGTAAAATTTCGTAAAATGTCACCTACAAAACCAGGTTTTCTGTTATTTTTTACATTCTTTAATACTTTTTATAATTATAAATACCTGCAGAGATGGAGAAATCAATTCAATGACACAAGTACAAGAGGCGGTCAAAACCCGCCACAAGGAGACCTCTCTCGTCTTCCCGATTTTAGCGCTGGTAGTACTGTTCTTTTGGGGGAGCAGTCAGTCACTACCAGTGGTCATCGGCATTAATGCGCTGGCCCTTATTGGTATATTAAGCAGCGCATTCAGCGTTGTCCGTCATGCGGACGTATTAGCGCATCGACTTGGCGAACCCTACGGGTCGCTGATCCTCAGCTTGTCCGTTGTTATACTTGAAGTTAGCTTAATCTCCGCATTAATGGCGACCGGCGATGCCGCGCCTACGCTCATGCGCGACACGCTCTATTCAATCATTATGATCGTAACCGGTGGTCTGGTCGGTTTTTCATTACTGTTAGGTGGCCGTAAATTTGCTACTCAGTATATGAATCTGTTTGGTATTAAACAGTATTTAATCGCCCTGTTCCCACTGGCCATTATTGTACTGGTGTTCCCGATGGCTTTACCGGGAGCAAATTTCACCACCGCGCAGGCGCTGTTAGTGGCATTGATTTCTGCGGCGATGTACGGCGTATTTTTGCTAATTCAAACTAAAACGCATCAGAGCCTGTTCATTTATGAGCATGAAGACGAGGGTGACGACGACGACCCGCATCACGGTAAACCGTCAGCCCACAGCAATTTGTGGCATGCCGCCTGGCTTATCATTCATCTGATCGCTGTTATTGCCGTTACCAAAATGAACGCCAGCCCGCTGGAAACATTGCTGACTGAACTGAATGCCCCAGTGGCATTTACCGGTTTCCTGGTCGCATTGCTGATCCTCTCTCCTGAAGGCCTCGGCGCGCTGAAAGCGGTTCTGAGTAATCAGGTACAGCGGGCGATGAATTTATTCTTCGGTTCGGTGTTAGCCACCATTTCACTGACCGTTCCGGTAGTGACCCTGATCGCATGGGCAACCGGGAATGATTTGGTCTTTGCGCTGGGCGCGCCAGAGATGATTGTGATGGTTTCATCACTGGTACTGTGCCACATCTCTTTCTCCACCGGGCGCACCAACGTGCTTAACGGTGCGGCGCATCTGGCGCTGTTTATCGCCTATCTGATGACGATATTTGCCTGATTAATCTTTCTGGTAGAACCTACGGCCCTTCTCAGGGCCGTTTTCTTTTACCGCTCACTGCTCCGGATAAACCTGTTGACCATCGACAAACGTTAATAACGACTCCGTTTGGTGCAATTTGTCTGCCGGAATAGCCATAATATCCTGGTTAAGTTCCCATTTTCCCCATCATATTTATCCACCTTTTCATGTGATGATCATCAGGAAAGCTGATGCAGCACCGCTACGCTGGCGATTCGTGCGCTGGCTAGCAGACGTTCGAACGTATGCCCGCATCGCGCTTTTCCCGACAGGCCAAGCATTGTGGTACTGACGTAATCAGTCAGGCTGTCAGCCTCTTGGGGGTAGCGCTGTGCGATAAAGTCGTGAATTTTATGTTCGGCAGCCGAGTAGAAGTTCCGCGCGACCTTCCGCGCCTGCGGATCGTTACTGTGCGTGCCCTCCAGGACCAAACATCCCGGCGCATGCGGATCTGCGGCATAACGTCGCGCCGCCTCTTCAAGCAGATCGGTAAGACATGCAGAAACGGGTTTATCGGGGCGCAGAATGTCATCAAAAGGGATCGCCTCGGTCTGTACGTAGCGATCAAGAACACGTTTATAAAGACCGATTTTGTTCCCAAAAGCAGCATAGAAACTGGGGGGCTTGATCGACAACGCCGCGGTGACATCCGCCACGCTAACGGCATCATATCCATGTGCGTGAAACAAGGGCTGTACTTTGGCAACCGCCATTTCTGGATCAAAATTACGTGGTCGACCTGGTGCGCGAGTACATTTTGTAGTGCTCATTACAAATCCATTGACAGAAAACTATGCACCCATTATATATCGATCACTACATAATTGTTCAAGGAGTATCTTATGCCCTCATTTAACGGCAAGTCAGTTCTGGTTCTTGGCGGCAGTCGTGGGATTGGCGCAGCTATCGTGCGCCGTTTTGCCGCGGATGGCGCATCGGTTACCTTTACCTATTCAGGATCCCCTGACGCTGCCAAAGCGCTTGCTGATGAGACGGGTACCCAGGCTGCGCAAACCGATAGCGCCGATCGCAACGCCGTCATTAACCGTGTACGCGAAAGCGGCCCACTGGACGTGCTGGTAGTTAATGCAGGCATTATTCTGTTTGGTGATGCGCTGGAGCAGGATCCTGATGACGTTGAGCGCCTGTTCCGGATTAACATTCACTCCCCATACTATGCGGCCGTGGAAGCGGCACGGCAGATGCCTGACGGCGGACGCATTATCATTATTGGTTCTGTGAATGGCGACCGAATGCCTCTTGCCGGCCTGGCTTCTTACGCAGTGAGTAAATCAGCGCTGCAAGGGCTGGCCCGGGGGCTGGCACGTGATTTTGGCCCGCGCGGTATTACGGTAAACGTGGTTCAACCAGGTCCTATTGATACCGATGCCAACCCGGAAGATGGCCCACTGAAAGAGGTGATGCACAGTTTTATGGCGCTAAAACGACATGGTCGACCAGAAGAAGTTGCGGGAATGGTTGCCTGGCTTGCAGGCCCTGAGGCTGGGTTTGTGACGGGGGCAATGCATACAATTGACGGTGCGTTTGGCGCCTGACGGCCACCCTTAACACCTTTTCAAAAAGCAGTCCGAAGAGATATCTCTCCGGACTGCAACACTTTCTTAGTTCTCGGTATCCAGCTCGTCGAAGCTTTTCACCAGGTCATCAATTGCTTTAATCTGGGTCAGGAATTGTTCCAGTTTCGCCAGCGGCAGCGCGGATGGGCCATCGCATTTCGCATTGGCTGGATCCGGATGCGCTTCAATAAACAGACCTGCCAGACCTACCGCCATACCGGCGCGTGCCAGTTCGGTAACCTGCGCACGACGACCGCCGCTTGCTGCGCCAAACGGGTCACGGCATTGCAGAGCATGGGTAACGTCAAAAATCACCGGTGAGTTGCCGGAGACTTTCTTCATCACGCTGAAGCCCAGCATGTCCACAACCAGGTTGTCGTAACCAAAGTTCGCGCCACGGTCGCACAGAATAACCTTATCGTTACCGCCTTCATGGAATTTATCCACGATATTGCCCATCTGGCCCGGGCTTACGAATTGCGGTTTTTTCACGTTGATAACGGCACCGGTTTTCGCCATCGCCTCCACCAGATCGGTCTGACGAGCGAGGAAGGCCGGCAGCTGAATCACATCCACCACGTCAGCAACAGGCTGAGCCTGGCTGGCTTCGTGAACGTCGGTGATCACTTTTACGCCAAAAGTCTGCTTCAGTTCCTGGAAGATTTTCATCCCTTCTTCAAGGCCCGGCCCACGGTAAGAGTGGATGGAAGAACGGTTGGCTTTATCAAAGGAGGCTTTGAACACGTAAGGGATACCCAGCTTTTGAGTAACGGTTACGTAGTGCTCACAAATGCGCATCGCCAGATCGCGGGATTCCAGCACGTTCATTCCGCCAAACAGCACGAACGGCAGGTCATTTGCCACGTTGATGTCGCCAATGCTAACCACTTTTTGTTTCATAGGATCGCCTTAAACGGTAGGTAAAGTGTCATTAATCAATGCAATACAATTTGCTTGTGCGAAATAGTATTAATCTGCGCACGAATCATTTCGCTGATCGGGTCTTCCGGACACTGCTCAACGAAATAACTTAAATCTGTCAGCGCAACATGTTCACACTCCAGCTGCGCGTATATTAATCCACGATCGCGTATTTCATACGGATCTTCAGGATTAAACTGTAATAGTGCTTCGCTGGCACGCAGCGCCAGCTCCATTTGCCGCTCTTCCATCAGCGATGATTTCAGCGTGTCGAGCAGCTTGCGGATTACTTCTGCATTATCCGCCTCATCCAGGTCTTCGTTAAACAGTTCCGCGACCGGGCTGATATTCCCCTTCAGCCACACTTCCAGCGTGTGCTCATTTAACGTTTCGCCATTGAACGGATTGATTAGCCACATTTCGCCATCGAGCGATTCAATACGCAGGATGAGTTGTGTCGGGAAAATCACTGGTACCAGCGGCAGTTCCAGTCGGTTGGCAATCCATAATAAGATCGCACCCAGCGACACGGCGCTGCCCTGGCGATTTTTCAGTACCTGGTCAAGCCAGAGTGCATCAGAAAGACGATAGACGCCGCGGGTATCCGTAAACCCCCACTCGCCGTAAAAAATTGCCAGCAGTTTTTCCAGTTGCTCATCCTGAGACAGGAGCTGGCTAATTTCTTCTTGCGCCAGACTGACCAGACGTTCCAGTTCGTCATAGACAGTTTGTGTTGGAAAATCCAGACGGATAGACTCCGACGCCAGGATCATCCCATCACACAATGGCGCTTTATTAAATTCGAAATCAGCTAACGACCTCATGCTTACCCCAGTAACGGTATTTTTGTGGTGGCGAGTTTAATGATGATGTACAGCACCACCAGCGCCAGCGGAAATGCGACTAATCGCGCCTGCTGGCTGCGCGCCCGACGATAATCGAGCGCAATAAAACCCAAAACGATGTAAATGATAACCCCAAACAGCTTTTCAGTCAGCCATGTCCCGTGCTCAGTGAATGGCAGGATGTGCGCTTTAACCATTAATGCCACGCCGCTGAGTAATAAAACGGTATCGACAACCGGCGGCACGATGCGCGTCCAGCGCGCACTGGCAAGGCGCGAGTCGGTGTAACGCCACCAAAAACGCAGCGTCAGCAGGCCAACGGAAAGCGCAATGCTGATGAGATGAACGTTGAGTAACACACTGAAGGTACTCATTACGAGAGGCGCCCAAGCGTAATTCTTTCGTTGCCGCCGTAATCACGGCAGGTTTCAACCGCCAGATAACCCGCGTGAGTAAAGGCATCGCGCACGGCCTCACCTTGCTGCCAGCCATGTTCCAGCAACAGATAGCCGCCAGGCATTAACACGTTCTGAGACTGGTCGATGATATGCACGATATCCGCCAGCCCCTGCTCGCCCGCCACCAGCGCCGACAGCGGTTCGAAGCGAACGTCGCCTTGCGCCAGGTGCGGATCCTGTTCGTCGATATACGGCGGATTGCTGACAATCATGTCAAACTGCTGCCCCTGCAAAGCGCTAAACCAGTCGCTTTGCAGCACACGAACATTGTCGATAGCCAGGTGCTGCGTATTGCGCATAGCCAGCGCTACGGCATCCGGCATACGGTCGACCGCCGTCACCGCGCAATCCGGACGTTCAGTCGCCAGTGCCAGCGCAATGGCACCCGTGCCGGTTCCCAAATCAAGAATACGACACGCAGAAGCCGGCAGGCGAGCCAGTGCCTGCTCCACCAGACACTCGGTATCCGGACGCGGAATAAGCGTGGCTGGAGACACAAACAGCGGCAACGACCAGAACTCGCGCACACCGGTTAAGTGTGCCACCGGTTCACCCCGCTGGCGTCGCTCCAGTAACGTATCAAGCTGTTGACGCTGCGCCTCGGTTAACTCCGTTTCGCCGAAAGCCAGAATAAAGGTGCGCCCTTTGCCAGTAACGAACTCGAGTAAAATCTCGGCGTCACGGCGCGGGCTTTCGCTTGCCTGTAATTGGCTAATCGCTTCACGCAGCCAGTGCTGATAATCCATTAATCCTGCTCGGACAACGCCGCCAGTTGGTCGGCCTGGTATTCCTGGACAATCGGCTCAATCAGCATATCCAGTTTGCCTTCCATCGCTTCATCCAGACGGTAGAGCGTCAGGTTAATGCGGTGATCGGTCACACGACCCTGCGGGAAGTTATAGGTACGGTTACGATCGCTGCGATCGCCGCTGCCCAACAGGTTACGACGCTCAGAGGCCTCCGCCTGTTGACGTCTTGCCACTTCGGCGGCACGAATTCGCGCCCCCAGCACCGACATCGCTTTCGCTTTGTTTTTATGCTGTGAACGTTCGTCCTGGCATTCCACCACGATACCGGTCGGTAAGTGGGTAATACGAATTGCGGAGTCGGTGGTGTTAACGTGCTGACCGCCCGCGCCTGATGAACGGAAGGTATCAATACGCAGATCGGCCGGGTTAATGTCCGGCAGTTCGGCATCCGGCAGTTCCGGCATAACCGCGACCGTACAGGCAGAGGTATGAATACGCCCCTGTGATTCAGTCGCAGGTACGCGCTGCACACGATGGCCGCCGGACTCAAACTTCAGTCGCCCGTAAACGCCTTCGCCGCTAATCTTGGCAATGACTTCTTTAAATCCGCCATGCTCGCCTTCGCTGGCGCTCATGATCTCAACCCGCCAGCGACGCGATTCAGCGTAACGGCTGTACATGCGGAACAGATCGCCGGCAAACAGCGCCGCTTCATCACCACCGGTTCCCGCGCGCACTTCGAGGAAGGCGTTACGTTCGTCATCGGGATCTTTAGGTAACAGCAGGACCTGCAGATGCTGTTCCAGTTGCTCGCATTTCTCTTTTGCTTCGCGCAGTTCATCCTGCGCCATTTCACGCATTTCAGGATCGTCGAGCATCATCTGAGCCGTCTCGATATCTTCCTGAACCTGTTGCCAGTCCGTAAAACAGCGAGATACATCGCTTAATTGCGCATATTCGCGCGACAGCGCACGAAAGCGATCCTGGTCTGCGATAGTACCCGCATCACCGAGCAGCGCCTGAACTTCTTCATGGCGTTCATGCAGGGCTTCCAGTTTGGCAACGATAGAAGGCTTCATAGGCGTAAATGCACCCTGTAAAAATAAGATTGGTGTGCTGCTACTCCAGCCCGAGGCTGTCGCGCAGAATATTCAGGCGTTCACTATCCCCGTCACGGGCGGCCTGTTGAAGTGATTTGGTTGGTGCATGAATCAGGCGATTGGTCAGTTTCCAGGCCAGATCCTG
Organism: Citrobacter sp. A316; assembly: GCF_002042945.1. Lineage (NCBI taxonomy): Bacteria > Pseudomonadati > Pseudomonadota > Gammaproteobacteria > Enterobacterales > Enterobacteriaceae > Citrobacter > Citrobacter sp. A316. The sequence continues at coordinate 239,194 of NZ_MVFZ01000003.1, forward strand.
CATAATGGCTTGCGCATCACCGCCCTGTTGAAGAGCGGCCAACGCTTTGGCGGTCAGTTCATCACGGATCTGTTCTGACTGACTGCGATACTCGCGGATAGTGTCGCTTGCGCCCTGGGCGCGTAACCAGGCCATAAACTCGCTGGCTTCCTGCTCCACTATCGTCTCGGCTTCCACCGCCGCCGCTTTGCGCTGGGCCAGGTTATGCGAAATGATGCTTTGCAGGTCATCAACGCTATACAGATAGGCGTTAGACAATTTACCCACTTCCGGCTCGACATCGCGCGGTACGGCGATATCCACCAGCAACATAGGCTGATTGCGGCGGTTTTTAAGCGCACGTTCCACCATTCCTTTGCCGATAATCGGCAGCGGACTGGCGGTAGAACTAATAATGATATCGGCATCCTGTAAACGCGCGTCGATATCACTCAGTGAAATCACCTCAGCGCCGACTTCATCCGCCAGCACCTGCGCACGCTCACGCGTACGGTTGGCGATGATCATCTTCTTCACTTTGTGCTCGCGCAGATGTCGCGCGACCAGCTCGATGGTTTCGCCCGCACCGACCAACAGCACGGTTACCGTGGAGAGCGATTCAAATATCTGCCGCGCCAGGGTACAGGCGGCAAACGCCACCGACACGGCACTGGCACCGATGTCAGTTTCTGTACGTACACGTTTAGCGACAGAGAATGATTTCTGGAACATGCGTTCAAGCGCACTGGCGTTCAGGTGACCTTTTTGCGAATCCGCAAACGCTTTTTTCACCTGCCCCAGAATTTGCGGTTCACCGAGCACCAGTGAATCCAGACCGCTGGCAACACGCATCAAATGACTGACTGCGTCGTTGTCCTGGTGCCAGTACAAGCTGTTGCGCAGATCTTCTTCATTGAGGTTATGGTATTCACACAGCCAGCGAACCAGCGCTTCTTGCAGGTTATCCTGCTCTTCAACGCTGAGATACAGCTCCGTGCGGTTACACGTCGACAGCACTACCCCGCCCTGCACCATTGGCTGCGCGAGCAGGCTGTCCAGCGCCTGATCGAGCGTATCCGGCGAAAACGTTACGCGTTCTCGCAGCGATACAGGTGCCGTTTTATGGTTAATACCAAGCGCTAAAAGGGTCATGTGTGCGGGAATAGTACCAGCGTTGATAAGGTTAGACTGGGTGCATCATACAGGATGCGTGCGGTCAATAAAAGAGACTGACCCCTTTTGGAGTAATAGCTTAGTGCACAAATTTGAGCGATTTAAGATAACTTGAACGTAGACGACGTCTGATGGCGGCGCTAGCATTAAGAGTTATAACTGCAACGTATCTCAAGGATTTGTCATCACTATGACCCTGCCTGATTTTCGCCTGATTCGCCTGCTGCCGCTGGCGGCCCTGGTTCTTACTGCCTGTACGCTCAACGCGCCGAAAGGTCCCGGTAAAAGCCCCGATTCCCCACAATGGCGCCAGCACCAGCAGGAAGTTCGCGCCCTGAACCAGTATCAGACGCGTGGTGCGTTTGCGTATATTTCCGATCAACAGAAAGTGTATGCCCGCTTTTTCTGGCAGCAAACCGGTCAGGATCGCTATCGTCTCCTGCTGACCAACCCACTGGGCAGCACTGAACTGGAACTCAATGCGCAGCCGGGCAACGTCGAACTGGTCGATAACAAAGGCAAGCATTATAACGCCGACGACGCCGAAGAGATGATTGGTAAACTGACCGGCATGCCTATTCCTTTGAACAGCCTGCGCCAGTGGATCCTTGGTCTGCCGGGTGACGCCACCGATTACAAGCTCGACGACCAATATCGCCTCAGTGAAGTGAACTACAGCAAAGACGGTAAAAACTGGAAAGTCGTCTATAGCGCCTACGACAGCAAAACCCAGCCCGCGATGCCAGCAAACATGGAGCTATCCGACGGCTCACAGCGTATTAAGCTCAAAATGGACAACTGGATTGTGAAATGATGACCCATTGGCCCTCTCCGGCGAAACTGAATCTGTTTTTATACATTACTGGACAGCGTGCGGACGGTTACCACACGCTGCAGACCTTATTTCAGTTTCTTGATTATGGCGACACGATAGATATTGCACCACGTAGCGACGGCGAAATTCACCTGTTAACCCCGGTTGAAGGCGTTGCGCATGAAGATAATCTGATCGTCCGCGCGGCACGTTTGCTGATGAAAGCGGCATCTGAAAGCAATCGCCTTACCAAAGGGAGCGGTGCGAACATCAGTATCGACAAACGCCTGCCGATGGGCGGCGGCCTTGGCGGAGGCTCGTCTAATGCGGCGACCGTTCTGGTGGCGCTGAACCATCTCTGGCAGTGCGGACTTTCGGTTGATGAACTGGCGGCACTCGGCTTAACGCTGGGGGCCGACGTTCCCGTGTTCGTGCGCGGCCATGCGGCCTTTGCCGAAGGCGTAGGAGAAATTCTGACACCGGTCGAGCCAGAGGAAAAATGGTATCTGGTTGCACACCCGGGAGTCAGTATTCCGACGCCGGTGATTTTTAACGATCCCGACCTCCCGCGCAACACGCCAAAAAGGTCAATAAAAACGTTACTAAAATGTGAATTCGGCAATGATTGCGAGGTTATCGCAAGAAAACGTTTTCGCGAGGTTGATGCGGCGCTTTCCTGGCTGTTAGAATACGCGCCGTCGCGCCTGACTGGTACAGGGGCTTGTGTCTTTGCTGAATTTGACACTGAGTCTCGTGCTCGCCAGGTGCTTGAGCAAGCCCCGGAATGGCTCAAAGGCTTTGTGGCGAAAGGCGTCAACCTCTCCCCATTGCACAGAGCGTTACTCTAAATCCTTCGGGTTTCAGGAAAATGGCGAAATGACGAATCGCCAGATGCATACAACTTCAGTATGTAGCTGGTGTGAGGAATTGATGCCAGCACAAATGAAACGCGAAAGATAACGAGTAAGCCGGGCAAGCTGAGTTGCGGTGACAACGTCACCCTGTTCCAGACGTTGCATCGCGCTCTTTAATACACCGCATGGAGAGGATACTGCCTGGCCCGCACAGTTTTCGGCAGATTCTTTCCACCAATGGACGCATGCCTGAGGTTCTTCTCGTGCCTGATATGAAGCTTTTTGCTGGTAACGCCACCCCGGAACTAGCACAACGTATTGCCAACCGCCTGTACACTTCACTCGGCGACGCCGCTGTAGGTCGCTTTAGCGACGGCGAAGTCAGCGTACAAATTAATGAAAATGTACGCGGTGGTGATATTTTCATCATCCAGTCCACTTGTGCCCCTACTAACGACAACCTGATGGAATTGGTCGTTATGGTTGATGCGCTGCGCCGTGCTTCCGCAGGCCGTATCACCGCCGTTATTCCTTACTTCGGCTATGCACGTCAGGATCGTCGCGTACGTTCCGCTCGTGTACCGATTACCGCTAAAGTCGTCGCTGATTTCCTGTCCAGCGTTGGCGTTGACCGCGTCCTCACCGTTGACCTGCATGCTGAACAGATCCAGGGCTTCTTCGACGTACCGGTTGATAACGTATTCGGTAGCCCGATCCTGTTAGAAGACATGCTGCAGCTGAACCTGGACAACCCGATTGTGGTTTCTCCGGACATCGGTGGCGTCGTGCGTGCCCGCGCTATCGCTAAACTGCTGAACGATACCGACATGGCTATCATCGACAAACGTCGCCCGCGTGCGAACGTTTCTCAGGTGATGCACATTATTGGTGACGTTGCAGGTCGTGACTGTGTTCTGGTTGATGACATGATCGATACCGGCGGTACGCTGTGCAAAGCAGCAGAAGCACTGAAAGAACGTGGTGCAAAACGCGTATTTGCTTACGCCACTCACCCGATCTTCTCAGGCAATGCGGCAAACAACCTGCGTAACTCAGTGATTGATGAAGTCGTTGTCTGTGACACTATTCCACTGACTGACGAAATCAAAGCGCTGCCAAACGTGCGTACATTGACCCTGTCGGGTATGCTGGCCGAAGCGATTCGTCGTATCAGCAACGAAGAATCCATCTCTGCTATGTTCGAGCATTAATCGAGCCCGGCTCAAAAACCCGCTGCGGCGGGTTTTTTTATCTGTAATACTTATTTGTATGACTTATGCCTCCTTCACCTGCCATTTAGTTGACAGATGATGCGCTCATGGATGAAACATTATTGTGAACAGATTATTTTCCTCACATGTGATGCCTTTCCGCGCCCTCATCGACGCTTGTTGGAAAGAAAAATATACTGCCTCTCGCTTTACCCGTGACCTGATCGCCGGGATAACCGTTGGGATCATCGCCATTCCGCTGGCGATGGCCCTGGCAATAGGCAGTGGCGTTGCGCCGCAGTACGGCCTGTATACCTCAGCCGTCGCTGGGATTGTCATCGCCCTTACCGGGGGATCGCGCTTTAGCGTATCTGGCCCAACCGCCGCCTTCGTGGTGATTCTGTATCCGGTGTCGCAACAGTTTGGGCTGGCAGGCCTGCTGGTTGCCACGCTCATGTCCGGGATATTCCTGATCCTTTTCGGCCTCGCTCGTTTTGGTCGCCTGATCGAATATATCCCCGTGTCGGTAACGTTAGGTTTTACATCAGGTATTGGTATCACCATCGGTACCATGCAGATAAAAGATTTTCTCGGTCTGCAAATGGCCCATGTCCCGGAGCACTATCTGCAGAAGGTCGGCGCGCTGTTTATGGCCCTGCCAACCATCAACGTTGGCGATGCCGCCATTGGCGTAGTGACGCTGGGGATCCTGATTTTCTGGCCGCGCCTGGGGATCCGACTGCCGGGCCACCTTCCCGCACTGCTGGCAGGCTGTGCGGTAATGGGTATCGTGAACCTGACCGGCGGCCATGTCGCCACCATTGGTTCTCAGTTCCACTACATTCTGGCTGACGGCTCACAGGGTAATGGTATCCCACAACTGCTGCCGCAGCTGGTTCTGCCGTGGAATATGCCGGAGTCAAACTTTACCCTGAGCTGGAGCTCGTTACAGGCGCTATTACCGGCAGCTTTCTCGATGGCGATGCTGGGGGCAATTGAATCTCTGCTGTGCGCCGTCGTACTCGATGGGATGACCGGCACCAAGCATAAAGCTAACAGCGAGTTGATTGGCCAGGGGCTGGGTAACATCGTGGCACCGTTCTTTGGCGGTATCACCGCCACTGCGGCAATTGCCCGCTCCGCAGCAAACGTCCGCGCCGGGGCGACTTCGCCAGTCTCTGCGGTTATCCATGCGATTCTGGTGATCCTCGCCCTGCTGGTACTTGCACCGCTGCTTTCCTGGTTACCGCTTTCCGCCATGGCCGCCCTGCTGCTGATGGTGGCATGGAACATGAGTGAAGCGCATAAAGTGGTGGATTTGCTGCGTCATGCGCCGAAAGACGACATTATCGTCATGCTGATGTGTATGTCGCTAACGGTGTTGTTCGACATGGTTATTGCCATCAGCGTCGGTATCGTTCTCGCCTCTCTGCTGTTTATGCGTCGTATTGCGCGCATGACGCGTCTGGCACCGGTCAACGTAGACGTACCGGACGATGTGCTGGTGCTGCGCGTTATTGGTCCGCTATTCTTTGCCGCGGCGGAAGGACTATTTACCGATCTCGAGTCGCGTATTGAAGGTAAACGCATCGTAGTCCTGAAGTGGGATGCGGTCCCGGTACTGGATGCCGGTGGTCTGGACGCTTTCCAGCGCTTTGTAAAACGTCTGCCGGAAGGTTGTGAATTACGCATCAGTAATCTGGAATTCCAGCCGCTACGTACCATGGCGCGCGCGGGTATTCAGCCGATTGCCGGGCGCCTAACGTTTTTCCCGAATAAAGACGCCGCGCTGGCGGATATCCGCTAACGTGTAGCCCAGTCAGGCGAAACGCCGGCGGATGACAAATGACAGACAAAAAAAATGGCTCCCGTACGTGGGAGCCATTTTTATAACAAGCTTATTGCTTACGCGTTCAGCAGTTGCTCAGCCGTTGCCTTCACGCTTGCCAGCAGGACTTTGACATCCTCCAGGCACACGGTCGGATTGAGCAGCGTCAGCTTCAGGCAGGTGACACCATCAGCTTCGGTCACACCGACGTTGGCGCTACCAGAAGCCAGCAGAACGTCGCCAATACGCTGGTTCAGCAGCGCAACAAACGCCATGTCGTCATTTTGCGGGCGGAAGCGGAACAGCACGCTTGCCAGCTGCGGCTCCATCACCAGCTCAAGATGCGGCTGGGTTTTGACAAACTCAGCAACATCGCGCGCCAGCGTTACGCCATTATCAATGATTTCGGCATACTGCTTTTTGCCCAGCGCTTCGAGGCCCATCCACAGCTTCAGCGCATCAAAACGACGCGTGGTCTGCAGCGACTTCGATACCAGGTTTGGTACGCCAGCCTCTTCATCGAAATCAGAGTTCAGGTACGCCGCCTGGTAACGCATCAGCTCGTAGTGGCGCGCATCTTTTAACAGGAACGCACCGCAGCTGATGGTCTGGAAGAACTGCTTGTGGAAATCCAGCGTCACGGAATCTGCCAGCTCAAGGCCGTTCAGGAAGTCACGGTACTTATCAGAAAGCAGTAACGCCCCGCCCCATGCTGCATCTACGTGCATCCAGATCTGATGTTCTGCCGCCAGCGCTGCAATATCCGCTAACGGATCGATTGCGCCCGCATCGGTAGTACCGGCAGTGGCGACGATTGCCATCACCTGCTCGCCGTTGGCTTTCGCCTGGGCCAGCTTGTCTTTCAGGTCAGTCAGATCCATGCGTGAAAACGCATCGGTCTTCACTTGGGTGACAGAACGGTAGCCCAGCCCCATCAGCGCCATGTTCTTCTGCACGGAGAAGTGCGCGCTTTCAGAGCAGAACACTTTGATTTTACTCAGATCACCGGTCAGACCATCCTGCTGAATGGAATGCCCCTGACGAGCAAAGAAGGCGTCGCGCGCCAGCATCAGGCCCATCAGGTTGCTCTGGGTGCCGCCGCTGGTGAATACGCCCGCATCGCCTGCCGCATAGCCCACCTGCTCACGCAGCCATTCGATCAGCTTGATCTCAATGATGGTGGCCGACGGGCTCTGGTCCCAGGAGTCCATACTCTGGTTGGTGGCGTTGATCAGCACTTCCGCCGCCTGGCTTATTACCAGACTCGGGCAGTGCAGATGCGCCACGCACTGCGCATGGTGAACCAACAAGCTGTCTTTGAGAAAGTATTCAACCGCACGCTCAATAGCGGCCTGGTTGCCCAGGCCCTGAGACGTAAAATTCAGGTTGATACGTTCACGCAGTTGCTCAACGGTTTTACCCTGATACATCTCAGGCTGCTTCAACCATTCAACGACCGCTTGCGTACTCTGCTCGATAGCGTCCTGATAGGCGGCGATGCTTTGCGCCGAGCCGGACAGAATCGGGTTTACGTCTGACATTCGATCCAACTCCGTTTAAACCGGCTTCACGCCAGCGCCCAGCAGGGCGTTTTCGAATTTATCGAGGAAGATTTCCAGCTCAGCGTTGGTGATCAGCAGTGACGGCAGCAGGCGCAGTACGCAACCGTTGCGGCCACCGCGCTCCAGAATCAGCCCGTTTTCGAAGCATTTTTTCTGCAGCAACGCGGACAGCTCGCCATCGGCCGGGTAGCAGCCCATGTGATCCTGCGCTTCGTTCGGCTTCACGATTTCCAGGCCGATCATCAGACCCAGACCGCGCACCTGGCCGATAACCGGGTAGCGTTTCTGCAGGTCAGCCAGTTTGCCTTTCAGCCACTCGCCCTGGGCAGCAACTTTATCGGCAATCTTGTCGCCTTTGAGGATCTTCAGCGTTGTCAGACCGGTCGCCATCGCCAGTTGGTTGCCGCGGAAAGTACCCGTGTGGTGGCCCGGAGCCCACGCATCGAACTGCTTTTTAATGCCCAGTACCGCCAGTGGCAGACCGCCGCCAACCGCTTTGGACATCACGATGATATCTGGCTCAATACCGGCGTGCTCGAAGGCGAACAGTTTACCGGTACGTGCAAAGCCAGCCTGAACTTCATCGATGATCAACAGAATGCCGTGTTCCTGCGTCACTTTACGAATGCGTTGCAGCCACTCGACCGGAGCCGGATTCACGCCACCTTCTCCCTGCACCGCTTCGAGGATCACGGCAGCCGGTTTACGCACGCCGCTTTCAACGTCGTTGATCAGGTTTTCGAAGTAGTAAGTTAATGCTTTGACGCCAGCTTCGCCGCCGATACCCAACGGACAACGGTACTGATGCGGATACGGCATAAACTGCACTTCCGCCATCATGTTGCTGACCGCTTCTTTCGGCGACAGGTTCCCGGTCACGGACAGCGCGCCGTGGGTCATCCCGTGGTAGCCGCCGGAGAAACTGATGATGCTGGAACGGCCGGTGACTTTCTTCGCCAGCTTCAGCGCGGCTTCAACAGCATCTGCGCCGGACGGACCGGTGAACTGCAGGCAATATTCTTTGCCCTGGCCCGGTAATAAAGAAAGTAAATATGATGAGAATTCATCTTTTAACGGCGTGGTAAGGTCAAGCGTATGTAACGGTAAGCCGCTTGTGATGACACTTTGAATGCTCTGCAGCACTTCAGGATGGTTATGGCCAAGCGCCAGGGTTCCGGCACCTGCCAGGCAATCAAGATATTGATTATTTTCTACATCAGTAATCCAGACGCCCTGCGCTTTAGCGATCGCTAATGGCAGTTTACGTGGATAGCTGCGGACATTAGATTCAAACTCAGCCTGTCTTGCTAAAAAGGTATCATTGCTCTGTGGTAATGAATTAGCACTTAAAGTATCAATACGGACTTTATCCGTCATCATATCACTCCTACAACCAGGTGTAGATTAACGCCTGATTGAATAAATGGTTATAAGGATTACCTGTAAAAAAGCGCGGCTAATATATGTTGTTTTAGCTTAGGACTCAATCATTTATTTTTCGGCATCAAAAATAACAACTTTTCCCTTTAAATTCAAAGCATAAGAATTATTCGCTATTACTAAATCCTAAAGAAATATAGCTATTTAATTAACAATATTGTAGCTAGTTGCAACGCCGACAATGTAATAAAAACCATGAAATTTTCGTGTTTTTATTATTTTTTTACACGTTTTTACCATTAATGATGCTCGTGATATCTTGTGACGACATGATTTTTCACTTATTTGTCGATAAATCGAATAAAAAAGTCGATCCCTAAATATAAATCACTTAGTATGGCGCGCTTATTTACAGGCTATGTAGATAAATTAATGCGCAGCACCCGGTAACGCGTACAGGCGACACTCGTTATCGACAACAGGTATTCCCTGGGTTGTCAGCAGAAATGTTCGCGGGCGGACATTTCGTAAGGTGAACTTCGTTCCCTTATGCCGAGAATGAAAATTTTCTAGCCATACTTTTATGGCGCCCTGATATGAGATTGTTATGACTCGCATTTATCCACCATCCGTCGTTGCCAAATTTGGCGGCACCAGCGTCGCTGATTTTGATGCGATGAACCGAAGCGCCAGCATTGTCCTTGCTGATCAAGATGTCCGTTTAGTCGTTTTGTCTGCTTCAGCAGGCGTGACAAACTTACTGGTTGAGCTTTCTGAAGGTCTGGAAACACATCAACAATCAGATAAGATTGAGACTTTACGCGCCATCCAATACAACATTATTTCCCGCCTGAAGCAGCCGTCCGTTATCAGCACGGAAATCGATAATCTTCTCAACAATATCCGTCGTCTTGCACAAACGGCGATGGTTTCACCGTCTGATGCGTTAAGCGATGAATTAGTCAGCCATGGCGAGCTGATGTCCTCGCTACTGTTTACTGAAGTCTTACGTGAACGGCATGCCGAGGCCGGGTGGTTTGACGCCCGCAGCGTGATGCGTACTAACTCGAACTTCGGCTGTGCCGAACCCGAGCTTGGCACACTGCACCACCAGGTGGAGACTCACCTGCGTCATCGTCTTGAGCAAGCGATTATGGTGACTCAGGGATTTATCGGGCGTGATGCCGCAGGACACACCACAACGCTTGGACGCGGCGGTAGTGATTACACGGCAACACTTCTCGGTGAGGCGCTTCACGCTACACGCGTTGACATCTGGACCGACGTCGCAGGGATCTACACCACCGATCCACGCATTGCGCCACGGGCCAAACGAATCGACCACATCTCGTTTTCCGAGGCCAGCGATATGGCCGCCTACGGTGCGAAGGTCCTCCACCCGGCGACACTGCTCCCGGCAATGCGTAAAAGCATTCCGGTCTTTGTTGGCTCAAGTAAGGATACTGCCGCCGGAGGTACGCTGGTGCACAACACCACCGATAATCCACCTCGCTATCGCGCGCTCGCCGTGCGTCGTAAACAGACGCTGTTGCGGTTACACAGTCTGGAGACGCAACCTTCCTGTTCTTTCCTGGCGCAGTCTTTCGCCATTTTAGCTCGCCACGCGGTCGCAGTGGATTTGGTTACAACCTCAGAGAATAGTATTGCGCTGGCGCTGGACGCCACTCATGCAACCTCAGGTGAAGACCATGTGCTGACCACCGCATTGTTTACCGCCTTGTCCTCCCACTGTCGCGTGGAAGTGGAAACCGGACTGGCGCTGGTCACTTTGGTGGGGAATCAACTCACACAGGCTGCGGGAGTTTGCAAAGACGTTTTTGCCTGGCTTGAAGAGCATACGGTACGAATGATTTGCCATGGGGCATCAAACGACAACCTGAGCATCCTGTTGCCCGCTGACAATGCAGACAGCGCGATCAAAGCGTTACATTATCGGTTATTCGAATAACGCTTCTTTGCATACCACCATGAGTAGACGTCGTTTTATGCAGGAATGACGAACAAACAGAGCCCTGGTTTTTCAACCAGGACTTTGTGTTCAAACAACTGCATTCCGAGTTGGGAGAATTATTTAGTTATGCCGATGATTGGTATCACCGCGACGGCAGCGTTTGTCATAATGGCGCACCCACCAGTAACGATCGCTGATTTGTTCGTGCCCCCCCACTCTGGCACCTGCCAACCAGAGGACACCACCAACAAAAATACTGAGCACGGCACCATGTGCGAAAAACTGTGGCAGATTAAATTGCGGCAGTTGGTTTAAAATAGAGTAACCAACACCACCCACCATCACCACCAACCCTAAACCCATGAGCACGTTACCGAGTAACGAAGCGTTTTTGCGTTTCATGTGTCACCTCCGGAACTTTGGGTTGTTACAGGGAATACCCCTAATCCTTATGTGTAAAGTATAGACAACACTGCCGTTCGCAAGTGCGGGAGCGATCACAATTACAAACACTCATGCAACATAACTTTACAAATAAGCCACTGAACATACTCATTTTCTAATAGTCCATTTGTGCAATTATTCAGCTTTTGGCGATAAGCACGCAGTTTTTTGTCAACAGCATCGTCAGACAGTAAACTACACGTCGTTTATCGAAACACTCAGGACAAAACACGTGGCGATTAAATTGATTGTCGGCCTGGCGAACCCCGGCGCAGAGTATGCGGCAACGCGACACAATGCAGGCGCATGGTATGTCGATCTGCTGGCAGAAAGATTACGCGCACCCCTGCGCGATGAGCCGAAATTCTTCGGCTACACCTCCAGAGTTACGCTTGAAGGTGAAGACGTCCGTCTGCTGGTGCCAACCACATTTATGAATCTGAGCGGCAAGGCTGTCGGTGCGATGGCCAGTTTTTATCGTATTAACCCCGATGAAATTTTGGTCGCACACGACGAATTAGACCTGCCACCTGGCGTGGCCAAATTTAAGCTTGGCGGCGGTCATGGCGGACATAATGGCCTGAAAGACATCATTAGCAAGTTAGGTAATAACCCCAACTTTCATCGTTTACGCGTTGGAATTGGCCATCCGGGCGATAAAAACAAAGTTGTCGGATTTGTTTTAGGCAAACCGCCTGTTTCAGAACAGAAGTTAATTGATGAAGCGATTGACGAAGCGGCACGTTGTACCGAGATTTTGTTCAAAGATGGCCTGACCAAAGCGACGAGCCGGTTACACACCTTTAAAGCGCAATAAGCAGCGATGTGCGGCATTTTTCTCGCGTGCTGTGTATAATAGGCAAAGTTATTTACATTTCTACAATCTGTTTTCCATAACAGGTTGAATATCAAAAGATTAAGGTGATTTAAACATGGGATTCAAATGCGGTATCGTCGGTTTGCCAAACGTAGGCAAATCCACCCTGTTCAACGCGCTCACAAAAGCGGGTATTGAAGCGGCAAACTTCCCGTTCTGTACTATTGAGCCGAACACCGGTGTTGTCCCGATGCCCGATCCGCGTCTGGATCAGCTGGCTGAAATCGTCAAACCGCAGCGTATCCTGCCAACAACGATGGAATTCGTCGACATTGCCGGTCTGGTAAAAGGTGCGTCCAAAGGTGAAGGTCTGGGTAACCAATTCCTGACCAACATTCGTGAAACCGAAGCTATCGGCCACGTGGTGCGTTGCTTTGAAAACGACAACATCATCCACGTTAATAACAAAGTGGATCCGGCTGACGACATTGAAGTTATCAATACCGAGCTGGCGTTGTCCGACCTCGATACCTGCGAGCGCGCTATCCATCGCGTGCAGAAGAAGGCTAAAGGCGGCGACAAAGACGCTAAAGCAGAACTGGCTGCGCTGGAAAAATGCCTGCCACAGCTGGAAAACGCTGGCATGCTGCGCGCACTGAAAACGCTGACTGACGAAGACAAAGCGGCCATCAAATACCTGAGCTTCCTGACGCTGAAGCCAACAATGTATATCGCCAACGTCAACGAAGACGGTTTTGAAAATAACCCGTACCTCGATAAAGTACGCGAAATCGCGGCAGCTGAAGGTTCTGTTGTAGTTGCCGTTTGCGCTGCCGTTGAAGCTGATATCGCAGAACTCGATGATGCTGATCGTGAAGAATTCATGGCTGAAATGGGTCTGGAAGAGCCGGGCCTGAACCGCGTTATCCGTGCTGGCTACGAATTGCTGAACCTGCAGACCTACTTCACCGCTGGCGTGAAAGAAGTCCGTGCATGGACCATTCCTGTCGGTGCCACGGCTCCGCAGGCAGCCGGTAAAATCCATACCGACTTCGAGAAAGGCTTTATCCGCGCACAAACCATCGCGTTTGAAGATTTCATCACCTATAAAGGTGAGCAAGGTGCGAAAGAAGCTGGGAAAATGCGTGCCGAAGGTAAGGACTATATCGTCAAAGATGGCGATATCATGAACTTCCTGTTCAACGTCTAAATAAAATTTGTTGTTTCATGGGGTTTTACTGAATCTCGTGAGAATTGCAAAAAACTATAAAATCCACGCAGTTGCGTGGATTTTTCATTTCACAATGTCTCAATTCATCTCGTAACAACGCTGTAAAAAATGAGTACATGGATGAGTACAACATTCTTCCATCTTCATTTTAAGTGAGTACAATAACGGTATAATAAATAAACAAGGCTCCGTTATGCTCACTGATACGCAATGCCGCACTGCCAAGCCGAAAGAAAAACTCTATCGACTCAATGATTTCAACGGTCTCTACCTCGAAGTGAAACCCAATGGCAAAAAGGCATGGCGCTATCGGTTTAAACTCAACGGTAAATCCAGCATGTTTGCGCTAGGTGAGTACCCCGGAGTCAAACTTGCCGAAGCTCGCGAAAAATGCGAGCAAGCGCGAAAGCAGGTCGCGGATGGAGTTAGCCCAACACAAGCTCGCCAGTTAGATAAGATTCGCAAGGTCAATGATGCCTCCAACACCTTTGAGCTAATCGCCAAAGAGTGGTTGCAGATGAAAGACTGGGCCGAAATCACCAAAACTCGCCGCCTCGATATGCTTGAGCGTGTAGTTTTCCCCGCTATCGGTAAGCTCCCTGTCAGAGAGATCACTCCACACCATATCCTTAAAATTCTTCAGGAAACAGCCAAACGAGGAGCACCGACAGTTGCCGCTGAAGCCCGTCGCACCATTTCATCAGTTTTTGAGTTGGCAGTCGCGACGCTTAGAGCTGATAGCGATCCCGTATGGCCTGTGCGTAAGGCCCTTCCGGCTAATAAGACACAGCACAAACAGGCACTAAATCCTCAGCAAATCGGAAAGTTACTAAGCTGTTTTGATAATAGTCGTGGCTCTTATCAGGTTAACTATTGCATGTGGCTTATGTGGTGGACATTGGCGCGTCCTGCAGAAGCCACCGAAGCAGAATGGAGAGAATTCGATCTTGATAACGCCCTATGGACCATTCCGGCAGAGCGAATGAAAGCCCGCAGAGAACACGTTATTCCCCTACCCTTCCAAGCTGTCAAAATGCTCAGAACACTAAAGGGATTAACCGGGCATCGGCAGCACCTTTTCCCGGGCAGAGATAATCCGCTAGGTCCAATGACATCGCACTCCCTGCGCCAGCTACTTAAAAGCCTCGGATGGAGTGGCATTTATAGTCCCCATGCTACCCGAACTACAGGAAGTACGCGTTTAAACGAGATGGGCTATCGACCTGATGCTATTGAGGCCCAACTTGCGCACACTGATACCAACAATGTTCGTCGCACATACAACCATGCAACTTATCTTGATGAGCGTAAAGTGATGATGCAGGAATGGGCGGATATGTTGGACAATTGGGTAGCAGGATTCGAGTAGAACTTACTGCACTTAGTGAACCACGAGGATAGAACTTATTCCTCAAGGTCCACTTTGTGACAAAAGCGGACATTAATACTTGTTCCTAAATTAATTAGGATCCACTGGGTAAAACACAAATCCTGATGAAGTCCTGTTATCACAAATCTCTTTTAAATTCATTATTAGTAATATACATTTATCCTGACGAATAATTTTAGGAAACAGAATGCACATGGAACCTAACATAGGTAGACCGATATCAGGTGAAGGCCCATCTTGGTATAGAAATAGACCTCCTTCCTATATTGAAGATGAATTTACAAAAGAACTAGGCGATTTTGCTGATTTAATTGAAAGTGAAACATGGTTTGGTGATAAAAGTAAGCATTTTCGTTACCGTGTTGATTTTATTTTTATGGATGCACGCTTGATAATTGAATTGGATGGGCATGATTATCACTCTAGTCCAGAACAACTTGACAAAGATTCTAAAAGACAGAGATATCTTACAAGAGCTGGGTTCACTTTAATTAGGTTTACTGGACGCCAAATTGTTAATGATTGTAATGCATGTGTTTTAGAGGTTAGGGACACATACATGGAGATCATGCAAAGAAAACCAGCAAAGTATCGTGTCATGTATATCGACTATCCTTTTATTTGCAGAGAAACTAGTAGCTTTTTGAGGCTACGT
This sequence comes from Citrobacter sp. A316, assembly GCF_002042945.1. Lineage (NCBI taxonomy): Bacteria > Pseudomonadati > Pseudomonadota > Gammaproteobacteria > Enterobacterales > Enterobacteriaceae > Citrobacter > Citrobacter sp. A316. Next base: position 254,504 of record NZ_MVFZ01000003.1, read on the forward strand.
AAGCAGTTAAAAGAAGATGGAGATGTTCCCAACAGGAATGTTTCGCCTGTTAGCCTTGATGAGTTACTCCCTCATGCCGTTGAATGGCTTCATGAAAAATCGCATATATCTGCATTGGTTTTTTATCCTCCAGAATATGAAGATGAGATTAAACACTTAGACAAAACGACTAAAGAATATGATAAAGGTGAAATCAGCATTAACCTGATTAAAGATGAATTTTACTCTTTAATATTAGGCGAGCATATGGTGAATTTTTCTCATCTATTCGATGAGTTTATGTTGGTTGGGGACGACACTGTTTATATCGAACCTTTTCGCTCTGTTCTTCCTTCAACACTTACACTTGATAAAATTGGGAACCATGAATTTAAAAGCCTAAAAAATGGTAAGTTACTGCGACGTGGAAATGAAGATACATCATATGTTGGTAGCGAGCTTGTATATGTTCGGTGGCAAGATCTCTATTACATCATAGGTGCGTCAATGGGGTTGTGTAATCACGAAATGTAATATAAATAAGGTCCGTGAAAGATTTTACAGCGGATCTTATTTAAAATCCCCAAAATAAATGATTGTTAATTTTCCAATCAGAATACAACAATATGTTATGTATATCAGTTGCAGAGCATTTTCGAACTTCCGCTCTCCGCTCACAACTAACCTTTAGCTCCGTTAGCTCGTCCGCTCCGTGACAAAAGCGGAAGTAACGATTTTTTCTTGAAAGCAGAACCTTCTTCACAAGTATTAACTTCTTGGTTCAAAGAGAAATCATTTAAGCCCACGGGTCTTGGTACCAAATTAAGTTCTTATTTTTTAAAAAATATATCGACTTTTCACCATGAACAAAAACCATGACTGCTAACGCCTTGGCATTGATTTATACGATTGATTTTAATAGATTTATTTTAATCCCCTAGATTGCACAAACATAAACCTACAAAATCCTCCTCAGACAGATGCCATCTCATATGGACTGTTCGGTAAATGATGCAGGGCATTTGAAATAAACAACTACGATTTACCTTTTGAAATCGAGATTTGAGTGTCAAAAATCGCCCTACAAATGTTTGCCTACTCATGGGGATGGGAAGCCCCGCAAATACTTCCTACGTCGCACTGATATGTATTTTGTACACCATTCTGAAATTGCTGTGACTCTGTACATGACGGCGTCGGTTGCTCAGGAAGAAAATCGTTGGAATGGGAAATAAAATGAAAGAATCTTGTAGGTTTGCTTGGCGTATGATAGTTGAGATTTCTTTAGTACTCCGTACAGGACTAGCGTTGCTAGACTATTTTGCTCGTCATCATCTTTGACCTAGAACCCGTCTGACACAATTCAGGCGGGTTCTATCACTTTTCATAACACCGTTCCTCCATTGGTGGACACAAAAAGCGAAAGTTTTTCGTCTAAAAGGGCGGTATCTTGTGTATCTAAGATGCGCATGATGCTATTATTTATGCATCGATTAAATTTCAAACTAGCCTCGTAGGTGCGAGCCTGACCAATTATCGCATAGGAGAAGTATTCTAAACGTCCAGTCCAATATCGCGCGGAGCCTTCAGGAGAATTTAGGTTAATATGGTTGAAGGATACATTGTTTAAGAACTCTACTAGCCCACCAGAAATATTATGTTGTCCATACCAGTAAGGTCTGTATGGAGTGCTCTTGTGAAGTTCTGCCAGAACAAGTGCCATAGCAGAAATGGCTATTGTAAACTTTATTTCTTTCTGAACATTGGCATGGCTGAAAACTTTAAGGAGTTTTTCAAAAAGCGGAATGGATTCAAAGTATGTGTTGGTGACTATCTCTCGATTAAAAAGGTTGCAATAGAAAGGAATGAATATTCCTGCATAAGAGGTGAAGTCGTTTTTAAGCTTTTCAATACTACGGTGTAAATATTGCTCAGACTCGTTTTCAAAGCCAATATCATGCATTAAATTACCAATGTCTCTCCATGACTCGACAAATGGTAGTGGTGTGGTAGTAACTGCGTCGAAAACTTGAACGTTAGCCTCCACATGATGGTAAAACTCGAGCTGCATTAAATATATAAAAAAGCTCTCATCCAATGGTAATTGAACAGTTTCTCGCCCTTCAAATTTCAAGATATTTTCTGCACAAGTGGACATGTAATCAACAATCGCCAAAAATTTAATTTGGCTATTATCACACATAGATACTGCTTGCTGAATAAGCATATCTTCAATTCCATCCAGAACGCTACGTAATTGCCCGTATGTAGAAGTTATCGATTGTAAACGTTCACTCGGTATCTCAAAACTAAGATGTGATTTTAAATCTGATATAATCTCTACTTCCTCACACGCAGCTTCTATACCATATGCATCTCGAATTTCATATGAAGGCTTATGACTCTTTTGTGGGGGCGTAAGTAACGTAAATAGGGTCTTATATTCTCTCTGGAATCTGTAAAGAGTCTTCAGAACCTTAAGTGACTTAGATTTATTTTCTTCAAAAAAAACACAAAATTCCTTTCCCAGCAATTCACCAGTACGTTTCTTGATAGTTCTTAAAATATCATGAGCATCAGTGCAACTCTCATTATATATCTCCTTTTCTAGCACTGCGTATTTACAAAGTTCGGTTCGGATCTCTCTGCAATTCCCAAGGTCGAATGTACCAGGGAAAACTTTAATCCGCTCTTCATCTGTAAGAAGTTGGTGAACGATTGCGTACAACTGAGTTTTTCCTTCAGGTCCCCCTCCTAAAACCCTTCCACCTACACGATGCCTCCTGTACTTTCGAAGATGCACGTATTCATAAGTAGCGAATGAAGCATTTTCGCCGAACTCTTTCTTGATCTGCATTTCAAACATACGCCGAAATAGTTTCTTATCCATAAATCAGTCCATTTTAAAAGCAAGTATAGATACTACAACCATTGCTTAAGTAATTAAATATTACTTCGCAATTGACTATATAATCTACCAACTTTGTAAGGTTTTATTTGATTAAAATACCTTGCCTTTTGGCTTCTGAGAAAGACGTTTAGTCATCATAGCTCATTAAATATTAATATACTTCTTCAACGTTATATTCGATTTTCACTGTGAGTTCAATGGGTCGATGCAACGCTATCCTTAATCATGGGAGGGCTTGCCATAGTTTGTTATTTTTCAAAACACACTGAGGGATACAACACCATCCGAAGATAGACTTGAACAAACCTAGCCTGCTAAAGCCCCTCGCCCGAGGGGCAGTTTCGGGTTATAACTTTGTTCTATTTTGTCGACGCATGTTTTCTACTGCCAATGCAAAGTCTGTATTGGTAACGTTTTCCTGCCAACGAGACCAAAAATCTATTGTTGCACTTAACGGCTTTTCAGTTGGAGGATCAATTTTAATTCTGCTTGGCAGGAGCACTGAATCACCCACAACCATAGCTTCTCCAACATCCATGATAGGGAGTGCCTCTAAGAGGCTCTCCAAGCTTTCGGGTAGTAATTTACGCACTGTCGCTTGGTCATCCGCATTCGTTAAACGCAGAGAAATGATGTTGTTACACTGGCTGAGAATGGTGGCACTTACATCTGAAGGTCTCTGGCTTACAATCATCAACGCAACGCCATATTTACGTCCTTCTTTAGCGATTTTTTCAAATGCTTCAACCGCTCTGCGTTCAACTGGGTTACCTTCTTTTCTTGGTAGGTATAGATGCGCCTCATCACAGACAAAGGCAACTGGTCTGCGACTCTTTGGATCAGTCCAGAATTGAACCTGATAGATGATACGGGCAACCAACCCAATGATTACTGGCAGTATATCTGCCGGAACCTCTGAAAAGTCGATTACTTTTATGCTTTGCTTTTGCTCACCAAATTCCATCAGTTTTTCAGCAATCATGCTCAACGAATCGTATTGGTTGTATTTATCAGGACTATTAAAGAGGAAACCATAGCGTCGGTCGTTTAAGCGGCTTGCCATGCGAACTAGCAGCCTGGAGAATTCGCCGTTGAAAGGACCGTTTTTAGGACCTCTTGAGCCATCGACCTTTTCTTCATTTAAATATTTTAGTTTTTCAATGACATTATTTAGAGAATATGGAATTGGACTGTCGAGTGTAAAAGACTGCAACAGATCAGTTCTACCATTCGCTTGCAGGAAATATTTCTTTTGCTCGGTAATTGCATCTTGAACAACCACAACTTGGTTATGCGCACTGAATTCACTTCGATCAACGAATAATGACTGAATCTCTTCTGAATTGAGCAACCAATAGGGTAGGAAGAGTAGTGAATCATCATCTACGTTAACCTCATCTGGCCCTGGTATTCTCAATTGTTTCGCATAGGAAAGTTCTTTATATTCACCGTGTAAATCGAATACCACTAGGTTTGAAGATGGTAGTCGCGAGCTTCTTTCAAGAATCGAAGCAACAGTCCACGATTTACCTGAACCTGTGCTACCAAGTAGAGCAGCATGTCGCTGAAATAACTTATTGCCATCAACATAAGCGCGTGCATTTTCATTGAGCTTATAAGAACCCAATTCAAGCGAGTCCTCTCCATTGCCACATTCAGAAATCACGCGCATGAATTCTTCTAGGTGGGCGTCTTTAAGTATGTAACAGGTTGAGTCGATTTCAGGAACGTGATCTAGAGATCTTGAAAACTTATACTTTTGAGCAATTGCATCCCATCGGGCCCCGCCCATTAACGTAATCTTGACTGTGTTGACTACGCTATCTTCAAAAGCGTCTATCTCGTCAGCATCATCTTCTTGCACTTCTAGGGTAAGAGATTGAGTGACTACTGCTTTGATTACTTTATCAATCATGCCAATGAGCCAACATTCTGTTGCTCCGCTGAGCTGCACTGTTACAAGCTGCCCAACTCTGGCCTTACGCAGATCCTTATCACTATTTACCAAAATGGTTACTTTTCTGGTGTCAACTTCACGAATATTGCCAAGTATGTAGCTATCATCATTAAAAGTAAAAAGAGCCATGTTATCCCCCTAAGAACTCGTTAGTGAAAGCGTCAAAACGCCATAATTCCTTGTCGTCTATATGCAACCAGTTTTCAAATTTTGAATTGTAGATTCTGCTTTTATCTGAATTTGTCTGTTTGCAGATAAGCCACATATTTGGGCATTTATCTATCCACTCCTCGATTCTTGGATTTGAATCCCGAGTAATCACTAGCGCACGACACTGATCTTGTTCAAGTTTTTTCCTAAATGCGTTATTTACAAGTTGGGAATCGTTAAAGCCAAACCCTAAAAAAAGAAAACAGGTATGGTTTCCGACAGCGTTATCGTATTCAGCCAACTGGGCCCTGTCTTTGTGCAATCGCTGATATTTTGCTGTGCCAGGAGTGATCATAGCCCGCACAACGCCTTCAGGTTTGTTGAGAATCCAGCTATTACACTCTATAAGGTGAGATTCCCATTCAAACGTATTTAACGAGCCATGCGGTTTGTGTAATCGAACATGTTTGCATTCAACGATTCTTGGTGGTTGCCTCGGCTTGCCTAAACCTTTATGAATAGATTGAACTGACTTTTTCGCTTCATTCCAATCATAACGTTGAAGAAAGCCCCCGTAAAACCCCGTAATATATGGAATCTTGTGTCGAATAAAGGCGTACTCAGCTAATAAATCGTAATTGGGCGTTGCGACGTGAAGTTGTTTATCGGCCTGGGGCAGTGTCTCTACGAGCTTTTTCAGTAATGAACCAGCGGGCCAATCACGTAATCCTGAAATAATTTGATGGGCGTGAACGTTATCGTGATACGCAACAAAGTTGGCAGTTAGTTCAACTATTCGAGTAGTCAGAGGCTCGTCCTTGATGAAGTCCATAGAGGATTCAAAATCATGGCTACCCACATCGAGTGCAGATACAACTTGCTGCCATTGTTGTGTCTGAGCATCTGTCATGCCACTGTTCAGCTCGTCTCGAAGGTGACGCTCTAGTGCTGGCATCCCAAAATTTAGATCAAGTGCACATGACGTTCCTGTGCCAAATAAAACAAACGGCTTTTCAGTAAAAAACTCTGCAATCGCTTGATATGCAGATTCCTTTGTCAACTCCATGCCTTTCCCCACTTAAATCATGAAATATCAGTGGCTACCACCTAAAATCTGCAGCATTAGTACTTTACTCCCTTGCTTTAAGGCTTCACGTTTTTATTGCGGAGCAATTATCCATAACACTCATTTGTAGAACTATATCAAGTTTCTGCCAATTGGAAGTTATTCCTCCGCGTAAAACAGCTCTTAGAACGCCATAGAAGCAAGTGGATATTATCGCAGCAATAATGTCCCTTGTATTCATTTTTGAACAGTTTCCCGCTATCTGACGCACCAGTGTCTGAAAGATCCGCTCTTCGCTCACAGCGGACCTTCTGCTCAGTGACTGAGGCCGCTTCGTACCAACAGCGGTGCCCTGCCCCTCGCTTCTAGCAGAGCTTCCGCCCACTACGCTTGATCAATGGGCCGATAGCAGACAAGACTGTAGCACTTCATTTCAGAATGATGCCAAAGGGATATACGGATATGTCGCTGACTTGTTGCGGGTATCGTCGATCTCCTGATTGAAATCATCAATAGGTATCTTCTTGAAAGTCACACCAAGAAGAATCTCGTAATGATCAACTAGTTGAGTGAATGTACGAGCACCACCATGACGACCATCCTTGAGCGCTTTGTACAGAGTGGTATTTACTGATCTGATGTTTGACGTGCTGGGGGCATCTTTTGACGCTTTTATGAGCTTCTGTAGGACAGTCAATGTGGTTGATTCGCCTTTAATTTTCCTTTTCTCATCGTCCGTCAGAGAAATGAACGTCTGGAGTACCCTGATAAGACGTTTCATTCTTGGATCTGATTCAGCTTTCAGCGGTTTAGTAATCCCGCAGCCACTCTTTTTACTACCACCGGAGAACTCGCCCGTAAGGGGATTGTACGATGGAATTTCCTCAGGTCGCTGTCCGTTCAACTCGAACCACCCCTTTGCTGCGTACAAGCCACAGGTAAAATATCCTGTAAGCTTCGGATTCTCCCTGCTGGTAAACAGGAAAAGGTAATAATCCGTCGTTAGTAGTCCATCGTGATAAGCGGTTTTCTCCTGTCCCGGTAGTAGAACCGACCGGGTGATTGCTTCAACATAGTAGTGTTTATACGCCGCATCTCTTACCGCTTGAGTCGTCTTGCTGTACTCCTTTGGCCAATCCATTTAGCTCTCCAACTTGATGTTTTCAACGGTAACAAAAGTAACAATGTAACATGCAGTCATTTCAACGATCTCAGTGTTACCACCCATTTTGAGCAATCATATCAAAGTAACAAAAGGGGAATATTTTGTGGTTCATCGCTGAAAGCAGGCTAAGATCACCTGCCGGCTATGCATATCATGAAAGTGCTAAATGTCCCGTCTTGTTTATCAACCGGGATAAGCTGTAATTGACTGAGTGGCTCCCCTTAATGCTTTTTCTCAATCAACAGATATGGATGGGACCAGTCAGTGACCTCTTTATATGAAACAAACCCATCGTGCTCCAGTGCGCAAACGCCCTTATGACTGGCAACGTAATCGTAAACAGCCCGGCTTTCCAGTCCCTGTAACATGTGCGAAAGCAGCTTTCGGCGCATCACATCTGACTTCCTGCGTTTACGCGTAGCCACATCTTTGTAGGTAATGTTGAATGGCTGCCCTACCGCGTTGGTAACGCATTTGCCGTAATGATTGGTTTTTGCTATGCCTTCGTAATGATCCAGTAGTAAAGCCAGATCTCGCCTCAGGGGTTTCAGAAAGTGCTTCCAGCGTTTCAGTACTCGCTTTGCTTCTACCTTACCTAACTCACGGTTCAATAAGCGTCTGGTACTGGATTTTAGCGATAGTGTAACGAACCCGGCGTTGAATACGCTGGAAAACCTGAATTGCTTCACCAGTTCTTCAGCAATACGCAATACCCGGCAGATATAGCCCGTTTCCAGCACCTCCAGCGACTTTGCCGAAATACCAATACTCAACAGCTCATGGCGCAGTATCTCAAGCTGGCATCCCTTGATGTCATAGTTCACACCACGTGCCAGACACGCCCACTTCATTTTAGACGGTAGAGTCTGGAAGCCAGTGCCAACCTCAAAGGATCTTCCGCCAATGTACGCAGTTTTATAAGATTGCCTGTAGGACACTATCAACGGCGATTCCTTCACCAGCTCCACGCCTGTTTCAGCCAGTCGCGACAAGAAGTTGAAAATGAATATTTTGTTCTTCTTCGTGGGATGTTTGCGATGATAAGCAAGCAGTGCATCCAGATTGATTTCAAGCGGCTCAAGATTATTCCAGACCCCCACTACCAACTCCCTGAAGGCAGCGTTAGGGATATCGCGTTTAGACTGCTTATGTTTAGCATGCTGCCCACGGTCGATCGCAACCCCAATCAGAGCATCAAATGAGTAACTTTTACGCTTGGTGAAAATATCCGTCAGATAATGGTAGCGATCCTTACGACTAAGGTATGCCTCGCGGTCGTTGCCAAACAACTTACGCAGAACACGTTGAGAAACAGCATATTCCCGGCATAAATGATTAGTATTTGAATACCCGGTTAGTTTGATAATTCCCGCGCTTGCCAGTGCCTCGATTGCACGTTCATGCGTCGGCCCACTTTTCTTAAATACTCCGGGAAGTTTCTCTCTACCCAGCTCAAATGGTACTGGCACAGAATAAGACCATTTTTTATTCGCCTTAATCTTTGCTTTCTTTTTGTTCTTACGACTACAGGTAGCGACACAAATAACATGCTGAAGGAATACTGCTATATTACGATAAAAGGGACGCCGCAGACTTGGCACACCATTATAAGGAATACTGATAACAACTTCTTTGAAATACTCCAGTGTTGAACCTGTCACAAGAATATTGTTATGTGTAATGTATGGTTTCATAATTCACCTGTATATTGAGATCAAAGCACCATGCCCTGACCCCATTTATTTACAACTGAATTACTCAAATCATATGTGAACCCAACAAGGTTCAGATGCTGGGATAATGATCATAATACTGGAGGCTGGAGCCTCATGATAGCTGATACTGGATAATGGCTATAGTATGTAATGACATATATATGGTAATATAGAGATAGAGTGTATATAGAGCATAATAGACATAGCTATATACCTTGTAGACGTAAATAGCGATTAAATATCAGCTCAGCCAGAATGGGATTAGCGGATACGTAAAACGTTACCGGTTATTAAGCGGCACAACTTCCCCCCGGTAATATTCAATAGCGGTTGTAGACACATGTTGTTTTCTTGATTTTGATCTTTTGAAACCTCGAATTTGCTCAAAACCGCCGATCCTTGCAACTGTCAGAGTCAGGAAAAACCATCGGCGGTTTTCCCCTGGCATTGTACGAGGTGCAGATCTGACACTAAACAGCTGCGGTAGTTAGCCGGTCTACCACGCAAAAACTCAGCAACGTTGGGCGGTATTGAGGGAAGAATTCAGCGACACAAGTGACATGAAGAACCTCCTCACCGAGTATAAAAGCCAAAGATATGGCGGCCAAAAGACCGCCATCAATCTTGATTAATGCTGGAACTAAGGTTTTGAATGCTCCTGTTCCTGACGTTTTTGATGCCGTGTTTTGCGCTTCCGCTTGCGAGTATCCTCAACAAACTGGCTGACAGCCATCTCTTCCCCGGTCGCAAACTCTGGCTTTAATGTACCAATAACCTGCCCCAGCTTAGCCATACAGATAGGCCAAAAAGACCAGACGTCATTCTTGTCGAACAGCTCTACCTCATTAAGGCTCAGGAGTTTGGCGAATTTACGGGCCAGACGCCCCCCTGAATCACCACGCCTCAAGACATCTACCCATGCTTTGATACCATTAGTTTTGGGCCGGTCATTGGTAAAGACAGCGTTTATTAGTTCCTCCTTCAGCTTGCGCTTATACACCAACAGACGCTCAAAGGGATGTTCGAGCTTTGAGAGGTCCGACAGCATCAGCGCTTTCTGCCTGAATCCTCGCCTACCAGGACCAGTAGACTCAGGTTGTATACGCATTTCAACACGTAGAAACTTCGGATGTTCTTCCTTGTCAATTTCAAGGAAATACTCCCGTTTACGCCTCCCTTTTTCATTCACATATCCTGCTTGCTCAGGGAATGTGATCCTCTTAAATAGCGTGGCATCGATCTTGCCATAGATTAACACTGATAGTTTCGAGTCAAACGCCCCAAGGGATAACCCCGGCAACCCTTTATCATTATCGTAGTCTTTATAAATCGATGACTTTTTTAGGCCCCAAAGATAGTCATTCAACTTGCACCCATAGATATCCAGAGCGATATCAAGCCGGGTGACCCATGCCCGCGCCAGCAGGTGAGCAAAAGTTTCACCGAGACGGTCACTCAACCACTTAAGCAGTAGATCCATCCGTTTACCCGTCATGTGTTGGGGATGAAACTGGATACTGAACCCGCCAGTTCCTGGTGCTTTTGGCCCCCACATGAGATATGCCAGCATTGGTGCATCAGGTTCATTACGTGAAATGCACAAACCATACTTGTAAGGGTGACATGTCCCCGTTGCGTTCCGGGGAGATTTCTTCTGCACAACATAGTTTTTCCACTCCCGTTCCGGTAAAGACTGCAACTTCTGAACAAACTCAGATTTCTCCTCCTCACTGTGGAAGCGGGATACGATTGAAAGCCAGTCGATGCGCAGCTTCATCTCATGCCCCTCAAGGCTGTCACAAATCTTATCTAATGGACTAAATTCAACATTCTTCTTGTTAAGCAACTTATTCTTTTTCATTGGTGTTCCGTATCAGGACTAACCCGATTAAGGAACAGAGAGCATCAGCAACCCATCAGAAATCAGTAGTAACTGTGATGAATCGATTGTTTAGTTAAACCAGCGTCAGCATTGACTGATATGTTCTCTGTTCATGGTTATACGTGCGTGAATAACGTGCTGTTAGACGTTCATGCACTTACTGAACACGCTGGCGGTCAGCCAGCCACTGGTTAACTTCATGTTCGTAGAAACCTACCGAACGGATACCTATGCGGACCTGCCGGGGGAATTCATTACGCTGGAGCATTCTGTAGAGTGAAGCCCTGCTCATGGCACAACGTTCAAGAACTTCCGGGACTTTGATGATACGAATTGTGGTCATAACGCACCTGTTTAAGTTACGCATCGGCTGATGCGAACAGGCTTTTACAACCATCATTTCCACCCCTATTTTGGTCAAAAATGCCAAAAGCAACTGTTGCATAATCGAAAAATCAAATTTGCAACAGTTGCTTTAGTGAATTAGTTCAGGCTTAATCCTCAATAAAGCAACTGTTGCTTTTTCATGTGATGGTTGAATACAACATTGGGGGCTTAATGAAAAATCAGAAAACAAGCGATGCCGTGATTCGGGTTTTTGCCAGTAGGGAAAACCTTGAAGAGGAGATTGGAAGTGCTTTCTCGATCAATATGAATAAACAGGTGAAGGCGAGGTTGCGTGAGTTATGTGTGTTCTATGGTCACGAGGACATGCTCACAAGGAAATCAGGAACAGGCCGGCGTTTTAGCGATGTACTTGCCAGACTGATTGATGCTCATTACATTGCTTATGTATTCAAACCTCAAACTGATCCAGCCAAGAAGTTGATTAAAGCTTTCAAGCATGTTCATCTTTTGAAAATGAGGGGCAAGGATAATGAAACTATCAAGGAGTCCATGATCGACAAAGGATTTGATAAGCCTGGAGCTATTGCAGATGTCCTGACAGACCCAAAAATGGACCCTAAAGCATGGTCAGAGAAGGACGTAGAAAAGATGCTAAACCCGGAGAAAGTACTAAAGCTTTTGATGAAAATCGAAAGTAAACAAAAGGGGTGAAATTGCTCCTAGCGACATACTTTCACAACACAGGTAAATGATACCGTCACCAGCATTTGAGACGTCTGCTGGCGTTCACTTTCATAGTCTCACCACGATAGTCATAGCGCGTCGTCGTGGATATGTCGCTGTGGCCTGCCAATTGGCGTACGGTGTTGATATCCACGCCCTGCTCCAGTAAACGGGTGATGAAGGTGCGCCGCATATCATGGGGGGTAAAACGCGCTATGCCTGACGTTTGCTGTAACTCAGCCAGGATACCCGTTAGCCCGGTTGTTGTCAGAGGCTGACTGGCAACCTTACCGTTGCGCTGAATTCGGCTGAACAGTACGTTTTCAGCTTCGTTTGCGCTGACTTTAACCCATGCGCGGATGGCCTTATCCACTGCATCCGCCACATGAATTTCACGGTATTTACGCCCCTTCCCCTGTTTCACAGTCAGGATGCCGTTGTCATAGTCCCGGCGCTCAAGTTTGACCAGTTCCCCGGCCCGCAGGCCCGTTCCGCAAAGTGTCAGCACAATAGCGGCATCACGACAGCGCCGTGCCTGTTGCGGATGTTGTTTTGCTGCCTGAATCAGTGCTCTGATTTCCTGCTTGTCCAGCGCCCTTCCCTTGCGCTGGATATCGCCACTCACGCGCTTAACTGACCGGATACGGGCCAGCGTTTCGGCATCCATGCAGTTGAGGTTAAAGGCCGTCAGCGCCACGCCCCGGAGCGCTGACAACGCCATGTTGACCGATGACACGGCGTAACCGTCATCCAGCAGTGCCGCACGTACTTTAGCGACAGCGGCGTAGTTAAGTTGTTCCCACGGATAACTAGTTACATCCGTACCGCATTTAAGTATGCCAGCACTGCGGTTTAACAGGCTGGTGATGCCCCGCCGTCCCGATGGTGCAAGACCGCTAATATACGCATCGAACACGGTGGTTTGTACCACCGGCACGACCTGAAGCAACGCAGCCTGGCTCATGCGCGTAACCCGCAATAACGTACATTAAACCAGGTAACTTTCAGCATCACACTAGTCCTCGCTCAGCCATCGACACCGTTTCAGTTCCTGCCACGATAAAGTGATCAAGTAACCGCACATCCAGCATTTCCAGCAGCTCCTGAAGCTTTTTGGTCAACTGGATGTCACAACGGCTGGGTTCAGGCTCGCCGCTGGGGTGGTTGTGGACAAGGATGACTGCGGCGGCGTTATGTTTCAGCACACGCTTAATAACTTCACGGGGGTGAACGCTGACCGAGTTTAACGTACCCCTGAACATGATTTCCTTGTGCAGCAGCTGATTCTGATTATCGAGCAGGATGATGCCAAACTCTTCATGTTCAAGCGGTGCCAGCTCAACCATTACGCACCGTCGAACGTCATCAGGGGAACAGAGCTGAACCCCACGCTGGTAATACCGGCTGATAATGTCACGCGCCTGGTCAAGGATACGGGTTTCACGTTGGGTAAATAGGGTCATTTCAGAACTCCCGTTCAATGAAGTAAATGGCGTCAGGAAACAGCTGGCGGCGGGTTACGCCAGTACGCAGGGAGAATGTTTTGCGGGGCATGGTGGTTCGCCCGTTGCTGTCAAAGAAGCAGAGCGTTTCTTCATCTATTTTGACCAGAAGGGACCAGTGAAACTGGTCGCTGAGCATAATCAGGCGGGAGTGGTCAGTGACGTCAAGAAACCGCTGCATTTCCCTGAAAAGTCGCCCGTCCGATAACCCTCGCTTCCCTGCAAAGGGTCTGGTAATTTGAACTGGGAACTGGCGGCTGTAATACCCTTTCTGCAATACCTGAGCTATCAGCCAGTCTAAACGGTCTTCTTCAATCCCTTCAGTCAGCCATTCATGCAAGGGCCAACGCTGTTGAAAAGCCTGAATAAGCCGGTTCATTAACGGGCGTCGTTTCACCCTGCCGTCATACAGCCAGCTCAGCATATTAACCATGCAATAAGCACCGCAAAGACAGTCCAGTTCGCCCTGTTGAGACGCACGTATCCCTCTGTTATCAGTCACAGATAATTCTCCATGTCAGTAGTGATGATTAGTAAAGAGGGATTAGCTTTCCCACAGGACGGTAATGGTGTAGACGTTCATGGCGTGATACTGAATAAAGTTGGATTGCCAGAGTTCAAATAACTCCCTACCGGCGTTAACAGGCAGATCACCAACATGGGCAAGGAAGACATATTGCTGACTCCAGCTAATATCAATTTCCTTTTCCAGTTCGGGGTATACCGTCCCCATATAACCTAAGTCGGTGATGTAATCAAAATACCATTCATCATTGCGTGAAATAAGTCGTATTTCGATAGGATGGTAACCGCCCTTTTCAGCGCTATAACTCAGGTCTTTAAATAAAAGACTGACAGCGACTATTCTAGCTTTATGCGGTGGGGGATTTACCATCTCTTTAAATATGACGTTAATTAATTCCTGACTGACGGGCATAGTCAGCCCTTCCTGATGTATTTTATTCATTTTAATTCCATGTATTGGTTGACGGATAGTTCATTAACTTCACTCAATGGAGTGTCAACTGAATCAAGTCTGTGCAGATCATACTTATATGCCCATTCATTGACTGCCTGATAAGGACGCACACAATCAGTCCAGTATCTTTTCATATAACTTGCCTCACAAAAGGCAGTGTCGTTAATGTCTATGCCATAATACTTAATGAAGAGTTTATTAACTAATTCCTGCCATTGTAATAATGAATACACAATATCCCCTGTCAGATATAGTCATAATGGTGTTCTTTAAATACAGTCAACCCTCCAGTGAAGGATTAACAAGAATGAACGTTTAAAGAATATGATGATTTAAATGGCTGGCTGCAATTAATAACACTACCCAGCAATGAAATTATACCAAAAATATACTTTCATTGCAAATAATAACAATAGGAAACCAGTTCGCAATTCAGTACGGAAATAACTGAAAACAGATTTTTATTCATTAATAAGTAATGGCATACTTTACATTCCGCCATGTCAGACAGGCCAGGGTTCGGGGTGGTTCCTTCTGTCTGACATGGCGGAAAACTGACGCTATCACACCTTCCCGTTCAGCTTTTCAAAGAGGCGCTTACGCTCATCTTCGGGCAGCTTCATGATTTGTACCGCCAGTTCAGAAACATTGGGCCCCTGAGACATCAGATCGTCCTTTACCAGCCTGAGGGCCTGCTCCATCAGTTGCGCGCGCGAAGCTGGCGACATATTGCGATACAGCTGCACCCAGAGGCTTAGCTGGCGATCACTGTCGTTGAGAGTAAACGCTTCGCCCTTAGCCCTGTTTCTCTCATCATCAAGCGACATTGTGGCTGCGCTAATATGGTAAACAACGCCTTTCCCGGCAGTCCTTTTGCGACGTATTTCCGGGTGCAGAGATGCCAGCTTTTCCAGGCGCATCCTGGCGCCACGCGCAGTGCCCGGCATCCCCTCAATATGAGTGAATTCCTCTGCTGTCAGCCAGTCTTTAGCCTCTTCAATAGAAGCTTCAGGATGAGTAGGTATAGCCGAAACTGTTCTCTTACTGCTCATATAAATTTCACCAGATATCAATGCGTTAATATGAAAACCAATAAATGGATACCAAAAGAACTTGAAAGGTATCTTTTATTCGCATTTAATATCCATGTACTGATTCCATGGAGTTAATACTGTGCGTAACTCAACAGCATCGCAGAAAAAGCAGAGCAAAGGAAGTTCAGGGAACTGGCATCGTGCCGATATTGTGGCAGCACTTCACAAGCGAGGGTTAACGCTGGCGTCACTGTCACGCAGTCACGGCCTTGCGCCACGTACATTAAATAACGCCTTAGAGCGTCATTACCCCAGAGCTGAGCGCATTATTGCCGTGGCTCTGGATACGACACCGGAAACATTATGGCCGGAAAGGTATGCCCTTAAAAATGGACCTAATAACAGGTAAAGGATGCAACCATGGCAACCACCATCATTGAAATAACGGAATGCTTTGAGTATTTTTTTAGTTCTCTTTATCGCAGGGAGTTCGTCAAAACACTGCGTCTGAACGAATGTAACGAGCGGGAATTACTGCCTCTGGTACGTTGCTATTTGCTGGGTTGGTTTGCAGATAATGTCTCACCGGAAGTGAAAAGCAAGCTGCCAGGAACTGTATCCGGGCACGGTTACATTGATTTTGTCATTGATGATGTAGCCGTTGAGTTTGCAGTACGTCAACCAACTGCGGCACGTTCCAATGTCTCCGCGACCGTCAACAGTACTGAAGTAAAGAAATTGATGAAGCACGATGGCAAAGCCTTGCTTGTGCTGTTTGACTTCTCTGACACGCCCTACTCAGAAGAACAGATCGAATCTTTCCGCAACTGGCCCTCTCTTGGTCGAGGGAATCATCGCAAGTCCGCATTCAACGTCGTTTATTTCTTTGTGGAAAAATGCAGACCGCTGGCACTGGGGAAAATAGTCAAAAACATCCGTATCACTTAACAGGGAATTAATTAATGAACAGAAAACTGTTGGCTTTATTGATGGCAGCCATAACGCTACCTGTCGCAGCAGCGCAGTACGTGAAACCTGGAGCGATTCTAACCCTGAATCCGGGAGAAGGTAAGGCTGAATTCAGCATTAATGCCTCAACGGGGGATGGCTCGGGCATATGCAATATGGATGGTACGGCACAACAAATAGCTGCCGGAGAACGCCAGAAGCGTCGCTGGATCTGGAATGACAATACCAGCCAGTGTGTTGCAGTAATTAGTGAACTGAAAAACGGTAAGGCCAGCGTGATGACTAGTGCTTGCGAAGGATACTGCGGGGCTTCTGCGGCAGGCGCAATGGATGGTCTATTTAATAAGAAGTAAAAAGTGCCTTAATTAACGAAGGAATCTTAGATGAAAAGAACAATGCTTCTGGTATTAATAGCTGCTGGTTTGCTGGCTGGCTGTGGTGAGAAAACGCCAAAATGCAATAGTAATGATGCTAAAAATCTGGTCGTGGATATTGCAAGAAAGACAATCGAGAAGGGCATGACACTGGATAAGGATGTGCAGATTTCAGTAGAAAATGTCAGAACAATTAGTCATGAATCAGGGCTTGATGTTTATCAGTGTGCCGCTGATTTAACGTTCACAAAACCTGATCTTCAAAATTCTCTACCAATCACCTACCGGATTCAGAAAACTGATGAGGGTAAAGGCCAGTTTTATATAAACGTATCTGGATTATAATCAACTTAGCTAACATCAAGGTTCCTTCTGACTGAAGGTTTTGCAGTGCTTCGACGCTATATATTTGAGAAATGATGCATTGCTTCAACATCTGCATCCAGATGAGAGTCCAGTTCAGCGGTCATTCAGTTAACTGATTGTTTAATAGCGTTCTTTCCTGTTAATGTCTGACCGCTTAGAAAGCCGTAAGCGCTTTGTCGAAATCGAAGGAATGAGGCATGTGTCTGTGTCATTCCTTTTTTGACGTATATTACGGGAATGACACAGAATTTCTAACGCTTTTTGGAATAAAACTTTATGCCTAAAGCTCGCCGATGCAGCCCCCCTCCCTCCTTTACGACTCCGTCAGAGTTGCAATGTCATCGCCCCGACATTTAGGGTTTACGACCTCCGGCTCACAGACCTGCAGCATAGACACCATTTTGCAGCGACAGTGGCACAGGCAGACGGTATAAGAGAACTCAGCATTTACTGCATGTACACACGACCGTTCCAGCCATAATAAAACAACGTTTCATTCCATAACGATTCTCGCTGTTCCAATGTCAGAGGTTCTTCGAGGCGTGATGCCTTCCATTTTTGATTACTACTGTCAAGGATCCTGTCACCGATTACGTCATTATATTCCCTTAGACGCAACATTTGTGTTTTAGTGACTGATGTCGTTTCATCACATGAGTTACTCGCATCCTTGTAAAAGACATTCGTGTGCTGAACACCTCTAACAAGCATGTCACGCATATGCATTAAACACCTATTCTCTGGCCAAAAAAGAAGTTTCGTAAAAGCGGTAATATCTGCGACATCATCTTGTGGCAGCCCAAAGGTAGTTGGAATCAGTTTCAACCGCCTTTGAAGCGCCTTTACTTCATTGTGATGTTTTGTCCAATCAATAGGTGGGTAGTCACATCCTGAAGACTGGCCATTTTTATCAATTGATTCACAGAAATAGATGGGCGGCGGTGGCCCGGCTATTTCCTCACTTTCAAATGAAAGATGGACGAAAAATAGTTTCTGCTTAAGCAGTGTATTTATCTCATCCCAGTTCGCGCGCACTCCACCTGCACAAATGCTGTCAGGTAGCCCATCTTTGCGGCACTGCTCGCTATCGGCGGGCGGTACAAAAATTCGCGATTTGAACTCCGCCAGTGCCCGGGTCCTGCTTACAGCCAGAAGTGAATCAAAAGCAGTGAGTAACGTATTGGTATCAATAACCAACCCCAGCGGTGAGCTCATATACGGGGTATCATCCTTATGGTTACCCTGAATACCAAAGGCATCCACTGTTAACACAATCACCTGATCGCATTGTGTTAGTATCCGGTGAGAATCTTCGATGAGCGCTCTTTTCACCGCCAGCAACCCCAAGTTATCCGAAGCGCCACCGTCAATCAGATGAACATACTTTGGTATGCCGGCTTCCGTCTCATCAGTGCCTCGTTGAAAACGATTTAATACGACCGGCGACATCATGCCTGGGAAGGCTGCAGAGGCGGCGACAGCCCGGGAAATGGGTATGCTTCGATAATCAACACCGATAGAACCAAGATTCGTCTCCGCAAAAGTAAAAAGGCTACCGAATGGACGGGGGCGAAATGCGTCAGAATCATCCCGGGTGGCAATTGTTGAGTTAATGATGATTTGGGGTCGCGTGGGATTCATATCGCCCAACGTGAGCGTACGGCGTTCTCCTGGCACACTGAAAACATCTGAATCCAGAACGTCGAACAGAGCATCCGTCCGGGTTTGGTAACCAAAAATATAGCTGCCAAGAAATGTCGGGTTGGCTAACTTTGCAGCGGCGCTCAACCTCAGGTTAGCGTCAAGTCGTTCGCGTATCAGATCATCACTCCAAACCGGACGCCACGCCTCACCCTGCCCCGCATCTTCAGAGATTCCATAAAGCGCCGCCGCCAGCGAACCACCAGAAACAGAAGAGATCACATTGATATGATGAGCCAGACCATCGCCGTCAACATGTTCAAGTTCCGATAAGACTCGCGCACCGAAGATTGCCGAACGAGAACCACCGCCAGAGATCGTCATAAAAAACGCCGTGCGCTTCCCCGACCCGTCGACGGAACAAATAGGCTGTTGTACTAGGGGTAAATCACCTGAAATACGGGCGGCTGGCTTACCGGATATTGTTGGTCCACATCCCGTAAGAAAAATTGCGGATGCAAACAAAAATGCGAATAATGAAATAGAGACTTTCATGACCTTCCCTGGGCTAAGGTACAACGCATGGTCGTACTGGCAGACTGTAGACATTCCCCTTCCACGTAAGAAAAAGGATTATTTACGCATTACGCATTACGCATTACGCATTACGCATTACGCATACATATCGAAAAAAGATTTTACGATCAATTAGCTAATCAACATATCGCGATTTAACTCTTTCTTACTCGCCAATTTCAGGACCGCATATCCCGCCTCATAGTTTTTCTACCAGCATATTTAGCTGCGTGATTAACTGAGTATTCATATCACACTCTGACTTGCCATAGGACCAGGAGGACTGACGAATGACCAACCGCGTCGGCAGCAGCTCGTGTATGCGCATCTGAAGCGCGCCCATATGCTGGATAATCAGCTCCACGGCACGCCTAGCGAGCTTGTTAAAATCCTGCACTACAGTTTTAAGAGGCGGCTGGAAATAGACGCTGTACGTCGTGCCGTCATAACCGGTGATTCATTGGAGATAACTTTGCGTCAGCAGTCGGACGATGGACCTCATAATGAAAGGTTGAAGGGACAAACCTGCCAGACTACAGGCACGACGTTGCGACAGACCAGTCGTATCACACATCAACACCACGGCTTCCCGATTCTGGTCTGTCGTCAGTACTTTCGCCCAAGAGCCACCTGAAGCGCCTCCTTATCCAACATGGCTTCGGCAAGCAGCTTCTTGAGTCGTGCGTTCTCCTCTTCAAGCGACTTAAGTCGCTTCACCTCAGGAACTTCCATGCCACCAAACTTCTTGCGCCAGGTGTAGAAAGTGGCATCGAAAATGGCGTGCTTGCGGCAGAGCTCACAGGCAGAAACCCCGGCTTCAGCTTCGCGGAGGATACTGATGATCTGTTCGTCGGAAAAACGCTTCTTCATGGGGATGTCCTCATGTGGCTTATGAAGACATTACTAACATCGGGGTGTATAAATCAACGGGGAGCTGGTCAGTTAGACAGCTTTTAACACCAGAGACGGGTACTTGCTACGTGGCTTGATATGACGTTGGTCGTAGTTGCTTTCAGAAGTAAGTCACGCTTGAAATATTAGGCTGTCGCTTGCCAGGAACGCAGTCAGGTGTTCGCATTTTATGCGGCAGTGTCGACTTCCATATAAGCCGTCAGAAATATCGTCCAACGTTCGTTCAAGTTGGTGGAGTTAATCGGCTTAACTGAATCGCCACGGTTTAACAGACACCATAGAGTCATTTATGGACTGACCTCGCCCCGGTAGACGATCCTGTCCTATAGTTTGAGCATAGGAGGAGCATATGGGCACACTACGATTTACCTCTGAATTCTAGGGATAAGCCGCCCATCAGATAACGGAACGCGATTATTCCGTTGCCGAAGTATCCGACCGTCTGGGCGTTTCTGCGCACAGCCTCTACAAGTGGCTGCAGGCTAGCCAGTATGGCAGTGACGACTGGCAGCGCTTCTGCTGGGCCAATAACCTGGCCCCGAGCATAAGCCGACGTGGCAACTGCTGGGATAATGCGGTGGCCGAATCGTTCTTCAGTTCACTAAAAAAAGAACGCATCAGGAAGAGAATATACAAAACCCGAGATCTGGCCCGGGTCGATATCTGCGATTACATTGAAGTGTTCTATAAGCGGACCCGGTGTCAGTCCGGAGGCCTTCGAGCAGGCCTCGTAGTGAGGACAGGAAATGTCTACTGTCGTGGGGGCAGTCTATTTGGAAAATGCGCATGCGCGTTTTTCCGAATGGTGTATTTTTTCGAAAGCTGATAAGTTATTTGCATACAAATAGTATACTTTGCGCGCTTTCACTGGCCTAACGAGGTAAACACGCATGCGCACTCATAA
Organism: Citrobacter sp. A316; assembly: GCF_002042945.1. Taxonomy (NCBI): domain Bacteria; kingdom Pseudomonadati; phylum Pseudomonadota; class Gammaproteobacteria; order Enterobacterales; family Enterobacteriaceae; genus Citrobacter; species Citrobacter sp. A316. Next base: position 275,657 of record NZ_MVFZ01000003.1, read on the forward strand.
ACTGTTAGCAATCATAGGTGGGAACGAATAGTTATGACATTGTTGCAAAGTTGTCTTATCGATGTATTGAAGCCTAGAGAAGGTATTTTCCCTTATTATGATTCATTTTTATCTAGGTACTCATTAATTACAGTTACTGCAATCGTGTCTCAATGTAGTTTGTTACCTGAAACTTATGAAGGCATGACAAAAGCAGACATGGATAGAGATATTGATGGGATGGTTCAAGGTCTTCCTGCTGGTTCTGAAGAAAAGCGAAAAGCGTATCGATTTTTTTGTTTAGGTGCCCAAATTGATCCAGGAGAATCAGTTCAAGAGAATGAAAACAGGACTTTTGCATCAGAGTTATTTACTCAAGATGCAAAAAAACACTCACTCTCTAATAGAGAAATGATTTTAAGAGGTTTGAATTCATCAACCTTTTTAAACTACTTCTTTTTAATCGAAGATAGTTTAAAAAATATCTATATAGATTTGTTAAATCCTCACAATAAGTTCATAAAAGGCTCGGAAACAATCGAAGTGTGCTTAGTAAAAAGCATATATAAGGCTGATATTGCTCAGGAATTTCAAAAAGAGTTGTATGGTAGGAGTAAGATATTTTTCGATATTAGATCCCTAGAAATTATGTGGAGCCTTTTGAATCTAATAAGGAATCAAATAGCTCATACAAATGGGTTTTATGATGACAAAGCCAAACGCTCACTAAATCGTAGAATTGAGAGCCTAGCGCAACACTATAACGGTAATGATGATTGTTTGCTGTCGATTAACATGATTCTCAATGTTTTTGAAAATCATGAAACACAAGTCAAGAAGACTGGATACTTAGTCATTGATGATTCTCTTGAGAATATAATCAGAAATATTTCCATTTTTATTATGGAGTCATTGTACGCTTGTAATCGCGACAAGATTGCTAACAAGGCCTTAAAGTCGGATTCGTAACAGTTGGCTCGGTTTCGCTTCACATTTTAGCCAAAAATTACTCACCGCTTAAGGCGGCGTTAGGTTTCAAGGAGAAAACATTGAGCAGTAGTCAGCCTTGGTTGAAATCAATGGAAAATGGCGGTCTTGGTGAAGCCAGAGCAAAGGCATTTTTGCTAGAACGATTTTGGGTTTTAGAGCGCTCTGTTGACATTCAGGGTGCAGATTACTTGATCCAGAGAAAGATCACCTCCCAAAACTTTATGGACAAAGAACCGCCAAAACTTGGTGTTGTTCAAGTCAAATACATACAAGATGGTAATACTTATATCAGCATCAATAAAGACTACGTCATTAATAACTCAGGTGAAACGTATGGAGAATTCTTTTTGCTTGTATTTTCCGGTCAAGAAGATGAAGCAAAAAGCTTTTTGATGACTTCACAAGATGTTTCAGATAATTTCGAAGAAAATGAAGTTAAAGGTAAGACAATTCTAAAGCTTAGGGGGGAAAAGATACTCGATAATAATAACTTTGAAATATTAAACAAGAGTTTAGCACTTAATAAAATCGATCATGCTCTTAAGCAATCAGACTTTAAACGTAATCGTATGTTTCTAGGAGCAACCAATTATATAAAACTTGACCCAGAGCAAATAGAGCATGACTTTTTATTACCATTAGATAATGGGTATGCAGACCTGCATGATGAGTTCTTCAAAAACAAGAAGCGCCTGCAATCTACACTGTTTGATATTGAAGAGGTTATTGATGGGATGAATAACATCCTAAAAACTTCCGATCCTGAAGAAGCCTTTAGCATCTATGCAGATGTTATTAGTCAACATGAAGGGTCTTCCATGGGAAAATGTATAAGCTTCAGTGTAGATTTTTTTGATGACGAAGACTTCTTAGAAGCAGTTAAAAATCATAAGTCAAGATTATCTGCAATTCGTGATCTGGGGCTGGAAAGCAGTTATTTTTTTCTTCTAAAAACATTTGTGAAATCAGTCTCAGAGCAATCTGCCAAGCTGAAACTAAGTAAAGAAGAAAAAGTGGAAGTAACTATTAAATATGATGCGAAAACATTAGAAAACCCTTCTATTATTGTTTCTAAAACATCTTACAAGGGTGAGTGTCCATTTATTGAGCTCAGCGAACTGGGTTATCAAAAGATATATTTTTACCCATGGAACTGGTTTTCATGGGAGATTAGAGCTGGTAAAGAAACCTCCCCTAAAGACCCCAATGATATCGAACAACAATATATTAATTCCAGTTTTCTTTTTCGTAGGCCATTCCAAGTGGCATTAGAGAAACTCTTGATTGGAGAGGAACTAATCTCACCTTGGATGGAGTAAACCTAACAAGCTCCACCGGAAAAATACTCGCTGCGCTCGCATTTTTCCGGTGAGCTAGGCGTTAACCCATGAAAATTATAATCCGAAACTGACGAGTTAGAGCAAAGGGTCTATCACTCTTTTGTCCAATTGTGAGTTACGATATCAGCAGGCCGACTATAGGATTTAGTCGCTACTAACCAGTGAATGTGTAAGCTCGAGTATGAGTTATTACACATAAGGTGGATTCTTATGTCGCGTTTCTGGCGTACTTATTCGGGTGGTTTGTTACTTTTTCCGGGTTATGTCAGAAACGCACCCAAGCGATTTTGCGGAACGTTCAATTATACTGTACTAATATAACACCTTAACATTCAGGCTCTGCCCGTAACCATTTCTTCGACGTAAGGTAAGGCTACGGTTATGTGTAACCTGTCTTCCGGCTCTAATTTATCCCTACATCGACATAAATCATTCATAATGCCCCGACAGTTGGGGGATAGATGTCCAGAAACTATTTTCATCGCATTCATAGTAAACAGATTGTAAGCGCACCCGTTTTAGTTCCACACATTTTGTGAGGTTTTCAGCCATCAGCCGATATTCTTCCGGCGTCAGGTTATTCAGGGATCTATGAGGCCGCTAGCTGTTACATTCCGTCAGCCAGCGCTCTGTAATTTCCCGTGCTTCATTCAGTGTTCTGAACAGATAAAAATCCAGTATTTCTCTCCTGTATGTCCGGTTGAACCGTTCGATAAAGGCATTCTGCGTAGGCTTGCCGGGCCTGATATTCCAGCATCTCGCCATGCTCTTCTGCCCATTGTGCCAGCGCCAGCGAGACCAGTTCCGGGCCGTTGTCCATCCGCATCATCAGCGGATATCCACGGTTTGCCACGATCCTGTCCAGCACTCTCACGACCCGCTGCGCCGGGATATTCAAGTCAATTTCGATCACCAGTGCTCGCGGTTAAAATCATCCACCACGTTGAAGGTCCGGAAGCGTCTGCCGCACACCAGCGCATCGTGCATAAAATCGATGGACCAGCTCTGGTTCATCACTTCCGGTGTCGTCAGCGGAACCGGGTTGCGCACCGGTAGGCGCGGCTTTCCCTTACGGCGAAAATTCAGTTTCAGCAGGCAGTAAATACGGTGAACTCTTTTATGGTTCCAGATATTGCCCTGCCTGCGAAGTACCTGAAAAAGCTTTTTAAATCCATATCGCGGTTAGCGTTCAGCTGCCACGGTCAGCGCCATAATCACCGGCTCATCACGTTGCGTATCCGGCTGATAACGAAATACCGTCCTGCTAAGCGACAACGTCCTGCATGCCTGGCGTAAGCTCATGGCAAACTGCGCGGTCAGATAGCTGACCAGCTCACGCTTTATCGCTGGTTTTAAAGCTTTTTTTCAATCACATCTTTCAGTGCGCGGCACTCGAGACTCAGGTCCGTAAAAATCTGTTTAAGCCTGCGGTTTTAATCCTCGAGGTCTTTCATCTTTTGATATCAGAGGATTCCATACCGCCGAACTTTGCTTTCCAGTTGTAGTACGAGGCCTCAGGCGCGGCAGAGGTCTTTAACGGTGCGTCCGGCTTCGACGGACTTCAGAACGGCGATGATCTGGTGTTTGAAATAGTACTGATAATAAGAGCCGAGCCCACGACCTTCGCATTACGAATGTGAGCCAACTAGAAAATGAGTATAAACATGAGTACAAATAAATTTAAAATAAAATAAAACAATAAAAATCAATACTATAAAAATAAAATCACGGTTCAACGTCTAAATTAAATTTGTTGTCTCATGAGATTTCGCTGAATCTCATGAGAATCACAAAAAACCATAAAATCCACGCAATTGCGTGGATTTTTGTTTTCATAGTTTCTCAAGCCATCTCGTAGCAACGCAGCCCATAATGCGCACATATTGACTCTGATTCATTCGTGAGGCACACCGCCCTACAGTTTCTCCAGAATTAAACACGCTTCACGATTAAGTGTAATGAACTCCTGCCAGCTATAATGCTGTTGGTAGTTAAGCTGATACTGCTTCTCTACCTGGCAAATAAGCGGACGTGTTTCATAAATCGCGCACAGCTTTGTCTCCATCTGATAGTGCCGACAAATGCCGTCACCGCGATCGAGAAATTGCGTTTCACTGGCGCGATCGACGTGGCGACAACAAGCGCCGCACTGGTTACAAGGAAACGCGGGCGTTAGCGTCATAGCTTACTTAACCAGCTACGCACAGAGCGGGTATTACCAGCTTCAAACGGTAGCGCAATATTACGGCGCTCAACCTCTGCACGCAGCAACAAACCGCGCTCAATTTCACTATTCACCGCGTTAAGATGCAGCGAGAAACGCGATAACGCAGACGTATCAATAGCAAACTCTAACGCCGAAAGCTCCAGTAGATAACGATCGAGTTCAGCATTCACCTGCTGATAATACTCTAGTGCTTTCTGATACTTATCTTTAAACGTATCCAGAAACGCCCAGACCTTTTTCATCAATGCGCTGTGTTCAAGGAAGTAGTTCATTACCAGCGTCAGAATACCTGTCGCCAGCGCACCGCAGAAAGCGGCCAGTTCAGGACCAAAAGGAAATACGAGCATCCTGGCTAAAGCTTCGTTAACCACCACACCCGCAGCCACGGCCACACCCGCAGCCACCAGCTTGCTCACCGCTTTAGCTAGCTGCCCCGGCGCTAACCCCTCAGGGTTAAAGACCATAACTTTAAAGGCCTGTACCAAATTGTTCCACATCTCACGAATCAGGCGCACCATCATCTTCTTAGTCGTAAAGAAGATATTGAAGAGCGTCGTCGTAATGCTGGAGAGCACACCACCGATGGCACCGTCTTTAAAGGACGTCAGGAAAGTGCTGAATTTACCCTGCACTCGCTGCCAGACTGCGCGTAATGCCTCCGCCGCATCTTGCAGGAAGTCTCCGGCATCGAATGAACGACGATGCTTCTCAAACATCACGGGAATACGTTCGCGGAACTCAAACCAGGTCTCTGCCAGAACCAGCCCCAACATCTGCCGCGTTCCCATGCGAAATGCATTGTTCATTGTGGCGGTGGCGACATTCTTCGCAAACTTGCTGCTGGTGTAATATTCCTGATTGATTGTACTGTTGTATTTTGCCCGCGCCTTTTTGTCGGCCTCTTTCATCCGTTCAAAATCGGCGGCGGCTTTATTCTCCAGCTTATTCAGTTGTTTTTGCTCTTGCTCGGAAAGCGTTGGCTGGCTGCGTAAACGGGCAATTTCCTGCGTGGTCACAGCATGCTGTTCTTGTAGCGTTTGCACGAAGGCATCCATCGTTTTCGCCTTCTTCGCCTTATTCAGCGACTCATTCGTGAAGGTCAGATTTGATGAATCATTAGCCAGATCGGCACCATCGCATTCGGCAAGGATACGCCCTGGATCGTTGTGAATTTCATGGGCGGCAATAATATGGTCGAGGTTCTTTTTATCATTAGCCGCAAATTTCTCACCGGTGTAGGTATCAGTCAACGTACCGGCCTCGTGCGCCTTTTTTCCCGCCCGGTTGGTGGCAATGTAGTTTTTGTGGCTATGGTAATGATGAGAATCATATCCTTCACGTTGCTCGTACCGTTGACGCTCGGCATCGGTGGCATACACTCCCTCGCGAGCGTTATGAATGGTATTCACATCGCCGCCGTGTTTATCCTCCAGCAAGAGAAAATCCAACCCAAAAGAGGTGGTCAGACTCTTGACCACCGTCTGATGTAACTCTTCACCCCAGTCAAACCTGGCTGTGTTCATTGTGCTCGCCCATAGCAATGCCGGGCAGATTCGCCCGGCGAGTCGATTAAATACGAGAAGAAAATGCGTCAAACTCTGAAGCAGAAGCCGCCAGTTTTTCGTCCAGAATCTCTTTGTTCAGCAGGTTCATACCGTTGCTGTCGGTCTGCAGTTGGATCACGCCATCTTCGATAACGGCTTCACCGTTTTCCTGCGTCACCGGCTTGAACAGCGGCGTGGTGATCACGTCGGTCATGATGGCGGCTAATTCATAACCATGGTCGATAATCGCCATGATCTCTTCCGACTCACTAATCTCGGTAGTGATATTCTTCTCATGACGTTCAACAATGATGGCATGCATCGCTTTCAGCGGCTCAAAGTAGTGCTGGATAAAGACGCTATGCATACGGGTGATTGATTCATAAATGCTATTTACATACTGCTGCACCTTCGTCAGCTGCGCTTCAGCCGCATTCATTTTTTCCACCGCCGCAGTCACTTCACGGGAGCTTTGATAAGCATTGTTAAGCGCTTTTTCGGCATGGCTATCGTAAGCCCAGCCCGCAATAGCAATCAGCGGAGCCACCACCGCACCGCCAAGCACCATCGCGCCGCCAGCCATCCCCCAACCGCCTGCCGCCAAAGAGCCGCCACCAATCGCCGCCATTGTGGCGTTATACGCCGCCGCACCAGACAGAGCTGCAATCGGCGTACCGGTAGAAGCTGCTGCAAACGCCATCACACCGCTGTATACGGCGAAACCAGCAGCAGCACCAGACACCCCGGCACCGACGACCGTCGTCAGGTATTCCGTGGCGGAAATAGCCAGGTTCTGAATTTTATTGATGTTATGCTGTGGTACCTTCAGACGAAGATCTTTATGCCCATCTTTCGCCATACGCGCCAGCAGATCGTCGGCAATCGTTTTAAACTCATTGAAATCTTTACCGATCTTCAGCTCTTTTTCACCCAGCTCGGCCAGTTTTTTCGACGTTGTTTCATTCGCCTGATCAAAGCTCTCTTTATGCTTATCAAAGCGACGCTGTGCGCGATCTAATACATCATCAGCTTCCGATTTTTTCTGGTAGCCATCATAAGCTTTTTTGCCGCCAAACGCCGTTGCCGCTGCCGCGACGCCCAGAATAATGAAGGGTAATGCCATAGATAATAATCTCCTGTGCAATAAGTCGTTGTTACCCGCTACGCATCACATTCCTGAACAGGAACTGAGTCGCGATCGCCAGTGATGTAGTTATGCAGTAAGTTGATGACCGTTTTTTTCAACCATTCTGGTTCCAGAATTTCAATATTCGGTAACCAGAATAGAATGAGTGGAATAATTTGATTCTGATGTGCTGCCTTGCAAAGTAAAGTCACGCCATCATTCTCTTCCCGAACCAATTCTTGCTGGGGCAGTAAATCTCGTCTTGCGAAGTAGCCAGCAATACTGTGTTTAATACGCACCCGAACCTCAAACGTCTCTTCACTCACCCAAGGATCGCGATGCTCATCAATTAATGACAGTGTGGGTGTATCGACCGCAAAATGCTCTTTCCGGAGATCCAGCCACCGAATTTTACTTAACGAAAAAGACTTTAGCTTTCCGTCCTCAGTCGCCTGCAGATACCAAATATTTTTCTGGTTAACTAATTTATAAGGATGAACGGTGCGCGTTTTGTCTTTATATAAAATATGACAGACGCTGTTTTTCTGAATCGCTTTTTCTAATAAGTTAAAATACTTTCGCAAATCATTTCTGACTGAATGTTCAGGGCGACCAAACTGAACTCTAACATGCTGTTCTGCAGCTCGTTTTTCCAAGCTAAGCCAAAAATCCTCATCTCTGTCAGGAAAAACCGCGTCGGCGTCCAGCAGCTTTGCCAGTGGGTCATGAAGGGCATAGGCGCTATTATTCTGTGCTCGAATCGGTATCAATCGATACTCTCCGCCACCACACCCCTCAATAAAGGAAGAAAGCATATTAAGATCACGATAGACCGTTCGTTCAGTGATATTAAATTTCTTCATCAACTGATAGCGATTCACAACGCCACAAGTTTGTAGCTCTAATAGGATATCGACTAAACGTTCTGCTGAGCAACTCCTTGCTGAATCAGCCATAAGCACCTACTTTTCTGTTTTCCTGACATGAATTATATATAAAACGCTGACATATCCTGTCAGTGTATCGGCACGCTGATCATTTTTTTTAGAGAAATCGGCAAGTTATTTGACCGTTAGTCGCATTGGGCAATCTTTAGGGGCAAAAAGCTCCCCTCATGAAGAGTAAATACCAGAGACATGACAGCCAAAATACCGCCTGCATACATCCTCAACAAACTGGCTAACGGCTATCTCTTCTAGTAAACCAAATTGAACGTTGAGTAAAAAAACATCATCCGTAGTAAGGATGTGGCTGCGCTGACAACAGAAGATCGAAATGGAGGATTTTACACTTCAACAACCACTAATCGGTTTGCGAAACAGTCGCTGTGACGGGCTGTTAGTCTGCAAACCCACCTTAGCCGTCCGGAGGACTGATTCAGACAGTGCTGGCAGAGGCGTTGAAACACAAGCTAATTCGTTGTACAACCAGGCTTACCCATTGATTTCATAGTGACAAGGGGCTAATTTGTATCTCATTAAACATGATTATGACCCTCATTGAAGCCAGACTATGAACATCAGCGAAAAAACATATCATCAATTGAAGGCCAAAATCATCGCCAATGAGTTGGTGGGGGCTATCTCAGAAAATGAGCTATGTCAGGAACTTAATGTCAGTCGAACGCCGTTGCGTGAGGCTTTGTTTCGTCTGATGACTGAAGGCTGGATTGAGCCTTCCAAAAATAAAACGAAAACCATTAAACCCATTACACTCAGTGAAATACGCGATATTTTTCAGATCCGAAAAGACATTGAAATCATGGTGTTGAATTTGTCATGGGAGAACCAGGACCCGCAACGCTACCAGACAATTAAAGATAAAATTGAAGCCGGTTTTCATGATTCGAATGTGTCTTTATTACTCGAAGCTGATAACGAACTACATGAACAAATGCTATCCGATTGCCACAACGCTATTGTGACTAAAACGCTGACCTTCATGTATGACCGGTTACGCATGCTGCGTTCAGACAAAATGAAAAATGATTCAATCATTGATTCATCCAAAGAACATTTGAAAATATGCGCCGGTATTATTGCCCGTGATATTGAACAAACCCGCGAAGCCATTGCCCACCACGTCAACAACTCCTACAACCGCCTGTTCTCCAGCTTTAAATAGGCTATACAAATAACACGGCCGGAATTTCTCCCGGTCGTGTGGAAAGTTAAACATTAGTAGAGCTGTCGGTACAACGCCTTAATCTCTTCAACACAGGTATCTCGAGGGTTTCCACCGGTACAGACGTCCGCCATTGCCGCAACGGCCAATGCATCGATATCTTCATATTTCATGCCGATATCGCGCAGTCGGGCAGGAATATTTACGTCTCGGTTAAGCTGTGCCACAGCTTCAACGGCCGCCTGACGCGCCTCTTCGATCGGCATCACCATGGCCTGAGTATTGCCCAAAGCCTTCGCAATCTGGCGATATTTGTCTCCTGTAAACTCAGCATTGTAAGCCATGATATGCGGCAGTAGCACCGCATTGGCGACGCCATGCGGTGTACCATAGAATGCCCCCAGAGGATGGGCCATCCCATGTACCAGACCCAATCCGACATTAGAGAAGCCCATCCCGGCAATATATTGCCCCACCGCCATGCCTTCAGCGTCCTGAGCTATTCCCTGTATCGAACCGCGTAGCGAACGCCCTATCATCTCAATCGCCTTTAAATGAAGCGTATCGGTTAATTCCCATGCCCCTTTCGTAATATATCCTTCGATGGCATGAGTCAATGCATCAACCCCGGTTGCCGCTTTTAAACTGGGCGGCATGCTGGCCATCATGTCAGCATCAATAATGGCAACGACCGGAATAGCATGAGGATCGTAGCAAACGAACTTACGTCGGTTCTCTACATCGGTAATCACATAGTTAATAGTCACCTCAGCTGCCGTACCCGCGGTCGTTGGAATAGCAATCATCGGTACAGCGGCATTTTTAGTGTCAGCCCCACCTTCGAGGCTGCGAACATCGGCAAATTCAGGGTTGTTAATAATTATCCCTACCGCTTTACACGTATCCTGCGGAGAACCACCGCCAATGGCGACCAGGTAATCCGCACCCGCCTGACGAAATGCCTCAACACCTTGTTGCACGACGTCAATCGTAGGGTTAGGTATGACCTTATCAAAAATTTGATAAGGCAACCCTGCGTTATCAAGAATATTAAGGACCTTGGTCGCCACATTAAACTGGATAAGATCGTGGTCAGTAACTACCAGCGATTTTTTAAAACCCCGCTTTTTAACTTCATCAACGATAGCGTTAATTGAACCCACGCCAAAATATGAGGTTTCATTTAATATCATTCTATAAGACATATTCTACACCTTATAACAGAGAGGTATAACAGCAATACCGTATTGCCGTAGTACAATGTATGCTGTTATTGATTTTTGATTATTTGACACTGAACATTATGTCGATCTGTTGCGATTCCTGACGGGTTAGTTCCCCCGCGAAGTTTCTTGATTTTTCCCCAGAATACTGAAACTTATGAGCCACCGCAGTTTTAATTGTGGTAACAAAATCATTACCAATATTATAAATAGCAGAAAGTCTGCTTATCTCACGCTGTATGCCAGTAAGTCGGGTAAGATCATTTTCATCCCATGCTTTAATTGCCTGCACAAAAAGTTCGGGACAAATATTATTTAATCCTGAAATAACTCCCGCACCACCCGCAAGAAGATTTGGGATGAGATATTCATCATAACCAGACAGAACAACAAAATCGTCTCTAACGGACGCGACTGACTGAATGATGGCGCGAGTATGAGAGAGGCAATCAACAGTATCTTTAATACCCACAAAATTGGGATATTCTGCCGCTAATTGCGCCACCAGAGCCGCGTCCAGATCGCATCCAGTTCGCGCAGGAAAGTTGTATGCGAACCATTTTCCATTCAGGCGCTGCCCCAGATCGCGGTAGTATGCCAATAGTTGGGCCGGCGTTTGTTGAAAATAGTAGTGAGGTAGAATCATCACTGCTTGATACCCGCAATGCCAGGCCTCTTCTGCCAGACGTATCATATCCGCCATACAGGTAGCTGAGATATTTGCCACCAGCGGCAGCGATGACATTTTCCGTGCCTCGCGGATAAGCATCAGTCGTTCATCCAGCGTTAATGCGGTGAACTCCCCAATACTTCCCATTAGCAATACGACATGAGTCCCAGCCTCTTCCAACCGTCGCAAATGCTGCTGCAGTGCCGATAAATCAATATTTCCTTGTTGATCAAAAGGCGTAATTGATGGGCACCATGCACCGTGAAATTGAGCATGATTTTCAGACATAATATATTCCTGAGAAAATAAGAATTGGTTTATTCAATGACATGATAAACAACAGTATCAGCCTGTATTTTCGGCCAGTCCCACTGAATACCCAAACCGGGTTCTTCTGGCGGAAAAGCGTATCCCTCGCGAATATTCACCTTATTCAGAGTAACACTATCAAGCTGTGGTATATATTCCAACCAACGGCTATTTGTAATGGCGCAACATAATGATATATGCAATTCCATCAAGAAATGTGGACAGACAATTTTGTTAAAACATTCCGCCATATGTGCAACTTTAAGCCATGGCGTAATACCACCAATACGAGCCACATCAACTTGAATAATATCTGCGGCATTATTCTGTAAATACTCTTTGAAGTGCTGGATGGAATAAATGGACTCACCCACCGCAACAGGAATGGTGGTTGACTCACACAATTTCTGGTGAGAATCAACATCATGCGCCAGAAACGGCTCTTCAATCCATGAAAGATTAATATGCTCCAACAATGCTGCTCGCTGTTTGGCTTCCGAGAATTTAAACGCCTGGTTGCAATCAGTCATGATCACGTACTCATCCCCTACCGCTTCACGTACAGCAGTCAAACGCTCGATATCACGCACCGGACTTTCAGAACCAATTTTGATTTTAGAACCGCAGAACCCCTGGGCCTTAACGGCCAGCGCATCATCAACTAATTCCTGAGTAGTTAAATGCAGCCAGCCCCCTTCGGTGGTGTATAACTTCATGCGCGACTTCGCGCCACCTGCGACTTTATACAGCGGCAAATTCATGCGCTTACACTTCAAATCCCATAATGCGGTATCAATGGCTGCTAGTGCCAGAGACGTAATGGCGCCAACCGAGGTCGCATGAGTTGAGAACAGCAATGACTCCCAGATGCCCTCAATCATCGTCGCATCCTGGCCAATCAATTTCGGTAACAGGTGATCTCGTAACAGCGCAACCACAGATGAGCCGCCGGTGCCAATGGTGTAGGTATAACCTTCACCAATTTCTCCACTCGATGTTGTTAAACGAATAATCGGTGTCTCTTGTGATACAAAAGACTGAATCGCATCGACACGTTTCACTTTAGGTTTTAAATCAACCATAAAGATTTCGGCTTTAACTATTTTCATTACATCCTCAATATCTGTTTATTTTTTTCGCAAAGTTACAAATGATGCTTACTGAATACCAATACTGGCCAGTTCATCCCACAATCCCTGCGGAATATCCCAGTTAGCCCAGGCAAAATTAGTCAACGCTTGCTCCACGGATTGAACGCCGCAGGTTACGGTGACCACATTTTGGTTTCTTAATGGGAATTGCAGCGCCGCGGCGCCAATCGGCACGGCATGTTTTACACATAACGCTTCTATCGCATTTACTTTTTCAATAACCTGCGCTGGCGCGGAACCGTATTCATACAACGCCTTAGATTTATCTTTCGCGACTAAAACTCCGGTAGCGAAAGGTGCGGCAACAGCCACCGAAACATTGTTGCTTTCACATTTAGCAAAGAACGCCTGGCGGTCTGTTTCCAGCAGGTTGTAGCGGTTGGCGAGCATTAAGATATCCGGGGCAGCGTTATCCATCACCTCCATCAGGATTGCCTCTTCATTCGCGCCTGCGCCCCAGGCTTTGATATCGCCATTGCGCTTTAGCTCTTCTAATGCCTTCTGCCCTGACTCGCAGAAGGTTTTAAAATGTTGGCGTTCCAGTTCCGTATTGCCGTAGGTATAAGTGCCGAGATCGTGTACATAGAGAATATCGATATAACGGGTTCCCAGTCGCTGGATGGAGTTTTCGTATGAGCGCATGATGCCCTCATAGGAGTAATCAGCCTGGCGGTTAAACGGGTTCTCGTCATAGAAGAACTCCCCCGCCTCAAGACCAGGCTCTTGTTTCCGGGATTGCAGCAAACGGCCAACCTTGGTGGACAAAACATATTCGCTACGCTCCAGTCCGCGTAATCCCAGACCTAAACGCAACTCTGAAAGTCCGCTGCCATAATGTGGTGCAGTATCAAAGTAGCGCCAGCCAACCTGAATGGCCTTATCAACAATATCCATAACTTCGTTATTGCTCAGCGTTCTGAATAAATTAGCCAGACTGGCCGCACCGAAGGTTAAAGAAGGTACACGAAGCCCTACACTTTTAATTGTATTCTGAGTAATCATAATATTCCCCTGATGTTTATCAGTATTCTTAGTCAACTTTTTTTGCAGTTAAGGAGGGCGCTGTCGTTGATTTATTATTAATATTGAAAATCAACTTCAGAACATAAATAATAATCCCGGTCACTACGATAGAAAAAAGACACAAGAGTGCAGGATTCATTCCTTTTAACAGTTCGAACATTTTGTAGAAAATATAGGATATAGCATGTGAACCACCATCAATTGATGAAGCCATCATCTCTTTTGGCACATTCAGTTGCGCCTTTTCGGCCAAAGCCTGCGACACAACAGCGAGATCCGAACCAAACCATAGGATCCCACACACGATGACAATGCCATTAATTAATCCACGGAACATGTTTCCGTTGCATGCAACCGTGCCAAAGACAACAAATATCGGCAGATAAGGGATATCGGCGAATGGCATCATGGTATTAAAAGGCAAAACAGTACTGATCAGGATAGTGAGCGGCACCATCAAAATACCTACAGACAATACCGCAGGATTTTTAAAAGCAATTTCGCCGCTGATACCAAAATAAAGTGATTTTGTTGGAAAACGTTTCTTTACCCATTCAGAGGCAATTTCTGTAATTGGTACCAGACCACTGACCAGCACCCCCGCCATCGTCGGCAATAACACCATTACCGCCGCAAAATTCATCCCGCTCTTAATAATATCGCTGAACGGTAGCGCGCCAAGCATACCGATAATCACCCCCAGAATGGCTCCCATGGCTAACGGACTACCAAAAAAACCTAGTTTGGCTTCAATTTTGCTGAGATTAAGGTCAATTTTGTTAATCAACGGAATACGATCAATTACACGATCCATCAAAAATGCCAGCGGAGCCCAGGCGACAATCTCCGCCTGAGTAATAGTCACATTCGGCGTGTCACAGAATTTCTGCACATGTGGGGCAATGTAATCGGCAATTTTTAGCGTAATAATAAATGTGATCCAACTGGCGAAAATCCCCATCCAAAATGAACCCGTCACCTGTTCAACAATGATTCCTGCAAATACAAAGTGCCAATAATTCCAAAAATCAACGTTAAGGGTTTTGGTGGTGTTGGTTGAAATCATCAACAGGTTGGTGACAAAACATAACGCATACACAATCGGCAGAGAGAGCGCAGCCAGACTGAAGGCGCTAATGAGCGGCCAACCCAGATCCAACACTTCATAGTGAAGATTGAGGTTTTTTACCATCGCTTCTGTCGAGCTGCTGAGTGATGTCACCATAAAACCAATCAGCAACGAAAGACCGAGAAAACCAATACCTACCGTCATTGCATTTTTCGCCGCATCGGCAAGTTTTGCGCCAAAGAGCACGGCAAATAAAAACATAATCATTGGAATGACCACTGCCGGGCCAAATCCGAGAATATATTGAACGACTTCCATAAGTGCCCCCCTGTTACTTTAATGAGTAAACCTTCTCTGCCACGCGATAAAAAAAGTTATCGCTGGAAAAAGACGGGTGAGATTGCAGGTAGTTCTGGTAAAGCTCTAAAGTGTCGGCGTACGGTAATGCCAGTAGAGAAACTGGCCAGTCGGATCCATACATCACTCGCTCATGGCCAAATGCGGCAAAAACTGCGCTAAAATAAGGTTCAAGCTCCTGGCTCGCCTGCTCAGGTCCCGCCCAGCGGGCGTAATCCGCTTCCGTGACAAGGCCTGATAGTTTGCAAAAAACATTGTTGTAAGCCTCACCAATCAACATTAATTGTTCACGCCAGCGGGTAATTTCCCCGTCGCGAACTGCGGGTTTTGCCGCATGCTCGATAACAAAGGTCACCTCTGGACAAGCAGAGATAAGCTGACTAGCCGCCTCCAGCTGTTGGTGCGTAACCAGTAGTTCATACACCAACCCCAGCTCCCCAACACACCGAACCCCCTGAATAAATTGCGGGGTCACTAAATGACACTCTGGCAAGCCTTGAGACATATAGCGGATCCCTTTCAGGTAGCTGGATTTTCTCAGCAGTCTCTGCAAATCCTCTGCAATCTCAGCCCCGTGGTTTATATCCACCCATCCAATAACGCCTTTTACTTCATCGTGCTGCTCAGCTATATCAAGCAGCCATTCGGTCTCCTCAATTGAAGGGATGGCTTGTACTAAAATGGCGCCTTCGATACTGTTTTCAGCCAATACAGCCTGCAAATCGTCAATAAGAAAATCACGACGAATTGCCGCCAGATCGTCTGTAATCCAGGAAAAATGTTCCCCCTGGCACTGCCAAACATGGTTATGGGTATCAATCACTCTCATACTCACCTCCTGTATTCTAATTGTATACAATGAGAATACAATAAAAGTATGTGGTTAAAAGGCAACCACGGAATGCACTATCTGAGTACGGGATCACAATTTTCACGGTTTATCTGTAGGCTAAAAAAGGGACGTAAATGCCCATAACCGCCGTAGAATCCGATGTCACTGAGCTGAACTATTGCATGTGGTTAATGTGCCGGACGCTTGTCCCCCCACTGAAGTTACAGAAGCAGAATGAGCAGATAAAAGCGATGGATGGGTAGGTACGAACTGAAATGTGAGCGTTTCGTAAGTGACGATGTATTGGTACGTTCGCGTTAATAAATAACGGTTATTTTTTTGAAACCCTAAATTTCGGCGAGAGTTTAATACACGACCCAACTTCGAGCCTTGCGTGCTAAACAGTGACTAAACAGCACCCCCACGTTTCAGTTTTGTAAAATCCACCAGCAAATTAGCGATATCCACCACATAATTCACACATCCCTCCAGTTGATGAAAGGAAGCATATTGCATTTACGTAGTGAGTCGGATAGCGTCTGTAACGTTACACTAAAACGTTACAGAAAACAGAATCAGCAATTTTTTCGTTAAACAAGCTGGCGAAGCCCCCTGCCAGATGGCGTTATCACGACCTCTATACTGTGAGAAAGGATAATCATGATGAAAACAACACCGTTTTGTTCAGCCAGACGTTTTCTGGCGCTCGCTTGCCTTAGTAGCGCCCTGATAGCAGGCAGTGTGCTGAGCGCTTCAGCCCAAGCGGCAATCAACTTTCGTGTTTACTCATCTCTTCCGGGAGATGAGTCTTCTGCGCACTATATCTGGTTCAACCGTTTCCAGGAAAATCTGAATAAAAACGAGAAGTTAAAAGGCCAGATTAAACTTAATTATTTCGCCAACGCAATGCTGGGAAAAGAAGCCGATGCCACTCAGCAGGTCCGTATCGGTGCAATTAACATGATGATTTCAGGTACTTCAATCTGGGCTACGCTAGTTCCTGAAGTGGGTGTACTGGATCTGGGATATCTGTTCAAAGACTACGACCAGGTCGGGAAAGCACTGGATGGTAAAGCGGGCGAGCAGCTTTCTAAGCTGATGATGGATAAAGCGAACGTGATGGTGCTGGGCTATGGCTATAACCTCGGCGCGCGCAACGTGTACACCAAAAAAGCAATTGAAAAACCGGAGGATTTAAAGAATCTGAAAATCCGCGTACTGCCGGTACCTAACTTTATCGCCACGCTGAATCACATGGGTGCTGTAGCCATTCCAATGCCGGGCGGGGAAGTCTATTCCAGCCTGCAAATGGGCGTGATCGATGGCGTAGAGCATGATGCACCTACCATCTACGCCAGCAAATACTATGAAATCATCAAGAATGGCACGCTGACCCGGCACAGCTTTAACCCGCTGATGATTGCCATGAATAAGAAGAGCTTTGAGCAGATCCCAGAGTCATTACGTGCCGACGTGCTGGCAGCTGCGAAAGAAGCGACGGAATATGAGCGTAAGCAAGCTAGTCAGAAAGAGCAGGAAGCGATTAAAAACCTCGAAGCCAAAGGCGTCACTTTCGGGGAAACCGATCGCGTGTTCTTCGCGCAGGCCGTACAACCTGTCTGGAAAACTTTCCTTGATAAATACCCGCTTCTGAAACCGATGGTGGACGAAATCAGCGCTGTCGCGCCGAGCGAGAATCCATAAGCCATACATCGTCGACCTGTGCAGTTCCGCCGGTCGGCGATGTTGCCCAAACAAACCATGAAAGGAATTCACCATGGCAGATATTTCAATAAAAACAAAGGATGAAAATACTTTGTTGACGCTGCTGGGGCGGCTGAGTCGGTTTTTGACAACCTTAACGTCCTGGGCTGGGGCGCTGGTGCTGTTTATCAACGTGCTGGTGGTATTCGCTTCGGTGATCTGGCGCTACGCTCTGCACTCACCGATCCACTGGGCGGAAGAAGTGGCGCGTGCGCTGATGATAGCGCTGGTCTTTTTTGGCGTCGCTACCTCGACCGGCAGAGGCGGACACATTGGCGTCGATCTGTTCTTACGCTTCCTGCCTGAAAACGTTCGTCCTTACGTTGTCCATGCCAGCCGCTGGATCTTGTTCCTGGTCTCCGTCGGGCTGGTCGTTTCCAGTTATGATCTGGTGCAAGCTGCGCGATTACAAACCACCGAGACTGGTCTGCCACAGACCATCTATGTCATTCCGGTATTAATCGGCTCTGTGGTGATGATGGTGGCCGCACTGGAGCATGCCCTGCATGAACGCGCCAGAGTGGTGTTGCTTAGCGGTGTTGGCATCATCGTTCTGGCGGCACTAGGTTATCTAAAACTTTCGCTGATGGCCGATCCTGCCAGCGCGGCGGCAGGCCTGATGCTGATTTGCTTCGTACTCGGCATTCTGGCCGGCGTACCGATCGCCTTCACCCTTGGCATGTCCGCAATGGTCTTTTTTATCTGCGACCCTTCCCTGCCCTTTGTCTTTTTCTCTCAGCAGGTGGCTGCGGGCGTAGACCACTTTGTTCTGTTGGCGATTCCATTCTTCTTGCTCGCTGGTGCAGCAATGGAAATCAACGGCATGTCCACGCGTCTGGTCGAACTGATTGTACGTGGTATGGGACGCTTTCGCGGTGGTCTGAACATGACAACCGTGCTATCGATGGCCTTTTTCTCCGGTATCTCCGGCTCCAAACTGGCTGATGTGGCAGCCGTCGGCGGAGTATTAATGCCTGCGGTACGCCGCGCGAAGCAGGACAGCGAAGAAGCCGCCGGTGTATTTGCCGCATCCGCGGTGATGGCGGAGACTATTCCTCCCTGCGTGAATCTGATCGTGATGGGCTTTGTCGCCAACATCTCAATCGGAGCGTTGTTTATCGCTGGCCTGATCCCAGCAGCCTGTCTGCTGGTACTGTTAATGGTCGCCGCCAACCGTTTCGGCGGGAAAATTAACGTCAACGAAGCCTACCCCGTATTACGCCCACGAACTCAGCTTTATCTTGGCGCTGCCGTCGGTCTGGTCATGATCTTCATGATTGGCCGCGGAGTCATGATGGGTATCGCCACCTCCACGGAAATTTCTGCTTTTGCGGTGATCTACGCCATTGTGGTAGGCCGCCTGGCATTTGGTGAACTGACGCTGAAAGCAACGGTGAAAATGTTCGTAGATATCGCGGCAATGTCCGGCGTCCTGTTGTTCATCGTGGCCTGTGCGACCAGCCTCTCTTATGCCCTGACCATTCAAATGATCCCACAACAGATCGCTGAACTTCTGGTCGGGATTGGTATGGAGCAAGGTGCCTGGCTTTTCCTGATGTTAACCATTGTCATTCTGATCATCTTTGGAGCGGTTCTCGAAGGCGCACCTGCGCTGATCATTTTCGCCCCAATTCTGGTGCCGATTGCGATTCAGCTAGGCTTCAACCCACTGCACTTTGGCATTGTGATGATCATGGCAATGGGTTTTGGCCTGTTTTCACCTCCGATCGGCCTTGGTCTTTACACTACCTGCGCCATTTGCGGCGTGGAAATGAAACACGTTATTAAACCTATGACGAAATATTTGGCGGTGGTTTTTGTCGGCATCATTATTGTCGCTATGGCCCCTCCCTTAACCACCTGGCTGCCTGGACTGGCTGGTTACTGATAATTAAATCCTGCATTTGCCACCCTCGGGTGGCAGGGATATCCACGCACAAAAAGCGGTAAAACGTCATAGTCTGATGCCGTTTAAATATGAATAACGGGAGTATAAAATGGGATTATTAAAGGGTAAGAAAACGTTTATTACGGGTGCGGAACAAGGTATTGGTAAAGAGAGTGCGAAAAAACTGATTGAGGCAGGATGCGATATCTATATTCATTATTTCAGTGGTGATGAAGGCCCACGAGAATTAATGGCTCTCGCCGAACAACAGGGCTGTCGGGCGGCCTGTGGTTTCGCCGATTTAACCAATGAAGAAGATGCAGCCCACTGTGTGGCGCAGGCAGCGGAATTTCTTGGTGGTATTGATATTCTGGTTAATAACGTTGGCGGCATTATTTCCCGCAAATGGCTTGGTGAGATTGAGCCACATTTCTGGCGCACGGTCATCGACGTCAATATGACGACGATGCTGAATGTCACTCAGCAAGCATTACCCTGGCTGAAAGACGCGCCGGACGGAGCCAGTATCGTCAACCTGGCCTCTCTGGCCGGACGCTCTGGCGGTCATGCAGGTTCTCTGGTTTATTCCACCACCAAAGGCGCAGTACTAACCTGGACACGTTCGCTTGCTGCAGAACTCGGTGAACACGGCATCCGCGTCAATGCGGTTGCTCCGGGACTGATTCTGGGTACGCGTTTTCATAATCAGCACACCACGCAAGCCTCAGCAGATCAGACAATACAAGCCATTCCTCTGGGAAGAGCTGGCACACCGGAAGATGTGGCAAGGGCTATCTGTTTTCTCGCTTCAGAATATGATGGTTTCATTTCCGGCGCAACTATCGACATTAATGGCGGTATTTACCGGGCATAAATATGTGGCGGGCAATAATGCCCGCCAGCGTTAACAGGTATGACATATGATCAAGTCAGATATTATTCATCCCGATTTATTACAAGCGCTGGCACAGTGCGGACATAAGGCCAATATTTTAATCACCGATGCAAATTACTCTTTTTTAACCAATACCTCTACGCAGGCGAAGATCATCTGGCTTAATTTTTCTCCGGGGATGATCAGTAGCGTCATTATTCTGGAAAAAATTCTCGCCTATATTAATGTGGAAAAAGCCACATTAATGGCAAGCCCGGTGGATTTTAATAATACGATCGAATGCGAATACCGCGGCATGCTGTCGGAGGCGATCGAGATCGAGCATGTCGAGCGTAACGCGTTTTATTCGCAAGCCAAATCGTCCGACACAATCCTGGTCATCGCGTCCGGTGAAACCCGCCGCTTCGCCAATATCCTGCTGACTGTGGCACCAACGCTGATATGACAAAACGAGAAGAATGCGCAATTCTTCTCCTGTCACGTCGCTAGCGTACCGATTGTCGGCAAACCAACGACGGAGAAAACAAAAACTCCTCGGGTGGAATTGAGGGGTTTTCTGTCCGTTCAATCAACCGGTCTACCATCACCGCTGCCATTTCCCGGAGCGGTGGCATGATTGAAGTCAGGCCAGGGAAAACCAGCCCGGACAGTGGGATATTATCGATACCTACAATCGAAATTTGTTGCGGCACATGTATCCCGGCCTGGTGCAGACCGGCCATCAGCCCAATACCCAGCGCATCGTTGATCGCCACAATACCATCCGGGAGCACCGGCTGTTGGCTGATTTTCAACGCTAGCGCTCGTCCAAGTTCGGTCATTTCCGTGTCGCCATAGGCCGCCATGGCCTGACCTTCAATGATCATCCCTTCCCGATATAGCTCGTTATCTTGCACCGCGCGGAGAAAACCGTCGATTTTGTGTGCACGGCTGGGCGTCATCCCTTCTACCGTGGCAAACGCGAGACGACGACATCCCTGGGCGATCAGGTGTTCTGCCGCCATTCGCCCGGCATCAATATTGTCCATGGATACGCTGTCGAGCGCAAAATGGTCGGACTGTGCGCGCGCAGGCATACGGCCATCATAGTTCACCATCACCATGCCCTGCTCTGCCGCTCGTGCAAAATGCGCTTTTTCAATATCGCAGGCGGCAACGATAATCCCGCGGACGCCATGGGAAAACATATCGTCCAGAAAAGCTTCTTCTTCTTCAATCTGCCGGTAGGTATTACCAATCAGCACCCGGTACTGATACTTTTTGGCGGCCAGATCGACTTCACGGGCCAGCGCGGCAAAACTGGGATTCACAATGGACGGCACCAGCAGGCCAATCATTTTCGCCTGTCCGGTCTTGAGTTGTTGCGCCACCCGATTTGGACAATAATTCAGCGTCTGCATGCTTTGCTGGATACGCACCAACGTTTCAGCCCGCATTTGATCGGTACGACCGTTGAGCACATTGGATACCGTACTGACGGAAACGCCAGCATGCTTTGCGACATCACGAATATTCGCCATACATCTCCTTTGCAGCAATCGATGAATGGCGGAAGACTCTCATTCCCGGCATCGCCATCTTCTTAGAAATTATGAACTACAACGGTTTAGTGTAACGTTACAGATTGCGCTGTCAATGCAATGTTTCTGGCAAAATAAACTATGCGTGTAATAACGAGGCGTGTTGCAAAGCTTGAAATAGAATAGCCACGTTAGGTTAATCATATTGAGGCGCGCGGAAGCCAGGGGCTGTCTACCCGTACAGTATCCCGGTGATCGAGCCCCTGGATAAGGTGCAGTGCACTGAGACGGCCAATTTCATAGTGCGGTAGCTGTACCGTTGATAGCGGCGGTAAAAACAGCTCACCAGTGCCCACCATATTGTCATAACCCAGCACGGCGACGTCCTGCGGAATGCGCAGCCCTCGCCCCAGCAAGACCTGGTAAATAACAAAAGCTACGCGGTCGTTACCGCACACCACCGCATCAAACATCGGGCGCGCGCCGCTCAGGTAATGCCCGGCAATCTCCGCCGCATCAATATGGTGGCTCTCGCCCGGCGGAAGATAGTGGTGGAACATTGCATCAGGGTCGACACCCGCTTCACGACAGGCCCTCTCCATTCCCGCCCGACGGCGATCGGTCGCCACAATTCCTTTCGGCAGGTGGATGCACAGCAGTCGACGATAGCCTGCGGCCAACAGCGCTTTCACGCCAAGATATTGCCCTTGTTCATCATCGGGAATATAGGTGGGAAAAGGGCCGCTTGTGCTTTCACAGTTCGCCAGCACGCAGCGATACTTATGCAGCTTTTCCGGTACCGGTACCTGGCGCAGCCCCATCGCGGTGTAGATAATACCGTCCGGACGATGCGCCAGCAGCAGATCAACCATTTTCTCTGGCTTGTCATTGCTGAACATATTCACCACAAAGCTATTCCAACCGTGCGCCCGCGCGGTCTCTTCGATAGAGAGCGTTATCTCCACGGAAAATGGCGTAGTCATGGTGTCCAGCGCCAGCACCCCAATCGTGTTAGCCGTGGTTTTCGCGCCACGAATTTTCTTAGCGGAGAGATCGGAGACATACCCCAGCGCATCTACCGCTTCCATTACCTTTTTATAGGTTTCAGGCCGTAGTCGTTCGGGCTCGTTAATTGCCCGCGATACGGTCATTAACGAGACGTTAGCCCGCTGCGCCACATCCTTTAAAGATGCCATACCCTCTCCTTCGCCGGTGTTCACTTTGCTGGGATCTGAAAATGCGATCTCGATAACACCTGCAAAATGTTAACGTTAACTTTTGTGATTAACATCGATATTACCACCAAATTTGCGAGAAAACCGAGAATGTTAACGTTATCTTTTGATCAATTCACTTACAGGGACAAGCAAATGACCTCACTACTTTCCAAAGCCAACGAAGCCTTAAGTCAGCAGAAAGACCTTGTAAACCCGCGCTGGTATCCACACTACCACGTGGCACCACCGGCGGGTTGGATGAACGATCCCAACGGTCTGTCCTGGTTCGATGGTTACTACCATGCGTTCTATCAGCACTATCCGTGGCAGCCGGTCTGGGGACCAATGCACTGGGGCCATGCGCGCAGCCGCGATATGGTGAACTGGGAGCACTTACCCATCGCACTGGCACCAGAAGGGCCGGAAGATAAAGACGGCTGTTTTTCAGGTTCAGCGGTGGTTGAAGGCAATAAGCTGGCCCTGATCTACACCGGACACAAGTTTGACGGCGAGGCGAAAGAGGAAAACCTGTATCAGGTACAGTGCCTGGCCACCAGCACCGACGGGATCCACTTTGAACGCCAGGGCATGATTCTGGATACCCCGCGAGACGTACACCATTTTCGCGATCCGAAAGTCTGGCAAGAGGGAGACAGCTGGTACATGGTGGTGGGTGCCCGGGTCGATGACGTGGGCGAAGTGCAGCTCTATCGCTCGCAGGATCTACAGCGCTGGCAGTTTGCCAGCACGCTCGGCAGGGCCGATGACGGCATGGGTTATATGTGGGAGTGCCCGGACCTCTTCCCACTGAACGATAAGCACGTCTTCATGTTCTCGCCGCAGGGCATCTCCGCAAACGGATACGCTTACCGTAACCTGTTCCAGAGCGGCTATATGGTCGGCGAATGGCAGGATAATCTCCATTTTCACGTCACCCACACCTTCCAGGAGATGGATCACGGGCATGATTTTTACGCCCCCCAGTCATTTGTCACCCCGGATGGGCGCCGCATTGTGATTGGCTGGCTGTCGATGTGGGAATCGCCAATGCCAGAGCAGGCCGACGGCTGGGCGGGCATGCTTACCCTCCCCCGCGAGGTGACGCTCGATACCAATCAGCGGCTGCGTATGAACCCAATTAAAGAACTGGAATCATTGCGCGGTCCGCTCCATGTCTGGCCAGTTAGCGACTTGTACAATCGAACCTTAATAGTCGAAGAACAGGCGCTCGCCATCGAACTCAAACTGAGCCTCGATATTACCCGCAGCAGTGCTGAAGAATATGGTATCGCGCTGGGTGACGGACTACGGGTCTACGTCGATGCTCAGGCACAGCGTCTGGTGCTGGATCGTCGCTACCCGCAGCATGGTCTCTCTGGTTATCGCAGCGTGCCGCTGCCGGTTGGTGACCTGCTGGATCTGCGCTTATTTATCGACAGCTCCTCGGTAGAGGTATTTGTCAATGACGGTGAATATACCCTTAGCAGTCGTATTTATCCTGAACCGGACGATCGCCAACTGACCTTATTCAGCCAGAACGGACACGCCATTTTTAATCAAGGGCATGCCTGGCCGCTCAGCGCCAAATAAACACCCGTCTTACTGCTTTGGGGAAAAATAATGACTATCTGGACGCTCGGAGACGCCGTGGTGGATTTACTGCCGCGCGACAATATGCAGTTTGAAGCCTGCGCGGGAGGCGCTCCCTTCAATGTGGCAATCGGCGTCGCTCGCCTTGGCCACGCCAGCGGTTTTATTGGCCGTGTGGGCAATGACACTTTTGGTCGCATTCTGCATCAGACGCTGGTTACAGCCCAGGTGGATACTGGAAGTCTGGAGTTTGATGCACATCAGCACACCAGTACCGTACTGGTTTCACTGGCTCCCAACGGCGAGCGGCAGTTTGAGTTTTTGGTCAATCCGTCTGCCGATCAATTTCTCAGCCCGGCGAGCCTGCCCGACTTTGGTGCCGATATTCTGCACTTCTGCTCGCTGGCGCTGGTTGCCCCTGACTGCCGCGCCACCCTCGCCCGGGCAATGGCCGCATTGCGACAGACCGGCGGTACGCTGAGCTTTGACATCAATCTGCGTCCGCAGATGTGGAGCAACGAGATGCAGATGTTTGACCTTGTCAGCGAGTTTGCCCGGCAGAGCGACATTCTGAAGATGTCGGAAGAAGAACTGCTGTGGCTAACACAATCCGACTGTCTCAGTAGCGCCTGCGAACGCCTGGTAGATTTTCCTGCACGCCTGAAAATCGTCACCCGCGGTGCCGACGGCGCTATCGCTTTCTGGCAAAACAGCAGGCTAACTTTAAGTGGCTATAGCGTCGAAAGCATTGATACCACCGGCGCCGGTGACGCCTTTATGGCCGGCCTGCTGGCGGCACTCGCCGGAGAAGGCTGGCCCACATCGACGTCAACGCTACTTCCGCTTATCGAGCAGGCCAGCGCTTGTGGTGCTCTGGCGACCACCCGACGCGGCGCGCTAAGCGCGTTTCCCGACAGCCAACACCTGAGCAGCTTTATGCAGTCACAACCGTCGCTACGGAGAACGATTACCCCATAATACGGCGCACTCGTTATGTCGTATCAAAAAGACCTTACAATGACCTGATCTGGATTGGAAAAATCATGAAGATAAATATGCCGTTCAGTAATGACAAATATCGGTACTCATCCGGGTATCTGCTCTTTTTCTTTGCCGCCTGGTCGTTGTGGTGGTCTTTTTATGCCATATGGCTAAAAAATAAACTCGGCCTGTCCGGAACGGAGCTGGGAATGCTGTATGCTGTAAACCAGTTCTTTAGCATGCTGTTTATGCTGGTCTACGGTTTTCTGCAGGATAAGCTCGGCACCCGTAAACACCTTATCTGGCTGATGGGGATAGTCATCACGCTCAGCGGCCCGTTCCTGATCTATGTTTACGAACCGCTGCTGACCTCCAACTTCAAGCTTGGTATGGCGCTGGGAGCCATTTTCTTTGGTCTTGGCTATCTCGCGGGTTGTGGTCTGGTAGAAAGCTTCGTCGAAAAAGTGAGCCGCAAATTCGACTTTGAATTCGGCACCGCCCGCTTGTGGGGATCGCTTGGCTACGCCGCAGGGACTTTTGTTGGCGGTATTTTCTTCAGCATCAACCCACACATTAACTTCTGGTGCGTATCGATAATGGGGGTGTTATTCCTGTTGATTAACGTGTTGTTCAAAACCAACTCACCTGCCCCATCTTCTGTAAAAACGCGTTCTCCTGAACCCGACGCGCTGACCCGAAAGGATTTTCTCACTATCTTTCAAGATACGCAGTTCTGGTTTTTCGTCATTTTTGTCGTCGGTACCTGGTCGTTCTATAGCATCTACGATCAGCAGATGTTCCCGGTGTTTTACGCCAGCTTATTTGACGATCCCGAACTGGCACCACGCGTATACGGCTACCTCAACTCGGTACAGGTATTTATGGAGGCCGTCGGTATGGCGCTGGTTCCGTTCCTGATTAACCGCATCGGGCCTAAATCCGCATTGCTGCTGGGTGGCACAATCATGACCTGTCGAATCCTGGGTTCAGCACTGTTCACCGATATCTATATTATCTCCTTGATTAAAATGCTCCATGCGCTGGAAGTCCCACTGTTTGTTATTTCAGTGTTTAAATTCAGCGTAGCGAATTTTGATAAGCGCCTGTCGTCAACGATATACCTTATTGGCTTCAATATCGCCAGTTCCATTGGCATCATCGTGCTGTCTCTACCTGTCGGTAAGTTGTTTGATAAAGTGGGCTATCAGGAAATCTTCCTGATTATGGCCAGCATCGTGGTAATAACGCTAATATTTGGCTACTTCTCGTTGAGCAAAAAGCATCATCAGCAGAAGGTGGAAAATGAACTGGTGACAGAGTAGCGAAGTTTTAATTATATCGGACAGGGCCATTGGCCCTGTCGCCCCCCCTCAACAGGAAGTACGAACTGTCGATTTACTCAGGCATGTTCCAGCCAGTTGCGGAATATTTTCGCTCGCAGTATTCCCTGAAAATCAATCAGCCCGGAACAACCAAGCTTCTTGATCAAATTCTGCCTGGCCTGGTAAATCGTTTTTAAGTGTAGATTTAACAAGGCAGATATCTCAACAATAGTTCGACCTTCTCCTAACTGCGTTAAAATATATTTATCTCGCGCAGTCAGCGAAATATTTAGTTCCGACTGCCCCTCGTGTATACCGCCAGAACGAGTAATATCAATAATAAATTGTTTGAATGTGGCAACGCTAACGTCTATTGGCAGCCTGTAAAGTGATAACTCATTGAGATACTGGTACAGATGACCGTCAATCAGCAGCACCAGACGATGCGTATTCAGATCATAATTTTGCCTTTTTACCGCCTCAAAGTGATTCGCGGTAAAGAACACCAGTCGCGCCTGATCATCTTCAAAATCGATATCTGCAAGGATATTCTTCAATCCTTGCCTGATAAAGATATCATTAATCCATAATTCTGCGTTTCCAGTGTATTCCTGAACGATGTTCATCATTATGGCCTCAATGAAAAATCACAATTGTTCCAGAGAAGGTGCTATGTATAGTCTTAATCAAAAAAATGCTCAGCATGAGTGCTTTCAGCATATAACAAAGGTACTGTACATATTATATTAATATGAAGACTTTTTAGACGTCGTCAGCTGTGTAGCGCAACACTATTTCCAGGGTTTTTCTGATAACATCTGCCTGGACAACGTCAACTGTTGACTCCAGAGAACTAATCAGGCTTAAAATGATGTTTTTATTATTAACATTATCACCTGCCAGAATTACATTTGTTACCGCCTGCCCCAATACCACAGACTCATCTGCTAATAGCTCACCTGCATTATGGAAGTAACTTGATAAAGCTTTATCCGTCATTACACTGTGGACATTAATTTCATGAAGCATGGTAACCTCGCTTGTATAGTCTGGAAGATTATCTTTAATGTAATTTAGGGTTTTTGCTGGCACTGAAAGCACTCTCATTTCTGGTTTTATCCGGTTTTCTGCTTATCTTCCCCGGATTAATGTTTGTAAAATCATTGATAACACTGTCAATTAATTGCTTACGTGTACCATCTATTTCACTGGCCTGCATAAGTCGCAATTGCTTAATCACTGCAGCTAACGAAACGTCTGTATGCATTCGCAAAATTTCTAGCACAGCCAAACCTGTAATTTCATGTTTCAGGCGTTCACTATCAGTTTTCTTCATAACTCCTTCACTACTTCCCCCTATCATACAAGGGGTTTATTTTATTCAAAAAGCAGGCCGATTAACGCATTGTAATGTTTCTGTTCTTTCTCCCCTGATGCTTTTTCAAGACGACACAGAAGCTTGGTGCAAAGTGATTTGCGGTTCAGATTGCGTCCATCTTTGAGTATCTCAGTGACGATTTCTCCCAATGTTTCCTGTTGAGTAGGCAGATGCGCCTTCGCAAAGTAACGAGAAATCGCGCTTGCAGTATCAGTGCGAACGGTATGCTGCTGCATGTCATGCTCCTGTAACAAAATGCTGGTGAATATTAAGTTTTATAACAGTAGCAAAGTTGTACAAAAAATGCGTACAACATGAATCATAAATTTTTGTCAAAAAGTGCTAAATCAATATAATCATATGGTTACATAAATACCAAACCACATGAAATCAAGTTCATTTGTACAATTCACTTCGTTTAACGAATGAATATGTTCTGTTTAAAGGCCTTTTATTGTAAAAATAAAGTTAGAATAATGTATTAAAATCAGGACATAAGCTGGTTTGTTTGATACTGCCCATACATCTTCCCCTCCCTTGATCCCGGACTGTCCATGCTCACGACCATTATTTACCGTAGCCATCTCCGTGATGACGCCCCCCTCAGAGCGCTTGAGGATATGGTGACAGCCGCAAATATCAAAAACAGGCGATCTGATGTTACGGGGATCTTACTCTTTAACGGTCACCACTTTTTCCAACTACTTGAAGGCCCAGAGGAGCAGGTAAAAGAGATTTATCGTTGTATTTGTAACGATCCACGGCACCACAATATCGTTGAGCTGATGTGTGATTACGCTCCTGCGAGAAGATTCGGAAAAGTGGGAATGGAATTATTTGATCTACAAAAACATGAACGCAATGACGTTCTGCAAGCGGTGCTGAATAAGGGGACATCAAAATTTCAGCTCACCTATGATGACCGGGCATTACAATTTTTTCGCACATTTGTCCTCGCGACGGAAAAATCGAGCTATTTTGAAATACCTGCACCTGATTACTGGAGTTTTATTGCCGACAACTCTTGTACTCTCCTTGATGAAAGCACACTCCCGTCCAATATCGATTTCAGCTTTGCTTTTCAACCAATTATCGATCCTATGTCGCAACGCATCATTGCCCTGGAAGCGCTTATTCGTGGTAGAGACGGTGAAACGCCCGCAACTTATTTTGGCAACTTAAATCCTGAGGAACTGTATACCGCGGATCTGCAGAGCAAAAAGACTGCTTTTGCAATGGCAAGCGCGCTGGGACTTAACGACAAAATGCTGTCAGTCAATCTGCTTCCCATGACCCTGGTAAACAAACCCGATGCAGTCAGCTTTCTGATAAACGAAATCGCGGCGAACGGACTGGTGCCTGAACAAATCATTGTAGAGTTTACCGAAAGCGAAGTTATTTCGCGCTTTGATACGTTCGCGCAGGCTGTAAAGTCACTCAAGGCTGCGGGGATCTGTGTGGCAATAGATCATTTTGGGGCAGGTTTTGCCGGGCTTCAGCTTCTGTCTCGTTTTCAACCCGACCGAATTAAGATAAGCCGCGAGCTGATCACGGATGTGCATAAAAGTGGACCTGGACAGGCCATCATTCAGGCAATTATCAAATGCTGCACTTCACTGGAAATCACGATTTCCGCGGTTGGCGTTGAAAAACCTGAAGAGTGGATGTGGCTTGAGTCCGCAGGTATTGAAATCTTCCAGGGTAACCTTTTTGCACAAGCCTGCCTGAATGGTATTCCCTCTGTTGCATGGCCAGAGAAAAATGATTTCTCAGCGCAATGAAAACTAATACATTGTTAATAAACAACAATTCCTGCCACCCCTCATGCTGAGCATAAAAATTCAGCATTTACTCCCTGCGTGATAGTAAAGTAAATCTTATTTTTGCTAGAATCCTCTGTATGTTTTGTACAATTTAATGCATGTTGTACAAAGTAACAGGAACCGCATATCGGTGACGGAGAATCAGGAGTGTCCGGGGGAACTATGGCTTATTACAGCATTGGGGATGTCGCAGAACGTTGCGGGATAAATCCTGTCACCCTTCGGGCATGGCAACGACGTTACGGTTTACTCAAACCTCAACGCAGTGAAGGTGGCCACCGACTCTTTGATGAAGAAGATATTCAGCGTATTGAAGAAATAAAACGTTGGATTAGCAATGGCATACCTGTCGGCAAAGTTAAGGCATTGCTGGAAACCAGTACTCGTCAATCTGACGACGACTGGAATCAGTTACAAGAAGAGATGATGAGCATTCTTCGCATGGCGCATCCGCCGAAGCTGCGAGCCAAAATTACCGCACTCGGTCGCGTTCACCCCGTAGATGCGCTGATTGATCACGTTTATCTTCCCGTACGTCAACGGCTGATACTTGACCATAATACATCCCGCATAATGAACAGCATGCTTGATGGCGCATTGATTGAATATGTTGCCACACTGCTGTCTGAAACGCGGCGCAAGTCAGGAAAGGATGCCCT
This sequence comes from Citrobacter sp. A316, assembly GCF_002042945.1. Classification (NCBI taxonomy): domain Bacteria; kingdom Pseudomonadati; phylum Pseudomonadota; class Gammaproteobacteria; order Enterobacterales; family Enterobacteriaceae; genus Citrobacter; species Citrobacter sp. A316. The sequence goes on from NZ_MVFZ01000003.1 coordinate 306,658, forward strand.
CCTGATGGCCTGGGATGTTGAAGACAGAACCCGTCTGTGGCTCGAAGCCTGGCGTTTATCACAATCTGGTTGGCATATTGCCGTTCTGGCTGAACCCATTGAATCGCCAAGACCAGAACTTTTCCCTGGGCAAACCCTTTTTGTCTGGACCGGTATTACGCCAACCCGCAGACAAAATGAACTGCTACAACACTGGAATGAGCAAGGTTATAAGGTCATTTTCCACAGCCCGTAATCAACACATAATACGTGTAAGATAAATCATGCGACTCTCATTTTTTGGGTGGTTATTTGAGTACCATCCAAGGAATATGTTGCCCCCTATCCTCCTGACTTAACCCCGGTAGTAGCATAAAAACAAAACAACATACTCACCCATTGGTATTATTTTTTTGTAGACGACATCACCTTTTTCCTAAGTAAAATTTATTAGATCAACTGGCGTACGTCTAATACTTATTCTAGGGTTAAATTATGTCTTCTTGTGCCGCATTATTGTTTTTCTAAAGTAATAAATGTGGTTATTTGAAAAAGGTAAAGGATATGGCTCTAGTCTTAGACAAACGCTTAATTCTTTGTTGCTGCGCCTTTTCCATTATTTCTGTGGCAAATGCAGCAACCGTTAACGGAACATTTCAGGTGTTGATGACGATTCAAAAGGCCTGTACCGTGACTGCGGGTTCGGCTTCAAATATCACACTTGGTCCGGTGAATACCACGGCGACAAATACCAGTGCAAGCAACACTATTTCAATTAATTGCTCTAAAACCACGCCCTATTTTATCGGCCTGGCACCGTCGGCTGCCAATGGAGGGACGACAACGGGCTCTGGAGCCATGTCCTCCGTAGCTAACGCAGCCACCAATACCGATAAAGTGCCCTATCAGCTAAATCGTACGTCAGCAACAGGTCCGGTGTGGGGGAATACCGCCACAGACACTGCGCCTGGAAATGGCGTAGCGGCGACGGGGACTGGTCTGGCGCAGACGTACACTGTTTATGCCACGGCACCAAGCGCCAACTTCACTCCTGACGACTATTCCGACACGGTAACGGTTAACGTTAACTACTAACTTCAGGAAACCACATGAGAGTAAAACTGCCTGTTAAGCAGTGTGCCTGCGCATGCCTGCCAGGGATAGTTGCGAGCATCAACCTTGCCACCGCCAGTGGGCTGCAAATAGCCCCGGTCACGTTAACGTTGCAAGCGACGCAAAATGCCGATGGTATCTGGCTGAGTAACGCGGGTGAAAATGTGCTCAATGCCCAGGTTCGGGTTTTTCGCTGGAGTCAAAGCGCTTATGACGACAAACTTTCCCCCTCTCAGGGGCTGGTGATTAGCCCGCCGATGTTGGCATTGGCCCCTGGAGAACGTCAGTTGATCCGAGTTATTCGCACAACCCCTCCCTCGGCACATGCCGAAGACGCTTATCGTTTATCGATAGATGAGTTACCGCCTGCAAAAGTCGAAAAAAACAAGCTTCAGTTTGTGCTGCATTATTCTGTTCCTGTTTTCATTCAACCAACATCAGCGGCGCAAACGCAGGCAAAACTGCAATGGAAATTACAACAACTGGATGGCAAAAAATTTATTGAAGTCAGTAATCAGGGAAATGGGCATGCACAGTTATCTGCTGCAACATTTATAAGCCCTGATGGTACTAAAAAAGTCATTACACCCGGACTATTAGGCTACGTTTTACCCGGCTCAACAATGCGCTGGATAGTCTCCCCGTCGGCCAGTAATAATCATTATGGCGGGAAAGTTGAAGTCACAATCAATGGCCAAAAAACAGTACAAGATCTGTAACAGATCCTGGCTTCTGGTGAAATATTGCTTTCTCAATGGAGTATTAATATCGGGAATGGTTTGCGCACAAACGCTGAATAATAACCAGAGCGAAGGTGGTGTTATTAATAGCACCTCGCAGATTACGGGAGTCGATTTGTATCTCGACGTCACCTTAAATGGAAATCCCGTTGGGCTGGTACATTTTGGCTACGATAATGGAAAGCTTTATGCGGGAGCAGATACCCTGCGTAAAATGGGCTTTCGCTTTGCTTCAGACGCCACTAACGCCGTCTGCCTTAACGATATCCCGCAGCTAACCATTGACTACAACGTTCAGTTGCAAACGCTCTCGCTTACCGCGCCACTCAGTTCACTCGATCTTGCGACCACGCAGCTTAACTCGCCCACCGAAACAGCGCCAACGGCAACAACATCACGCGGGGCGCTGCTCAATTATGATATCTATACCCAACAGGGGGATGAAAGCGCAATCAATACCTTCAGCGAAATTCGCGCCTTCAATGCGGCCGGCGTGCTCAGCACCACCCAGTTGACGCAGTACTCCACCGAGGAATATGCCGATAACAGCTTTGAGCGCCTTGATACCAGCTGGCGTACGTCATTTCCTGATACGATGTTGGCGCTAACCGTAGGCGATACCCTGACAAGTTCACTCATCTGGTCCCGACCGACGCGAATCGGCGGCATTCAGATAGGCACCGATTTTGGGTTGCAGCCCTATATGCCAACCACCCCGCTCCCTGCATATCTGGGATCCGCGACGTTACCATCAAACGTTGAGCTGTACGTCGACGGCGTCAGGTACTACAACGGAAAAGTCCCCGCAGGTAGCTTTCAGATCAACACAATGCCTAACATCAGCGGCGCGGGAACGGGTCAGGTAATGATGACAGATGCGCTGGGCAGAACGAGCGTACAAAATTTCTCGTTCTACAACGATCAGCAACTCCTGCGGGAAGGATTAACCGCCTGGTCGGCAGAATTAGGCACGGTACGCGAAAATTATGGTTACTCCTCTTTTGATTATGCCAGCGCACCAGTATTGAGCGCTACGTGGCGTCGCGGGTTTAGCAATACGTTCACCGCCGGGACTCATGCGGAAACCAGCGATGGACTGATTAACGCGGGCTTCAGTAACGACTGGATCCCGGGAACCCGTAGCGGCACGTTTTCGACCTCACTTGCCGCAAGTACCGACTCAGGAAAGAACGGTTTTTTGTACAGTTTTGGTTACCGTTGGTCCGGTGAACGGTTTAATTTCAGTACCAGTACCACGGCAACTTCCGGCGATTATCGCGATGTCGCCACCCATTACGGCGAGCCTCCTCCCACGCTTAACAGCAACACAGTCATTGGCTATTCGTTGGAAGCTGCCGGTAATGTCAGCCTGAGCTATTTGCAGTTTCGTTATCCACACGAAAATGCGGTGCGCTACGCCAACGCCAGCTGGTTTAAGTCTGTTACAGACAACATCTCACTGAATGCCGGATTCAACCAGAACATTGACGATAACCGCGATCGCAGTCTCTATTTGATGGTGACGATCGCTACCGACAACAATCTGAGCGCCAGCAGCACCCTACAACGTACCAACGACGAAACCGGCTACCAGCTCAACGCTAGCCTGACGCCCCCTGCCGACGGCGGCTGGGGCTGGAATCTGGCCGCCAGTCAGCAGGCTTCCCGGCAAAGTGGCCAGGGAGAAGTGGGATATCTGGGGCGTTATGGTAAAGCGTACGCGGGATTCAGCCGTTTACCGGATAACCATTACGGCTATGCAGGCGCAACCGGATCGCTGGTAACCATGGGAGGTGGCCTGTTTGCAGCAAGAGAAATCAACAATGGTTTTGCCGTCGTCTCAACTGACGGCGTGCCTGATGTTCCGGTCAAATTGCAAAATAACCTGATTGGTCGCAGCGATGACCAGGGACTACTGCTGGTCACGCCGCTCAACAGTTATCAAAAAAATCTAATCAGTATTGACCCGATGGATCTCCCCACCAATATGCGGATCGCACGCGTTGAGGCGAATGCCACGCCTGCCGATCGTTCCGGTACTTTGGTTAGCTTTGGCATCACTCCCGTCCGCGCTGCGCAGGTTATCCTCGTCGACAATCAGGGTAAGCTAATTCCTGAAGGCAGCATGGCTTACGCCATCAACGGAAAAGGACAGTCGTCTATCGTTGGCTTTGATGGGATGACCTGGTTCGACACCCTGGAGCAGCACAACACGCTGCGCGTTGATACGGACACCGGTAGTTGCCGTGTGCAATTTGACTATCCCGCGTCAGCAAAGGGGATTGTGCATATAGGCCCACTGGTTTGTCGCCCACATTAACAGGAGTGCGCTCATGAGGTTAAGACACCTGCTACTCATCGCTACCGTACTTTTTTGTCCGGCGATTAGCCATGCGGTAACTTGTTCGGTGAGCAATGTGCAACCCATAAATTTAGGTTCGGTCAATCCACTGTCTGCGACAGGCGCTACGTCATCAATGACGTTCAGTTACACCTGCACCAAGGAGCTTGGTGACGCGCTGGCTGGGATCAATCTCTGTTTTAATATTGGCGCCTCGGCCGTCAGTGGCCAGGTGACACCGCGAAATATGTCATTAAGCGGCACGCCTGCCAGAACGCTGGCATACCAGCTTTACCAGGATAGCGGGCACACCAAAGTCTGGGGAAGCCAGTATCAGTCGGGAACCACTTTTCCCATGGTACAGCTTAACCTGCTGAATCTGACGCCAGTGACAGGTTCACTCACGGTATCGGCGCAGATCGTCACGCCACAAACCGCAGCCGTCCCCGGAAATTATCAGGATAGCTATACAACGGCAACAGCCCTTGTCACTCTCAATCCCGGATTACTTTTCCCGCCAACAACCTGTGGCGATACCGTCGCCGCCAGGCTGCCTTTCACCGTATCGGCGACCGTCAGCAAACAGTGCAATATCACCTCAGCAACCGATATTAGCTTTGCGCCAGCCAGGGCGACCGGGCGTAATCTCACGGCTTCAAATACCGTAGGCGTAGCCTGTTCCAATAACACGCCTTACACCATCGGGCTTCAGCCCTCCAACGGCAATACGGCAGGCAGCGGCGTGATGGCAGGCACGGGGTCAAATACGGATAAAGTCCCCTACCAGCTTAGTTCGACGCCAGGTCCTTCCGGGATGGTCTGGGGCAATACATCGCTCAATACCGTTGCGGGCAACGGTACGGGGACAACGACAACCTACCCGGTTTACGCCACCGTTCCCAGCGCGAACTACACGCCAGACAACTATGCCGATACTGTCACCATCGCCGTGACCTACTGACGCCCAGCTTAACAGCAATAAAGCAAATACATTTTATTATCATATTATTTACTTTTAGAGGTGCGTCATAAATATGACAAATTGCGATTTTTACAATTTATGCATATTAAATTAAATAAATCGCAAAACAACCGCAATACCAGCAAATACAAAGAATAACTATTCACTACCAAACCAAAGCCCACACTATTTATGCAGATAATCCGTGCTGACCAGGCAGGCCGTTCTATGAAAAAAATGTTAAATTTAGGTTTATATGGTGAGATTCACTGTATACCACGGCCAAATTAAGAACATATTACTTTTATAACTAAGGTTTATCATGGATAAGTTATCTTACGCTTCAGATAGCAGCACATCTGCCTGGAATACCTACCTGCAACAAATCGAGCGTGTGGCCCCTTACCTGGGCGAACTTTCCCATTGGGTGGATACCCTGCGCCACCCAAAACGCGCGCTGATTGTCGATATCCCGGTGCAGATGGATGACGGCACTATCCGTCATTTTGAAGGGTATCGCGTGCAACATAACCTCTCCCGCGGTCCGGGCAAAGGCGGTGTGCGTTATCATCCTGATGTTGATCTTAATGAAGTGATGGCTCTGTCCGCATGGATGACCATCAAATGCGCGGCGTTGAACCTGCCGTACGGCGGCGCTAAAGGCGGTGTGCGCGTCGATCCATTCTCACTGTCTGAAGGTGAACTGGAGCGTTTAACCCGCCGTTATACCAGCGAAATCGGCATTATCATTGGGCCGCAGAAAGACATTCCTGCGCCGGATGTAGGTACTAACGGAAAAGTCATGGCCTGGATGATGGATACCTACTCCATGAACCACGGCACCACCGTGACCAGCGTGGTCACCGGCAAACCGATTCACCTTGGCGGTTCATTAGGTCGTGATAAAGCCACCGGTCGCGGCGTTTTCGTCAGCGGTCTGGAGGTGGCACGCCGTGCCAACATTGAAGTTGAAGGTGCTCGCGTGGCAGTGCAAGGTTTTGGTAACGTTGGCAGCGAAGCCGCCCGCCTGTTCGCCGCTGCGGGTGCGCGTGTAGTCGCGATTCAGGATCATACCGCTACGCTGTTTAACTCCACGGGTATCGACATGGCCGCGTTGTCTGCCTGGCAGTTAGAGCACAAACAGATTGCAGGTTTCCCGGGCGCTGAAACCATTGCCAGCGAAGCCTTCTGGAGCCTGGAGATGGATATTCTTATTCCGGCCGCGCTCGAAGGTCAGATCACCCGTCACCGTGCGGAAACCTTGACCTGTAAACTGGTACTTGAAGGTGCCAACGGCCCAACCTATCCGGATGCCGACGATGTACTGGCAAGCCGTGGTATCGTGGTTGTGCCTGACGTGGTCTGTAACGCCGGCGGCGTAACCGTCAGCTACTTCGAATGGGTTCAGGACATGGCAAGCTTCTTCTGGAGTGAAGAAGAGATCAACAATCGCATGGACAAAATCATGACCGATGCGATGGTGCATGTATGGGAAAAAGCAGCTGAGAAATCCTGCTCCCTGCGTACCGCAGCCTACATTGTTGCCTGCGAACGCATTCTGCTGGCACGAAAAGATCGCGGAATTTATCCGGGCTAATACCGATAATTTCCCCTCGCATAAACCACCTGCCCGGCAGGTGGTTTTTTTTAGCAAAATCCTGCACGTAGTCTTTCCCCATAAAATACTGCCCGATCTCTCATTTTCGCTGTTTTATGCACCATCACGTTTCAATATGGAACGTTATAAAATGATGTTGTTCCGTAATGAAACGCTCCGCTCAGCAATTTTCTTTTGCAAACCCGTGTGCAAAATTACCTTATCGGCAGCGAGCGGTCGCCGTGACGTTGAACCAACCGATACCCTACATCAGATGTCTGCCCGAATTTGGCAGCCATCCAGGACTGTCTGCGGAGCATAAATAATGAAAAAATTGATCAACCGTGTTGAAGACGTACTGAATGAACAACTCGCCGGACTGGCGAAAGCGTATGCTTCCCTGGCACTGCATCAGGATCCGGTATATGTCACCCGCGCAGATGCGCCGGTGATGGGCAAAGTGGCGCTGCTTTCCGGCGGCGGCAGCGGACACGAACCTATGCACTGCGGCTACATTGGTCAGGGCATGCTCTCTGGCGCCTGCCCGGGTGAGATTTTTACCTCACCCACGCCGGATAAAATGTTCGAATGCGCCATGCAAATTGACGGTGGCGAAGGCGTGCTGCTGATAATCAAAAATTACACCGGCGACATTCTAAATTTCGAAACCGCTACCGAGCTGCTGCATGAAAGCGGCGTTAAAGTCACCACCATGGTGGTGGATGACGACGTGGCGGTGAAAGACAGTTTGTATACCGCCGGTCGTCGTGGCGTGGCGAATACCGTATTGATCGAAAAACTGGTCGGCGCGGCCGCCGAACGCGGTGACTCGCTGGAAGCCTGTGCGGCGCTGGGTCGTAAGCTGAATAACCAGGGCCACTCCATTGGCATAGCCATTGGCGCCTGTACCGTTCCGGCAGCCGGACAACCTTCGTTCACGTTGCAGGATAACGAGATGGAGTTTGGCGTAGGTATCCACGGGGAACCCGGCATTGACCGTCGCCCCTTCACCTCTCTCGATCAGACCGTTGATGAAATGTTCGATACCCTACTGGAAAACGGTAACTACAGCCGTACGCTCCGCCACTGGGACAACGTCCAGGGCGCATGGCAGGAAGGTAAAGAAAGCAAGCGCGCGTTACAAAGTGGCGATCGCGTTATTGCGCTGGTCAATAATCTCGGTGCGACGCCGTTGTCTGAACTCTTCGGCGTGTATAACCGCCTCGAAAGCCGTTGCCAGGATGCAGGCATCGTCATTGAGCGCAACCTGATCGGTTCTTACTGTACCTCTCTGGATATGACCGGCTTCTCAATCACTCTGTTACAGGTAGATGACGAAACGCTGAGCTTATGGGATGCACCGGTTCACACCCCTGCTCTCAACTGGGGTAAATAAGGAGATTCATGATGTCCCTCAACAGAACGCAAATTGTTAACTGGCTCTTTCGCTGCGGTGAAATATTCACCACCGAAAGTGATTTTCTCACCGGACTTGATCGGGAGATCGGCGATGCCGACCACGGTCTGAACATGCATCGTGGTTTCAGCAAAGTCGTTGAAAAGCTGCCGTCCATCGCAGATAAAGACATCGGCTTTATTTTGAAAAACACCGGTATGGTGCTGCTCTCAAGCGTCGGTGGGGCCAGTGGACCGCTGTTTGGCACCTTTTTTATTCGCGCCGCCCAGGTGACTCAGGCTCATCAAAGCCTGACGCTTGAAGAGCTGTATCAAATGATGCGTGATGGCGCAGAAGGTGTGATTAGCCGCGGTAAGGCTGAACCTGGCGACAAAACTATGTGCGACGTCTGGCTGCCAGTAGTCGAGTCTTTACGTCAATCCTGTGAACAAAAGTTGAGTGTACAGGCGGCGCTGGAAGCGGCAAGCCAGCAAGCGGAAGCCGCGGCGCAAAGCACCATCACCATGCAGGCTCGCAAAGGCCGTGCCAGCTATCTTGGTGAGCGCAGTATTGGGCATCAGGATCCCGGCGCAACGTCGGTTATGTTTATGATGCAAATGCTGGCTCAGGCGTCCAGAGAGTAAGGATAAAGCGATGGTAAACCTGGTTATTGTTTCTCACAGCGCCCAACTGGGCGAAGGCGTCGGTGCGCTGGCCCGGCAGATGTTAATGGGCGGTGATTGCAAAATCGCCATTGCCGCTGGCATTGACGATCCTGAGAATCCGATTGGCACCGATCCGATTAAGGTGATGGAAGCCATCGAGTCCGTGGCCGATACGGACCACGTGCTGGTGATGATGGATATCGGTAGTGCATTACTGAGTGCGGAAACCGCGCTGGAACTGCTCGACCCAAACATTGCCGCCAAAGTGCGTTTGTGCGCAGCACCACTGGTTGAAGGCACACTGGCTGCGACGGTTAGCGCCGCCGCGGGTGCTGATATCGAGCGGGTCATCCGTGATGCCATGAACGCCCTCGACGCCAAATGTGAGCAACTGGGCTTACCTTCGCCATCCGCAGTGAAACCCGCATCCGCAGCACTTTCTCCCGATGCAGATGCACGTTCTGTTGCCATTGTGGTGAAAAACCCTAACGGCATCCACGTTCGCCCGGCTTCCCGGCTGGTTTCTGCGTTGTCTGGTTTTAACGCCGACATGTGGCTGGAGAAAAACGGCAAGTGTGTGGTCCCTGATAGCCTGAATCAGATAGCTCTGCTGCAGGTACGCTGTAATGACACGCTACGCCTGATTGCCAAAGGCGAACAGGCAGAGGATGCGCTGGCCGCATTCAAACAGCTGGCAGCAGAGAATTTTGGTGAATCGCTCGAGTCCGCTAATGCTGATAACAAGGCAACTCAGGCACCCTCAAAAGTCACGGGGACGGCATTCTGTTACACGCCGTTCTCGCCCGAGGTAAACCCGCAACCCACCGCATCACTCCAGGCTGAGCAGCAACGATTACAAGCTGCCATCCAAAGCACGCTGAACGATCTGAGCGAACTCACTGCCCTTGCAGAAGAGCGATATTCCGCTGATATCGCAGCCATCTTCTCCGGTCACCACGCGCTGTTGGACGATCCTGAACTATTTGAGATGGCCTGCGATGTAATGCGAGAAAAGCAGTGCAGCGCCGCCTGGGCCTGGCAAAACGTGCTGAGCGATCTCAGCCAGCAGTATTTACAGCTCGATGATCCTTATCTGCAGGCGCGATACATTGATATTGAAGATTTGCTGTCTCGTTCACTGCAACATTTGACGGGAGAGAGCGCACAAATTCCCGCGTTCTTGCGCCCCACTATCCTGGTAGCTGATGTCATTTTTCCGTCTACGGTACTGCAACTCGATCCGAAGACCATCAAAGGTATCTGCCTGCGGGACGGCAGCGAAGCCTCCCACCCTGCGATTATCGCTCGTGAAATGGGTCTGTGCTGGATGTGTCAGCAAGGCGTGGCTCTCGATAGCATCAAGATGGGCGATACTCTGACCATTGACTGTGTCACACAGCGGATAACCCGCGCAAACTGATACCGAAGCACACCCTTTCCGATTAAGGGTGTGCTACTTCTCTATTCGCGTCGGGAAATGTCTGTTTATTCGCAAAATGGGGAGCCGATCACGCGCAACGGTCGATCCTGAACTAAGGTTTTCTCATGGTAAATGCCGCTACTTCGGCACGCCGCTAAGGAGATTAACCGATGATAACGCCAGCAACTCGCCATCCTGGCCTGCTTTCTGTTGCGATAAAACTGACGCTCGCAAGCACCTTTTTTGCTTTTTCCTCTTTTGCCGCCAACGCCGAGGACGCGCCAGCCACTACGCCTGCGCCGCCTGATATTCTGCTTGGCCCCCTGTTTAACGATGTACAAACAGCCAAACTGTTTCCTGACCAGAAAACCTTTGCGGACGCGGTGCCTAACAGCGATCCATTAATGATCCTTGCCGATTACCGGATGCAGAAAAATCAGTCCGGATTCGACCTACGCCATTTTGTGCAAGTGAATTTCACCTTGCCGAAAGAAGGCGAGAAATACATCCCCCCGGCAGGGCAATCACTGCGCGAACATATTGACGGACTGTGGCCGGTACTCACTCGTTCGACCACCGACGCTGAAAAATGGGATTCGCTGCTGCCGCTCCCGGAACCGTATGTAGTACCTGGCGGGCGTTTTCGCGAAATATATTATTGGGACAGCTATTTCACCATGCTAGGGCTTGCCGAGAGCAATCACTGGGATAAAGTCTCGGACATGGTGGCAAACTTCGCTTACGAGATTGATTCCTGGGGACACATTCCTAACGGCAACCGCACCTACTACCTGAGCCGTTCGCAACCGCCGTTCTTTGCCTTTATGGTCGAACTACTGGCGCAACACGACGGAAATGATGCGCTGAAAAAATACCTCCCGCAGATGCAAAAAGAATACAGCTACTGGATGGAAGGCGTCGAAACACTCCAGCCCGGCCAGCAAAATAAGCGCGTGATTAAACTGGATGACGGCACCATTTTGAACCGCTACTGGGATGACCGCGATACGCCGAGGCCAGAGTCCTGGGTAGAAGATATCGCCACCGCTAAAAGCAACCCAAACCGCCCAGCCACAGAAATCTACCGCGACCTGCGTTCAGCTGCTGCATCCGGCTGGGATTTTAGTTCCCGCTGGATGGACAATCCTAATCAGCTGGGCACTCTGCGCACCACCAGCATCGTTCCGGTCGATCTCAATGCGTTGATGTACAAAATGGAAAAAATGATCGCCCTTGCCAGCAAGGCTGCCGGTGATGATGCCAAAGCGGCGCAGTACGATGGCTTCGCTAATGCCCGACAAAAAGGGATCGAAAAATATCTGTGGAACGACAAAGAAGGCTGGTATGCCGACTACGATCTGAAGAGTCACAAAGTACGCAACCAGCTCACTGCTGCTGCCCTGTTCCCACTGTATGTCAATGCGGCGGCAAAAGATCGCGCCAGTAAAGTGGCCACGGCAACTCAAGCGCATCTGTTGCAGCCCGGCGGCCTTGCGACCACATCGGTGAAAAGCGGCCAGCAGTGGGATGCTCCCAACGGCTGGGCCCCGCTCCAGTGGGTCGCGGCATCCGGGTTACAGAATTATGGTCAGGATAACGTCGCCATGGACGTCACCTGGCGATTCCTCACCAATGTTCAACACACCTACGATCGCGAGAAAAAGCTGGTTGAGAAGTATGACGTGAGCTCCACTGGAACCGGCGGTGGCGGCGGTGAGTATCCGTTGCAGGATGGTTTTGGCTGGACCAACGGCGTAACGCTAAAAATGCTCGACCTGATTTGCGCCAAAGACAAACCCTGCGACAACGTCCCCGCATCACGACCTACCCCGGCAAGCGCAACACCAGCCGAGCCTAAAAAACAGACTCAACCGACGCCATAACATCATAGCCTGAGCCGTTTTACTTCCTGAATCCGCGCTTCGTCGCGGATTTTTTTGTCTGATATTGCCTCCGTCCGGCTGTCTCTATGACCTCTAGCCCTTATGGGGTATCCGCGGTTTTCATCCATGAGAAATTGATTCTGAACATGTTTTTATTCGTTGTATATGTAAATATATAGCGATTTTGTAACCTTCAGGATACCAATAATGCCGCTGACAAGACGGATGTTTGCCCAGCTTCTGGCATCTGCACTGCTGCTGCGCCATCTACCCGCGTTTGCTCAAACGTCGCTGACCGTGGCCATTGGAGACTCTCCGAAGCCAGAAACGACCCAACGCGTGGTCAGTGCTGGCGCGCCTGCTGACATGCTGTTGCTGGCCGTCGCACCGGAAAAACTGGTGGGGCTTTCCTCCTTTGATTTTTCTCGCCAGACCGCCATCCCGTTTCACGATGATATTCGGAGCTTGCCGAAGCTCGGCAGGCTGGCGGGGCGCGCCAGCACGCTCTCGCTTGAAGCACTCCTGGCGCTTAAACCCGACCTGGTTATTGACTGCGGTAATGCCGATGAAACCTGGCTTTCTCAGGCCAGACAAGTGAACGCACAAACACACATTCCCTGGCTGCTGATTAACGGCGAACTGCGCCATACCCCAGAACAGTTGCGCGCAGCCGGTGAAGTATTGGGCGTCGTCTCGCGAACCACAATGCAGGCCGCGCTGGCCCGTCGATTTATCGATGATGCAATGGCTTTCTCGCACACACCCGCGGCGAACCTGCGTTTTTATGCCGCGCGCGGTGCCAGAGGACTTGAGACAGGTTTACAAGGTTCTCTGCATACCGAAGCGGCAGAACTACTGGGGCTACACAATGTGGCGCACATCCCCGGGCGACAGGGACTCACACAGGTTTCAATGGAAAATCTGCTCAGCTGGCAGCCGGATATTATTCTGGTGCAGGATGCGGTGACAGCGCAGTTCCTACGAGAAGATCCGGTCTGGCAAGGGGTCAAAGCGGTTGCTGACCGGCGCATTCTGTTTCTCAGCGGTCTGCCGTTTGGCTGGCTGGATGCACCTCCTGGCATCAACCGTTTACTGGGGTTACGCCGCCTGCATGCCTGGCTTGATCCGCAGGTTGAAGCGAGCTTTAACACCGATATGCAGCGCTACAGTGAATTGTTCTGGCACAGCACGCTAAGCGACGTACAGTATCAAAGGTTGGTGACCGCCTGATGAGAACATCTACCCTCGGTTTTCTGATGATCGCGGCGGTGTTGCTTTGCGCGAGCGTCGCTGCGGTATCGGGCGCGTACCGCCTGGATGCACAACAGGTTCTGAATCTCGTGGCCGGTACTGATGACGTTCCGATGCAGGACAAAATCGTCTTCTGGCAAATCCGCCTGCCACGCATACTGGCTGCATTGCTACTCGGCGCGGCGCTGGCGGGTGCAGGAACCACCTATCAGGGCATGTTCCGCAACCCGCTGGTCTCGCCAGACATTCTCGGCGTGGCGGCGGGTGCAGGTTTAGGTGCCTGTTTAGCAATCCTGTTAGGTTTACCGATCCTGTTCATTCAGCTGTATGCGTTCATGGGCGGTTTATTCGTGGTCGCCGGTGTCTGGTTAATTACCCTGCGAGTTAAGCGACACGATCCGGTGTTAACGCTGGTTCTGGTCGGGATTGCGCTGGGTACGGTATGTGGCGCGGGCATTTCGCTCATCAAAACGCTGGCCGACCCGTACACCCAACTCCCGTCTATCACCTTCTGGCTGCTTGGCGGTTTATCGACGATTACACTGCACGATCTGTGGTTCTCGGCACCGCTGATCATCGCAGGAATGGTCCCGCTATTGCTACTGCGCTGGCGCATGAACCTGCTCACCCTGTCGGGTGATGAAGCACGATCGCTTGGGATCAACGTCTCGCGATTGCGACTGGGACTGATCGTCTGCGCAACGTTAATCACCGCCTGTACCGTCGCCATCGCGGGCATTATCGGCTGGATTGGGCTGGTTGTGCCGCACATCGGCAGACTCCTCAGTGGCAATAACCATCAGCAGTTGCTGCCGGTTTCCATGGGGGTCGGTGCCATTTTGCTGCTGCTCACCGATACCCTCGCCCGTACGCTGAGCAGCACGGAAATTCCGCTGGGGATCCTGACTGCATTTATTGGCGCACCGTTCTTTTTGTTGCTTTTGCTACGGGGAAATCGCCCATGACGCTACTGACCCTCTGCCATGCGTCGTTGGGATACCACAGTCACCAGCCCGTGTTACGCGATGTCTCATTTCAGGTTTCGCCCGGCTCCATCTGTTGTCTGATTGGGGCCAACGGCAGTGGAAAAACCACTCTGATGCGCACCATTCTCGGCGTTCTTTCGCCGCTTCACGGTGACATTCTGCTTGATGGCATCGCCATACATCATCTCAACGATCGGCAACGCGCCGCCGCTATCGCCTGGGTCCCTCAGGCGCATGACGGTGCGTTTGCCTTCACTGCGCTGGACATGGTGATGATGGGGCTGGCCCCGCAACTGCAGGCATTTGCGGTTCCCGGCGCTAAAGAGCGCGAAATTGCTCATCAACAGCTGGCGATGCTGGGAATCTCTCACCTGGCGCCCCGGCGCTGGAACACGCTGAGTGGCGGAGAGCGGCAACTGGTGTTAATTGCCCGCGCGCTGGCGCAACGCCCGCGCCTTTTGTTGCTGGATGAACCCGCTTCCAGCCTGGATTTTGGGCATCAGATCCGTCTGCTCGACACACTGGTGACGCTGAAAAATTCAGGTATGGCCCTGCTAATGTCGACCCATCATCCGTTGCACGCCCGGGCAATCGCCGACAGTGTTGTTCGCGTTGAACCGAACGGTGAAGTGTCGCAGGGGGTTCCTGAACAGCAGCTCGCCACCGATCGTCTGGCTGCGCTGTATCGCGTTACACCGTCACAAATCGCTCATCATCTCTTTGGTTCACACAATTAAGGAATAAGAATGCTCATTGACGACATTGATTTTGCCGATCTTTACCGTAAACAGTTACAGCTGGCGAACAGAACCGAGAAAAAGCCGGAGCACTGGGATAAGCGTGCGGAAAAAATGGCGGAAAATTGTGCCTCATTAACCGACAGCTATCTGCTGCAACTATTGGGAAAAATCGACCTGAAAGGGGCGGAGTCGCTGTTTGACATGGGATGTGGTCCCGGTACGGTCTCGCTGGCGCTGGCTAAAAAGATGCCAATAATTTACGGCGTAGATTACAGCCAGGGAATGCTTGGCGTAGCTGCCCGTCGCGCTGCGCAAATGAACGCCCGTCACGTACAGTGGGTGCAACGGGCCTGGGAGGAACACTGGGATGATTTACCTCAGTGCGATATCGCCGTCGCCTCGCGCTCTACGCTGGTTGCCGATATGCGTCAGGCAATGACTAAACTGAATAATCAGGCCCGGCTGCGGGTTTACACCACTCATCTCGTCAGTTCATCTTTCGTTTCCCCCACCATTCAACGTGCGCTGGGCCGCGAAGTGATTGAGCTTCCAAACTATATCTACGCGCTTAATGTCCTGTATCAGATGGGGATCCACGCGCATGTTGATTTTATCCGCGGGCCCAACTGTCAGCAGGACAACAGCACCTGGACGCGTTTTCTGGAAAACGTGCGCTGGAGTATGGGGGAGCTGAGCGCCGACGAGGTCGAACGTCTGGAAACCTGGTATCAGCAGCAGGATCCACGCGCGATTGCCCCCGCCAGCCGTGACTGGGCGCTTATCTGGTGGGACAGCGTGCCGCCGGAGGTGCTGCGATGATCTACTTTTCGCAGGCGCAAACCGATACGTTGCTGCTGGAAGATATTCAGGGCGGCGATCTGACTACCCGCGCGTTGGGAATCGGCGCACAGCCAGGCGTTATGGAGTTTTATCATCGCCAGGGCGGATGCGTTAGCGGCACCGCCGTTGCCGGACAAATGCTCACCTCATTAGGGCTGACCGTCAGCGACAGGGTAGCCGATGGTGAACAGGTAAGTGCAGGACAGCGTTTGATTCGCGCACATGGGAATGCGGCGGCGCTGCACCAGGGCTGGAAAGCGGTACAAAATGTGCTGGAATGGAGCTGCGGCGTATCGCGCTATCTCGACGAGATGCTGAGCATGCTGCGCCAACGCTATCCCGACGGGCAGATTGCCTGTACCCGCAAGGCCATTCCCGGCACGCGTTTGTTGGCGACTCAGGCAATACTCGCCGCAGGAGGCATTATCCATCGCGGAGGATGCGCCGAAACGGTGCTGCTGTTTGCTAATCACCGCCATTTTCTTCCCAACCCAAACGACTGGGCCGGCGCGATTGCGCGCTTACGCAGCCACGCACCAGAAAAAAAGATAGTGGTTGAAGCAGATACGCCAGATGAGGCATTAGCCGCGCTACGCGCCGCACCCGATGTCCTGCAACTCGACAAATTTAGCCCTGAGCAAGCAACAGAAATTGTCCGCCAGGCCCCTTCTCTGGCCCCCCATTGCACGCTGGCGCTGACTGGCGGCATTACCCTCGCCTCACTGGCGAGTTATCTCGACTGTGGCATCAGACTTTTCATCACTTCCGCGCCTTACTACGCTCCGCCTGCGGATATCAAAGTAAGCCTGAGCCCGGACGCACGTGGCATATAACATTTATAAATGGACTAAAAATAATGAATTTCAACAAAAGTTATCTTTACACAGCCCTGTCGTTTGCTTTCGCGCACAGTGCTTTTGCTGGGCAGGAAAGCGAAACCATGACCGTCTGGTCAAGCCCGGCCTCCGCGGCAACCACTACGGTTCTCGGCCAGGAAACGATGCAGCAACTGGATAAGCAAAACGTGGCGCAGGCGCTGAGCGTTGTCCCCGGCGTCGTGCTGCAAAAGTCAGGCAACCGCAATGAGCAGCAGGTGAAAGTCCGCGGTTTTGACAGCCGTCAGGTTCCCGTCTATTTTGACGGCGTGCCGGTATACATCCCCTATGACGGCAACCTCGATTTAGGCCGTTTTCTGACCTCCGATATCGCTTCGGTTGAAGTATCCAAAGGCTACTCGTCTCTGCTACAAGGGCCGAACCAGATGGGCGGCGCCATCAATATCACCACTAAAAGACCAACCAAACTGATTGAAGGCAGCATTGGCTATCGCCAGGGCTGAAGTCGTAGCAAAGACAATGCCCACGATATGCACGCTTCATTTGGCGCCAGCAACGATCTCGGCTACATCCAGCTCAGTGGCAGTCAGTTGAAGCAGGATTTTCTTGGCCTACCGCACGGCGTGGACAACCCTATTGCGGGCAGCAACGGCAAGATGATCAACTCCTCTGCCGATGACAAACGCGGCATCGTAAAGCTGGGCTTTACCCCACGTGGTGATGACGAATATGTGCTGACCTATATTAATCAGGACGGTGAAAAAGATAACCCGCCGTACGCTGGAACCAGCAGTCAGAAATCACGCTACTGGCAATGGCCACAGTACGATAAAGAGAGCTATTACTATCAGGGCACTACCCATCTGGGCGACCGTTTTACCCTGAAAAGCCGTCTCTATCGCGACACATTTGAAAATACGTTGATGATGTACAACTCGCTTGCCGATCTGAAAAACAAGAAAGGCAGCTACAGTCATTATTCAGACTATAGCGATGGAGCTGGTCTGCAGCTCGCTGCGGATATGCGTGAAAACGACCAGCTCTCTTTCGCGGTGAACTGGAAGGATGATGTTCACCGCGAGAAAGGCGCACCGAATGCGGCTTACGACCGTTACGAAGACCGCACCTGGTCTGTTGCCAGTGAATATCAGTGGGCAGCGGCAGATAATGTCGATGTAGTGGCGGGAATAAGCTATGACTGGCGCGACAGTCTGGAAGGTATGAAGCACGAGAAAAATGGCAGCGTCACCCACTATGATGACAACAATCAGTCAGCTTTCAACTGGCAGATGATGACCAAATATCACTTCGATAATGCTGACACATTAGCGCTGTCCTACTCTGACAGAACGCGTTTCCCTACGCTTAAAGAGCGCTACACCACCTCGAAACCGGCCTATAACCAGGTGGCACTGGTCAATCCGCAGCTTAAACCGGAACGCGCCCGCAGCGTGGATCTGACCTGGAATGGTTCACTTGGCAAAGACTGGGGATTCGAAGCCAGCGTCTATTACAACCGCATCAGCGATGCCATTCTTTCACACAACATTGATGCCGATACCATCCAGAATCAGAACAGCGGCCGGGTGGATTACACCGGTCTGGATGCAGGTGTTAAAGGTAAAGTCTTTGATATGCTGGATGTTGGGCTGAGCTATGGCCTGATTCATGCGGACGTTAAACGCAGCGATATCGGCAAAATAACCGATTTGCCGACGCAAACCCTCACCGCCTGGATGACGCTGAAACCGTGGGATCCGCTGAGCATTACGTTGTCAGAAGAGGCCCGTTCGTCGAGCTATAGCAATAGCGACGGCTCGCAGAAAGCCGCTGGTTTCGCCATTACCCATTTACGCGCTGACTACGCCATCGGTCACGGGTTTAGCGTTAACGCTTCGGTCAATAACCTGTTCGATACACAATACGTGTACAGCGAAGGATTTATCGAAGAAGGTCGCAACTACTGGGCAGGAATTGAGTACCAGTTCTGATTTAACGATGCAAAGAAACGGCCCCACTCGGAGTAATGCTCTTCAGTTAACGCCTTAGTTTCAGAAAGTATCGCCGGTGTGGGTAGAAGTTTTGAATATGCACTCTCAGAAAAAGGGTTCCGTTCACCTCATGTTCATAGTTTCTCTGAAACAAGGACTCCTGTGAACGTGTAAAGGGCGTTCTCCGTCACGCCCTTTACAATCCCGGCTCCCGGCGGGAAAATTGCCACTTCGTGGTTCTCTCCGCTTATTCCTTCAGGCTACCGGGCCGGGCGCGAGGTAGCATCCATGCAAAGCGCGCCCTGAACCCGCATCCATGCGGGTTCTCCCGGCCTTACGGAAACACGTCGGCAATTTTCAGCCGGACCAACTCACACCTCACCTTCTGCGTTTTTTGTTAAAACAGCAAAACAGATTTAACTGGAAGTCAGAGCGTTGAAGCGATACCCCCGGTCCGGCTGAAAATCGATGAGGCGTTGACGGCTGACCGGGGCTGTCCGCAGGGATGCGGACAGAGGGGACGGCCTGCATGGACGCAGGCTCGCCCCCGACCCGACAGGCAGACGGCATAAGACGAATAACTCGCGCAGCGACGATTTTCCCGCCGGGAGCCTGGGATGCAAGGGAGGCGGCGGCGAGCCTCCCTTGCACGTTCACGGGTATCTGCGCTTTAGAGAAATGACACCGTTGAGGTGAACGGAACCCTGAACAAGAATCACATGTTCACCTTACATGATTAACTGAACGGCATTACCACTCGGAGGCCGTTCGATTAATCTCGTCGAACAAGCCGGAAGACTCCCAGCACAACAATTGCGCCGACCACGGCCACCAGGAAGCTGTGGAGATTAAACCCGCTGACATCGCCGCCAATACCAAACATCGTTGCCAGCCATCCACCGACCACAGCACCGACGACACCCAGAATACAGGTCAGGATAAATCCACCGCCATCGCGCCCCGGCATAATCAGTTTGGCGATAACCCCCGCAATCAGACCAAAAATAATCCAGGCAATAATTCCCATTTTCAGGCCCTCTTTCCAGTGAACGCACGCGCAAGACATTCCTGCGCCAGCACTTAAAGTATAGGCAAGCCGTCACGACATGCTTTTATCACGCAGACTTAATTCATTGGGTTTGGTAAAAAATTTCATCCATTTGTATTAAGTTCTGTCAGTTAATGCCGATAACCCAACGACAAACCAGGCATCCAGGAGTCATTAGGTGTGAGTAACTACAATGAGCAGTTCCTGAAGCAAAATCCGTTAGCGGTGTTAGGTGTACTTCGGGACTTAAAGTCGCAGCAGGTTCCACTGCGTATCTCCTGGTCAGGCGGCCAGTTCATCAGCAAAGTTCTGGCCGTAAGCCCGGACGAACTGGTCATGGATTTTGGCAGCCAGGAATATGAAAACCAGGCCGTACAGCGGGCCAGCCAGATCTCGATTATCGCCGAAACACAGGGAGCCAAAGTAGAATTCACCCTGCCACAACTTAAAAAAGGCGAGTATCAGCAACTGCCGGCGTTTATTTCATCCTTGCCGCCTTCCCTGTGGTTTGTTCAGCGTCGGGAATATTTCCGCATCGGCGCTCCGCTGCACCCTCCCTATCGCTGCACGGCAAAAATGCCGGACAACAGCACGCTGTGTTTTCGCTTATTCGATTTGTCGCTTGGCGGTATGGGCGGGCTGTTAGAAACGGCAAAACCAGAAGGGCTGGTAGAAGGTATACGCTTCGCGCAGGTTGAACTGAACATGGAACAATGGGGGGTGTATCACGTTGACGCCCAGCTTATTTCCATTAGCGAACGCAAAGTTATCGACAGTAAAAACGAAACCATTACCACTCCCCGCCTGAGCTTTCGTTTTCTCAACGTCGGCCCGGCGGTGGAGCGGAACTTACAGCGGATTATTTTTTCCCTTGAACGCGAGGCCCGGGAAAAGTCAAACAAGGTGCGCGATTAGCATCACCTGAATTACATCGCATCCAGCGCTTGTTGAAGCTTCCAGATATAGCGCGGAGCCTGCGGCGCCGGATGATTATCAGCCACATAATCAATAAATTCATCCGGACTGAGATCGTTGATCTTATTGATCGCTTTTTTCCTGTCGGAGGAGAACGTTCGCAGTAGCGCGCCCGCCCCGTTGGCGTACGACACCACCACCGCATATTGCATCACCTGCGGATCTTCAATTCCGGCCAGCGGTCCGGTTTCCAGAATACTCAGGTATGCTGCCCCCATTGAGATATTGCGCTCAGGATTTTTCAACTCGCTGGTCGACGGCTCTCCGCTCCATCCCATGCGGCGATAAACATCGCGTCCTGAAGTTGAGGCTTTCAACTGCATCAGACCAATCGCATTGGACTTACTGACCGCATTCGGATTTCCGCCTGATTCAATGGCGATAATAGCGGTAATCAATTGTGGACTGACACCCCAGGCCGCACCGGCTTTTTCACTGATCGGCATCCATTGCATTGCGCGTTTAACCGGGACTTCAGCATTCCACGGCGGGTTTTTGTAATCATGTTTTGAACTACAGCCCGCAAGTAATACAACCAAAAAAGCAAACCATCTCAATTTCACGTCATCTATCCTTATAGCCGGAACCTGTCGCTGAGGTGACAACGACATACCTACGCGGCATGATATACATTTGGTTTTAGTTGTAGCAAGGAAATGCCATGTCCCGGTTTCACTTAATTGCCCCGTCGGGCTACTGTATCAATCAGCAGGCTGCCTTACGTGGGCTTGCGCGTCTTACTGAGGCCGGTCATCAGGTCGACAATTCAGCAGTCATTGCGCGCCGCTGCCAGCGTTTTGCGGGTACAGAGGCAGAAAGGCTTGCTGATGTGAACTCGCTCGTTAATCTGAAAACCCCCGATACTATTGTGATGGCGGTACGCGGCGGCTATGGCGCGAGCCGTTTACTGGCAGAGATCGACTGGCAGGGGCTGGCTGCTCGCCAGCAACAAGATCCACTGCTGCTGTGCGGACACAGCGATTTTACGGCGATCCAGTGTGGTCTGCTGTCTCAAGGGAATGTGATTAGCTTCAGCGGCCCGATGCTGGCGGCGAACTTCGGTGCCGAGGAGATGAACGCCTTCACCGAGCACCATTTCTGGCAGGCTTTGCGTAATGCCCAATTTACCCTCGAATGGCAGGGTGACGGTCCTCAGTGCGCAACTGAAGGTACGCTGTGGGGCGGAAATCTGGCGATGATCATTTCGCTGATGGGTACGCCGTGGATGCCGGCTATCAAAAACGGCATTTTGGTGCTGGAAGACATTAACGAGCATCCATTCCGTATCGAGCGCATGCTGCTGCAGCTGTACCACGCCGGAATACTGGCCCAGCAAAACGCCATTATCCTCGGCAGTTTTAGCGGCAGTGCGCCGAATGATTACGACGCAGGTTACAATCTTGATTCGGTTTGTGATTTTCTGCGCGCCAGACTGTCCGTTCCGTTGATCGGCGGCCTCGATTTTGGCCATGAGCAACGTACTGTCACCCTGCCGTTGGGAGCCGATGCGGTGCTGAAAAATGATAAAAACGGCACTCAGCTCACCTTAAGTGGGCATCCGGTACTAAAATAGTAAAAAAAGCGGCTAATAGGGCTAAGTAAAACGCTGTTTCTGTCGTTATTATGGTAGGGTTTATTAATACGAAACAGCGTAATTCAGGAGTAACCGAACGTTGGATGCCGCAGCAATTATTAGCCTTTTTATTTTGGGTTCCGTTCTCGTCACCTGCAGTATCTTACTCAGTTCATTCTCATCACGTCTCGGTATCCCAATTCTGGTGATATTTCTCGCTATCGGTATGTTGGCGGGCGTGGATGGTATAGGCGGCATACCTTTCGATAACTATCCATTCGCCTACATGGTGAGTAACCTGGCACTGGCGGTTATTCTGCTCGACGGCGGGATGCGCACCCAGGCCAGCTCTTTTCGCGTTGCGTTAGGCCCGGCGCTATCGTTGGCGACGGTCGGTGTGCTGATTACTTCCGGACTCACCGGCATGATGGCCGCGTGGCTGTTTCATCTGGATCTTATCGAAGGACTCCTGATTGGCGCGATTGTTGGTTCAACCGACGCCGCGGCGGTCTTTTCCCTGCTTGGCGGTAAGGGGCTTAACGAACGCGTTGGCTCTACGCTGGAAATTGAATCCGGTAGTAATGACCCGATGGCCGTGTTTTTGACCATCACGCTCATCGCCATGATCCAAAACCACGAGACCGGTTTAAGCTGGATGTTCGCGGTGCACATTATCCAGCAGTTTGGCTTAGGCATCGCTATCGGTCTGGGCGGTGGATATATGCTCCAGCAGATGATTAACCGCATTTCTCTGCCTGCCGGACTTTATCCGCTATTGGCGTTAAGCGGTGGGATCCTGATTTTTGCCCTGACCACTGCGCTGGAAGGCAGCGGTATTCTGGCGGTTTATCTGTGTGGTTTCCTGCTGGGTAATCGCCCCATCCGCAACCGATTTGGTATTCTGCAAAACTTCGACGGTCTGGCCTGGCTGGCGCAAATCGCCATGTTCCTGGTGCTCGGACTGCTGGTTACGCCGTCCGACCTGCTGCCTATCGCAATCCCTGCGCTGATTTTGTCTGCGTGGATGATATTCATTGCCCGCCCGCTTTCGGTTTTCGCCGGACTGCTGCCGTTTCGTGGCTTTAACCTGCGCGAGCGCATTTTCATCAGTTGGGTGGGTCTGCGAGGTGCGGTACCCATCATCCTCGCCGTCTTCCCGATGATGGCGGGTCTGGAGAACGCGCGCCTGTTCTTTAACGTCGCCTTCTTCGTGGTACTTATCTCGTTGCTGTTTCAGGGAACGTCGCTTTCATGGGCCGCAAAAAAAGCCAAAGTGGTGGTCCCTCCCGTCGGCTGGCCCGTGTCGCGCATTGGTCTTGATATTCACCCGGATAACCCGTGGGAGCAGTTTGTTTATCAGCTCAGCGCGGATAAGTGGTGTGTGGGCGCCGCACTGCGCGACCTGCATATGCCGGAAGAAACACGAATTGCCGCCCTGTTTCGCGACAACGTGCTGTTTCACCCCTCCGGCAGTACGCGCCTGCGTGAAGGTGACGTTCTGTGCGTCATTGGCCGCGAGCGCGATCTCCCGGCTCTCGGCAAGCTGTTCAGCCAGTCGCCGCCGGTGTCGTTAGACCAGCGATTCTTCGGTGATTTTATTCTTGAAGCCAGCGCAAAATATGCCGATGTGGCGCTGATTTATGGCCTGGAAGATGGCACAGAGTATCGTGATAAGCAGCAAACGCTGGGTGAAATTGTCCAGCATCTGCTTGGTGCCGCGCCCGTCGTCGGTGACCAGGTGGAATTCGCGGGTATGATCTGGACTGTGGCCGAGAAGGAAGATAATGCCGTGCTGAAGGTCGGTGTTCGCGTTGCTGAAGATGAGGATGAGTAAAGCGGATATTTTTTGCCGGGTGGCGGCTGCGCCTTACCCGGCCTACAAAATGCACTGACTCTGAAGGCCTGATAAACGCAGTTGCATCAGGCAATTCCATATAAAGTTACACCGTCACAACTGGCACGCGCAGCGCCAGAGAACACATTAGCTCGTACCCTACCGTACCTGCGGCGGTGGCCACATCATCAATTTTAACCTCTTTGCCCCACAGTTCTACCGGCGTCCCGATCCCTGCCTGCGGGCACGGCGTCAGGTCCACAGCCAGCATATCCATTGAGACCGTCCCCACCGTCCCGGTACGTACACCGTCCACCAGCACAGGCGTTCCGCTTGGCGCATGGCGCGGATAACCATCTGCATAGCCGGTCGCTACAATACCAATACGCTGTTCGCCGCTGGCAGTGTAACGGCCACCGTAACCCACCCGATCGCCAGCTTTCAGCGTTTGTATGCCGATTATCTCGCTGCTCAGAGTCATCACTGGCTTCAGGCCGGTGTTAGCGATGTCTCGCCATTGTCCCGAAGGCGATGCGCCATACAAAATAATGCCCGGACGAACCCAGTCATAATGCGCTTCAGGGTGCCACAGCGTGGCGGCCGAATTCGACAGCGATCGTCTGCACTCCAGCCCTTCAGTCGCCTGCGCAATACGCGCCATAGCTTCCTGGATACCATCCGGGTGCTCCGCATCGGCGAAATGGGACATCAGCGTCATTTCGCCGACGTTGGGCATCGCCCGCAGCTGTTGCCAGACCGAGGGAACTCTTTCCGGTAAAAAACCAAGCCGGTTCATACCGCTGTTCACCTTCAGGTAAACATCGAGCGGTGCCTTCAGGCGCGCATTCTGCAATGCTTTTAGCTGCCAGTTACTGTGTACACAGGTGGTCAGTCGATAATTGTCATATACCGTCAGGTCTTCGGCGTGGAAAAAACCCTCCAGCATGAGTATCGGGCCTTTCCATCCGCGCTCGCGCAGGGTTATCGCCTCTTCAAGATTGAGCATGGCAAAACCATCGGTTGTGCCCAACGCATTCCAGACGCGTTCAATGCCGTGTCCATACGCATTGGCTTTCACCACCGACCAGACGCGAGCGTCCGGTGCGGCCTGGCGGGTAATGGTCAGATTCTGTTTCAACGCCTGCAGGTCAATGCTGGCCAGTATCGGGCGGGTCATCTCACGTCCTTATCAGTTATGTGCGCCATGTAAATGCCGTGGACGAGAGGGGGTAAACCCCGGACTGTAACGCGCCACGCTCAGATCGTCATAAGGTATAGCTGGCGTGCGGCCAGAAAGGATATCGCTCAGCAGCTGACCGGAGCCGCAGGCCATGGTCCAGCCCAGCGTGCCGTGGCCGGTATTGAGCAGCAGATTCTTAAAGCGGGTGCGCCCCACCACCGGCGTACCGTCCGGCGTCATCGGACGCAGTCCGGTCCAGAAGGTTGCCTGCTCTACATGACCGCCGCGCGGGAAGAGATCGCGTACGACCATTTCCAGCGTTTCACGACGAGGTTGTAACAGTTCTGTATTAAAGCCGACAATCTCCGCCATGCCTCCAACGCGAATACGATTGTCAAAGCGGGTAATAGCGATTTTGTAGGTTTCATCAAGGATAGTAGAAACCGGTGCACCGTCGTCTTGCGCCACCGGAATGGTCAACGAATAGCCTTTGAGCGGATAGACCGGGATATCAACGATCCCTTTCAGCATCGCCGTGGAGTACGAACCAAACGCCATCACATAGGCATCGGCTTTAACTATCTCTTCGCCGCACTGGACGCCATAAATCTGCTCACCATCGCTCAGCAGCTTATCGACCGGGGTGTTAAAGCGAAACTTAACGCCCGCCTGCTCCGCCATCTGCGCCAGACGCTGGGTAAACAGCTGGCAGTCACCGGTTTCGTCATTCGGTAAACGCAGACCGCCGGTCAGTTTGTGCGCCACTTCTGCCAGTGCCGGTTCGACTTCCGCCAGACGGTTTGCTTCCAGCAGCTGATATGGCACGCCAGCGTCTTCGAGCACGGCGATGTCGCGGGTGGCGTTCTCATACTGTTGAGCGGTACGGAAAAGTTGCAGGGTTCCGCCCTGGCGCCCTTCGTACTCAATACCAGTAGAGGCGCGCAGCGCTTTCAGGCAATCTCGGCTGTATTCCGCCAGGCGCACCATCCGCCCTTTATTTTCCATGTAGTGGCTGGTGTCGCAGTTGCGCAGCATCTGCCACATCCATTTCAACTGGAACTGGGTTCCGTCAAGACGAACGGCCAGCGGAGCGTGGCGCTGAAACATCCACTTAATTGCTTTTAGCGGTACGCCTGGTGCCGCCCATGGTGCTGCATAACCTGGAGAGATTTGCCCCGCGTTCGCCGCACTGGTTTCCAGCGCCGGACCGGGCTCACGATCAATGACGGTGACATCGTGTCCAGCCTGACTTAAGTACCAGGCGCTGGTCACGCCAACGACACCACTTCCCAGTATGACAACTCGCATAGCCACTCCGTTAACAGTAAAAGAACAATCATCTAATTACATCTTGATAACTCAGTTGAAAATATTATTCAACATATGGCTTTTTTATGGTGACTTACTTCACATATAGCGGTAGCGGCGGGGAACTCTCCGCTTTGGCATCTCCTGCTGTGCGTTATTTTTATCCAGCATAAAATTTTGTGACCATGCCGTTTTTCAACGCCTCGCCAACGAGAAATCGCAAAGAAAAAATTTCTGCCGCAGCACGTTTTTTAACACCATGATCTATGCTTGAAATGAGGTACTCCAGACAGAGAGTGCCGCCAACAATGAGGGTGCGCGAATGGCTACGATTGATTCCATGAACAAGGACAGCACACGGTTAAGCGATGGACCCGACTGGACGTTTGATCTGCTGGATGTCTATCTGGCAGAGATAGACCGCGTGGCGAAACTCTACAGACTGGATACCTACCCGCACCAAATCGAGGTGATCACCTCCGAACAGATGATGGACGCTTACTCCAGCGTCGGGATGCCGATCAACTATCCTCACTGGTCGTTTGGTAAAAAGTTTATTGAAACCGAGCGCTTGTATAAGCATGGTCAGCAGGGGCTGGCCTATGAGATCGTTATCAACTCCAATCCGTGTATCGCTTATCTGATGGAGGAGAACACTATCACCATGCAGGCACTGGTGATGGCGCATGCCTGCTACGGACACAACTCCTTCTTCAAAAACAACTACCTGTTCCGTAGCTGGACGGATGCCAGTTCCATTGTCGATTACCTGATCTTCGCGCGAAACTATATTACCCAGTGTGAAGAGCGTTACGGCGTGGATGAAGTCGAAAAGCTCCTCGACTCCTGTCATGCGCTGATGAACTACGGTGTGGACCGTTACAAACGCCCGCAAAAAATCTCCCTACAGGAAGAGAAAGCCCGTCAGAAAAATCGTGAAGAGTATCTGCAAAGTCAGGTGAATATGCTGTGGCGCACGCTGCCGAAGAAAGAGGAAGAGAAAACCGTGGCAGAAGCCCGGCGTTATCCCTCTGAGCCACAGGAGAACCTGCTGTACTTCATGGAGAAGAACGCCCCGCTGCTGGAGTCCTGGCAACGCGAAGTGCTGCGCATTGTACGCAAGGTCAGCCAGTATTTTTATCCGCAGAAACAGACGCAGGTGATGAACGAAGGCTGGGCCACTTTCTGGCATTACACCATCCTGAACCACCTTTATGATGAAGGTAAAGTCACCGAACGGTTTATGCTGGAGTTTCTGCATAGCCATACCAATGTGGTATTTCAGCCCCCCTACAACAGTCCGTGGTATAGCGGGATAAACCCGTATGCCCTGGGATTTGCCATGTTTCAGGATATCAAACGTATTTGTCAGTCGCCGACTGAGGAGGACAAATACTGGTTCCCGGATATAGCGGGTTCCGACTGGCTGGAAACCCTGCATTTCGCGATGCGCGACTTCAAAGATGAGAGCTTTATCAGTCAGTTCCTGTCACCAAAGGTGATGCGTGATTTCCGCCTGTTCACCGTGCTGGATGACGATCGTCACAACTACCTGGAGATTTCTGCGATTCATAATGAGGAAGGATATCGTGAGATCCGCAACAGGTTGTCGTCGCAATACAACCTCAGCAACCTGGAACCGAATATTCAAATCTGGAATGTCGATCTGCGTGGCGACCGTTCGCTCACCTTACGCTATATTCCGCATAACCGCGCACCGCTGGATAAAGGACGCAAAGAAGTGCTCAAGCACGTACACAGGCTATGGGGTTTTGACGTGATGCTGGAGCAGCAAAATGAAGATGGCAGCGTGGAGTTGTTGGAGCGTTGCCCGCCAAGGATGAACGGTCTGTAAATCTTATTGCCGGAGGCGGTGTAAACACCTTATCCGGCCTACGAAGTGCACGCATTGTAGGCCGGATAACACGCTTTGGCGTCGCCATCCGGCATGGAGCGATTAACGTCCCTGAATAGCTAAGTCGCCCGGCAGGTTCTTCTGCATGCGATGCCAAATCTCGCCACTGTCGTGACCATAGCGGCGCACCGTTTCATACACCTGCTCATGAGCGCCCTGCTCGCAGAGTTCTGACAGCTTACGGTAGAAGCTCAGCGCCAGCGCGCGCGCTTCCGGATTGGCAAAATAATGACGTCCAATGCGGGTATATAATCCTTTCATACCATTGAGGATTAAACCGTAAATCGGATTGCCGGAGGCAAATGCCAGACCGCGGAAAATGTTATAATCCAGATCGGCAAATGCGTCAGCGTGGTCGGCCACCTGATTTGCCGTCGCCAGAACCTCCTGCGCTTTATCAGGATGCTGGCGAAACGCGGTACGAACAAAGATCGTCGAAATATTGGTACGCACAGACAGCAGATTATCAATCAACTGCGGGACACTCTCGTGATCGAGACGCGCCAGCGTTTCAAGAATATTCAGCCCGGAGGTTTCCCAGAAGTTATTCACCTTCGTCGGTTTGCCGTGTTGAATGGTCAACCAGCCATCTCGCGCCAGCCGCTGCAATACTTCGCGTAGCGTGGTACGTGTCACCCCAATAAGTTCGGAGAGTTCACGTTCAGCAGGCAAAATAGTGCCAGGTGGGAAGCGGTTATTCCAGATACTTTCAATGATGTACTCTTCCGCGAACCCAGCCGGGCTTTGCGCCTTAATGACCATAGTAAAAATTCCATTACACAGCAAAACATAGTTACACACATCATACCAGATGGGTATCTTAGCTGATAGCTGACGCAATGAAGAAAAAGTGGATCAAGGCTTCATTTTCCAAATAACGCTACAGTACAGCCAACCTTGCCAGTCTCGTGAATAGCTTGCCTGTACTCCCTCCTCCCGCTAAGCTTTGCGGTCAAACATAAAAACATGATTTCATTTTTAAAGGTAGGGAAATCACCATGGAGCTATCATGGGGCCGCGCGATGTGGCGCAATTTTTTAGGTCAATCACCAGACTGGTACAAACTTGCACTGCTTGTCTTCTTAGTCGTTAACCCGATTATTTTTTTCATCAACCCTTTTATCGCCGGTTGGTTGCTTGTGGCCGAGTTCATTTTCACGCTGGCGATGGCGTTAAAATGCTACCCACTACTGCCTGGTGGGCTGTTGGCTATCGAAGCTGTCATTATTGGTATGACCAGCGCCACGCATGTTCGTGAAGAGGTTGCCGCAAACCTTGAGGTGCTATTGCTGCTGATGTTTATGGTGGCAGGCATCTACTTTATGAAGCAGTTGCTACTATTTATTTTCACGCGTCTGTTGCTCACTATTCGCTCCAAGACGCTGCTGTCGCTGGCATTTTGTGTTGCGGCCGCTTTCCTCTCGGCGTTCCTTGATGCGCTGACCGTCGTGGCCGTGGTCATCAGCGTTGCGGTCGGTTTTTATGGCATCTATCATCGCGTTGCCTCTTCCCGCGCGGAAGACAACAACATGCTCGATGACAGCCATATCGATCAGCACAATAAGGTCGTTCTTGAGCAGTTCCGGGGTTTT
Source organism: Citrobacter sp. A316 (assembly GCF_002042945.1). Classification (NCBI taxonomy): domain Bacteria; kingdom Pseudomonadati; phylum Pseudomonadota; class Gammaproteobacteria; order Enterobacterales; family Enterobacteriaceae; genus Citrobacter; species Citrobacter sp. A316. The sequence continues at coordinate 336,822 of NZ_MVFZ01000003.1, forward strand.
CTGCGTAGCCTGATGATGCACGCGGGGGTCGGTACGGCGTTAGGCGGCGTGATGACCATGGTGGGCGAACCACAAAACTTGATTATCGCCAAAGCGGCTGGCTGGCATTTTGGCGACTTCTTCCTGCGCATGTCGCCGGTTACCGTCCCGGTACTGATTTGCGGCCTGTTAACCTGCGTGCTGGTCGAGAAATTGCGCTGGTTTGGCTATGGCGAAACGCTGCCGGAGACCGTCCGTGATGTCCTGCAACAGTTTGACGATCAGAGCCGCCAACAACGTACCCGCCAGGACAAAATCAAACTGATTATCCAGGCGATTATTGGCGTCTGGCTGGTAGTTGCATTGGCCCTGCATCTGGCAGAAGTCGGATTGATCGGTTTGTCGGTCATCATTCTGGCAACCTCGTTGACGGGCGTCACCGACGAACATGCGATAGGAAAAGCCTTTACCGAGTCGCTGCCCTTCACCGCGCTGCTGACCGTGTTCTTCTCTATTGTCGCGGTGATTATCGATCAACAGCTCTTTTCGCCGATAATTCAGTTTGTTTTGCAGTCTTCTGAGCATGCTCAACTGACGCTGTTTTATCTCTTCAACGGCCTGCTGTCTTCGATTTCTGATAACGTGTTTGTCGGCACTATTTACATTAACGAAGCCAAAGCCGCGCTGGAACAAGGGACTATCAGTCTCAACCAGTATGAGCTGTTGGCGGTGGCAATCAATACCGGGACCAACCTGCCTTCCGTGGCCACACCAAACGGCCAGGCCGCATTCCTGTTCCTGCTGACCTCTGCACTGGCACCATTGATTCGCCTCTCTTATGGTCGCATGGTGTGGATGGCCCTTCCTTATACTCTCGTCCTGACACTCGTCGGTCTGCTTTGCGTCGAGTTCACGCTTGTCCCGGTGACCGAATGGATGACCCAAACGGGCTGGTTAGCTACACTTTCATAACAATTAACCGGGCAAATCACTGCCCGGTTTGACTTTTTGCATGATAAATATCCGATTACGCAAATTTTCAATTCCCGCTAGTGGCGCATAAAGTGAATTGGTTTAAACTGCGGTCTCTACGCATGTTGCAGGGAAATGATTATGTTGCGATTTTTAAACCAGTGCTCCCGAGGTCGTGGAGCATGGTTATTGTTGGCGTTAACCGCCTTTGCGCTGGAGCTCGTCGCGCTGTGGTTCCAGCACGTCATGCTGCTAAAACCTTGCGTGTTGTGTATTTACGAGCGTAGCGCATTATTTGGCGTGATGGGTGCAGGGCTGGTGGGTGCTATCGCACCAAAAACACCGCTGCGCTATGTGGCGATGATAATCTGGATTTACAGTGCCTGGCGCGGACTTCAGTTAGCGTATGAGCACACCATGATTCAGCTGCACCCATCACCGTTTATGACCTGTGATTTTGCCGCACGCTTCCCAAGCTGGCTGCCACTGGACAAATGGCTGCCGCAGGTGTTTTTAGCGTCCGGTGACTGTGCTGAGCGCCAGTGGTCTTTTTTAACCCTGGAAATGCCGCAGTGGCTGTTGGGTATCTTCGCCGCCTACCTGGTGGTCGCCGTGCTGGTGGTGATAGCACAGCCATTCAAGCCGAAAAAACGTGACCTCTTCGGTCGCTAACACAGACGCTCCTTCGGGAGCGTTTTTTTTGCCTTAAATTCATTGCCTGCTGGCATCTATAAGATGTATATTAAATACATCTTATAGATGCCAAACCAAGGAGATGTCTTATGTCCCATTTACGCATCCCGGCAAACTGGAAAGTTAAACGCTCTACTCCCTTCTTTACCAAAGACAATGTCCCCGCAGCACTTCTTTCTCACCATAACACCGCGGCAGGCGTTTTTGGCCAGCTTTGCGTGATGGAAGGTACAGTAACGTATTACGGCTTTGCCAATGAAGACGCAAAAGAACCTGAAGTGAAAGTGGTGATTAATGCCGGTCAGTTCGCGACCAGCCCGCCGCAGTACTGGCATCGCGTTGAATTAAGCGACGACGCGCAATTCAACATCAATTTCTGGGTTGAAGATGACAACCATGGAGATGAGATGTATCAGGCGAAAAAGTCTTAAGCCTTCACGCCTGCTAACTGATGGGCGGCTTAGTCCGCCCATGAAGGTTTGTTCAGAATATGGTCCTGCCAGTCACGCACTTCCGATTCTTTCACCGCAATATGACGTACTGAAATACGTTCACCGTGCATCGCCGCTTTGGATCCCGTCAGCAACGGATGCCACTCCGGCAGCCCTTTACCTTCCGCTAACAGACGATACGCACAGGTCATCGGCAGCCATTCAAAGGTAGGCAGATTGTCGCGCGTCAGTTTGATACAGTCAGGCTCGTACTCGAATCGGCGCTCGTAATTACGACACTGACAGGTTTTGATATTGAGCTGCTTACACGCGACGTTGGTAAAATAGATTTCGTCGGTGTCTTCATCCATCAGCTTATGCAGGCAGCATTGACCACACCCGTCACATAATGACTCCCACTCGGCATCGGTCATTTCATCCAGGGTTTTACTTTGCCAGAAAGGTATGTCGCTCATCAGGGTATCCGCTATTGCAATAAAGCTGCACCTTATAACCAGTCTGGCACGCTGATGCAAGTTTTGCCGCCCGAAAAGGCGGCAAGAAGAGATTACAGCACGCGTGTCGTCAGCGTTTGACCATGAAAACTGATGGCCAGCTCATCGCCGCTGTTTAACGGCCCAACGCCCGCTGGCGTCCCCGTCAACACAACATCGCCTGCTTTGAGGGTAAAGAAACGACTCATATAGGCAATCAAAGGAACGATTTGATGGATCATATCCGCCGTGGAGCCGTGCTGGCGTGTTTCACCGTTGACCGTTAATCCCAGTATCGTATTCTGGGGATCACCATTAAATTCCGCCACCGGAATAAACCCTGAAAGCGGGCAAGAGTTATCAAAGCCTTTCGCTTTTTCCCACGGTTGCCCCGCCTTCTTCATTTTGCCCTGAATATCACGCAGGGTCAGATCCAACGCGACGCCATAGCCCGCGATGGCTTTACGCACATGTTCTTCCGTCGCCTGACGTAGGGTCGCGCCAATCAGCACCGCCAGCTCAACCTCATGGTGAACCGAACCCATATCAGATGGGATCACCAGCGGCTGACGCAAATCGCACAGCGCGGTTTCCGGTTTGATAAATAACACCGGTTCTTCCGGAGGCATTCCGCCCATCTCTTTAATATGGTTGGCATAGTTACTCCCTACGCAAACCACCTTACTCACCGGATAATCCAGCAGAGCACCATGCCAGTTATGATGTTGATACATTATTTTCCCCTAACGTAGTTATCAATTTCAGGTACTGCATCGATGGGGCGTGCTGCTGCCGGATGCAGTTTAACGTTTAGCGTCTGGTGTATTTTGTTTCGCCGCGGCCAAGTGCTGTTTAAGTAAATCTTCTGGCGGCGCTGGTATTTGTAAATAATAGCCCTGCTCGGTGAGTGCCTGTTTTACTTTTTCCAGATCGGCATTAACCAGCTTTTTACGGCCATCAAGCGGCAACATCATTGCCAGCGTCGGCTGACCAAATCCTTTCATCAGTTCTTCAGGAACTCGCGAGAAATCGTCTTTTTTTTCGACATATAAATAGGTCTGGTCACGTTTACTGCTTCGGTAGATCACACAAAACATATCTTTTACTCTGAATTCACGGAATGGTGGCTTGCCTCAATATAATACTGACTATAACATGCCTTATAGTCTTCGGAATATCACCCCGCGCTGGGGATGATAAATAGCAAATTGAGTAAGGCCAGGATGTCAAACACGCCAATCGAGCTTAAAGGCAGTAGCTTCACCTTGTCAGTGGTTCATTTACATGAAGCAGAACCCGAGGTTATTCGTCAGGCGTTGGAAGACAAAATCGCGCAGGCACCTGCTTTTTTAAAACATGCTCCCGTCGTGGTTAACGTGAGTGGTCTTGAAAGCCCGGTAAACTGGTCAGCGCTGCAGAAAGTTGTCGCGTCTACCGGATTGCGCATTATCGGCGTTAGCGGATGCAAAGACGCCAGACTCAAGGCTGAAATCGACGAAATGGGTCTTCCTTTACTGACTGAGGGTAAAGAAAAAGCGATTCGTCCTGCGCCCGTTGAGGCCCCGGCTCCCGTCGCTCCGCCGCAAAACGTTACTCCCATCACAAAAACACGATTAATTAATGTGCCGGTTCGTTCCGGTCAGCGCATTTATGCACCACAATGTGATCTGATTGTTACAAGCCACGTCAGTGCAGGCGCAGAGCTTATCGCTGATGGCAATATTCATGTTTATGGAATGATGAGAGGCCGTGCGTTGGCAGGGGCAAGCGGTGACCGGGAAGCGCAAATTTTTTGTACCCATCTGACGGCAGAACTGGTGTCTATCGCAGGTGTTTATTGGCTGAGTGATAAAATCCCAGCAGAATTTTATGGCAAAGCGGCACGTCTGCAATTAGCAGAGAACGCTTTGACAGTTCAACCGTTGAATTGATCCCTTTTTAACAAGGAATTTCTATGGCACGCATTATTGTTGTTACTTCGGGTAAAGGGGGCGTTGGCAAAACCACCTCCAGCGCGGCCATCGCTACAGGTTTGGCCCAGAAGGGAAAGAAAACTGTCGTTATTGATTTTGATATCGGCCTGCGTAACCTCGATCTGATTATGGGTTGTGAGCGCCGCGTCGTTTACGACTTCGTCAACGTTATTCAGGGCGATGCGTCGTTAAATCAGGCGTTAATCAAAGATAAGCGCACCGAAAATCTCTTTATTCTTCCGGCCTCACAGACTCGCGATAAAGACGCGCTGACGCGTGAAGGCGTCGCGAAAGTTCTGGACGATCTAAAAACGATGGAATTCGACTTCATCGTCTGCGACTCTCCGGCGGGTATTGAAACCGGTGCGCTGATGGCCCTGTATTTTGCCGATGAAGCGATTATTACTACTAACCCGGAAGTCTCCTCTGTACGTGACTCTGACCGTATTCTGGGTATTCTGGCGTCGAAATCTCGTCGCGCGGAAAACGGTGAAGATCCAATTAAAGAGCATTTGCTGCTTACGCGCTACAACCCTGGCCGCGTAAATAAAGGTGACATGCTGAGCATGGAAGACGTACTGGAAATTCTGCGAATCAAGCTGGTTGGCGTGATTCCTGAAGATCAGTCAGTCCTGCGCGCGTCTAACCAGGGTGAGCCGGTTATTCTCGACATCAATGCTGATGCCGGTAAAGCCTATGCTGATACCGTAGACCGTCTGTTGGGAGAAGAACGTCCTTTCCGCTTCATTGAAGAAGAGAAGAAAGGTTTCCTCAAACGCCTGTTCGGAGGATAAGTTATGGCATTACTGGATTTTTTTCTCTCGCGGAAAAAGAGCACAGCGAACATCGCTAAAGAGCGACTGCAGATTATTGTTGCGGAACGTCGTCGTAGTGACGCCGAGCCACATTATTTACCGCAGCTGCGCAAGGATATTCTCGACGTTATCTGCAAGTATGTACAAATTGATCCTGAAATGGTCACCGTACAACTTGAACAAAAAGACGGCGATATCTCGATCCTCGAACTTAACGTGACATTACCTGAAGCAGAAGAGTCTAAATAAACTCTTTTGCCGCTAAATTATGGTTACGAAAAAGGCAGATTATTCTGCCTTTTATATTTTCTGTCTCTTGCCAACCTATAGCTCCTTTTATTCCAAAGTAAACTTCGGGTAGTTTTCGGCAAAATAGCGGCGCAAATACTCAACCGTAATACGGATTTTTGCCGACGTCGCCAGCCGAGAAACATATACTGCCCAAATATTCGCTGGTTGATAATACTCGGGAAGTATGTGTAACAAATGTCCACTGGCAATGTTGTCACAAACGTCCCACCACGACCGCAGGGCTATTCCCTGCCCATCAAGGCACCACTGATGCACCACTTCACCATGATTAGACGACAAAGGACCCGTAACTTTTATTGAGTGTGCGCCCTCTTTATTGCGCATTTGCCAGATACCAAACGGATGGTCGCGCTCTTTAATGACCAGACAAGGAAAAGTGGCAAGATCGTTTAGTTGTTTCGGCGCCCCATACTGCGCCACAAACTCCGGCGAGGCGCACAGAATACGGTAGTTAGTCGCCAGCTTGCGGGCAATCAGGTTCGGCGCGATATCATCCCCGATACGAATATCGAGATCGACGCCCTCATTGACCATATCTACCAGACGGTCTTCAACATCGAACCTCAGTTCTAACTGCGGGTACTCTTTTGCCAGCGCAGACAGCGCCGGAGCGACCACCCGGCGGCCAAAACCAAAGCTACTGATAATTCGTAGCATCCCCTGCGGGATCTGCCTGGCATCGGACAGCTCGTCCATCATCTGATCGACATCTTGCAGGATCCGCTGTGCCCATTCGTAAATCCGTTCCCCTTCTTCCGTGATGGTTACGCGCCGCGTTGTTCGGTGCAGCAGCACCACATTCAGCGTTTGCTCCAGCAGGGCAACTCGCTTACTGATAAAAGCCGGTGATACGCCCAGCTCTTCGGCAACGGCGGCAAATCCCGCACGACGTGCAACCAGCATAAAGACGCGTAAATCATTTAGCAGCGGCAGATTATTCATGATCTGTGTTTTATGTTTCACCAGTTAGGGGGATTAACTATTAATCAGTCAATTATAGGATACGGGGAAAGTCAATTTTGATGGCGTACAAGTGAGAGCTGCTATGAAGAAAACCTGTCGTATTGCCGCTATCCCCGGAGATGGCATTGGTAAAGAAGTCCTGCCTGAAGGCATTCAGGTATTGCAGGCAGCCGCCGAGCGTTGGGGGTTGTCACTCAGCTTTGAGCAAATGGAATGGGCCAGCTGCGAGTACTACGCCCATCATGGCAAGATGATGCCGGATGACTGGCATGAGCAGTTGCAATCCTTCGATGCTATCTATTTTGGTGCCGTTGGCTGGCCGGACACCGTACCGGACCACATCTCACTATGGGGTTCACTGCTTAAGTTTCGCCGCGAATTCGACCAGTACGTCAACCTGCGCCCGGTACGCCTGTTTCCGGGCGTCCCTTGCCCGCTGGCGGGCAAGCAGCCTGGTGACATTGATTTCTATGTGGTGCGCGAGAACACCGAGGGGGAATATTCTTCACTCGGCGGACGCGTGAACGAAGGTACCGAACACGAAGTGGTTATCCAGGAGTCGGTCTTCACCCGTCGCGGCGTGGATCGTATATTGCGTTACGCTTTCGAGCTGGCACAACATCGCCCGCGCAAAACCCTGACCTCGGCGACCAAATCCAACGGTCTGGCCATCAGCATGCCGTACTGGGACGAGCGCGTTGAAGCAATGGCGGCTAACTATCCCGAGATCCGTTGGGATAAACAACATATCGATATACTTTGCGCCCGCTTTGTGATGCAGCCGGAGCGTTTTGACGTCGTGGTTGCCTCCAACCTGTTTGGCGACATCCTCTCCGATCTCGGCCCGGCCTGTACCGGAACGATTGGTATTGCACCTTCTGCCAACCTGAACCCGGAACGCACCTTCCCGTCCCTGTTCGAGCCAGTACACGGTTCGGCCCCTGATATCTACGGCAAGAACATCGCCAACCCTATTGCCACTATCTGGGCTGGCGCCATGATGCTCGACTTCCTTGGCAACGGTGATGCCAACTATAAAGCAGCCCACGACGGTATTCTGGCGGCAATTGAACAGGTTATTGCCAGCGGCCCGAAAACGCCGGATATGAAAGGCAATGCAACCACGCAACAGGTGGGTGAAGCCATCTCTCTGGCACTACGTTAGAGGTCAAACCACGAAATATGAGCCGCGTCACTGACGCGGCTTTTTTATTTGTTTCATCGCGCCAATAACCTGCGCCAATTCACCTTTTATTATTTCCGTTCCGTGTTTTATTGCTTCACGCATCGAGCAATTGTTTAATTAATGTAAAGAACAAATAATAAAATTGTTAAATATAAAATCACTGATTCCCTACAGCATGATAACAACGACAGGCTAATGCCATACGCGGGCAACTGTGCCCAGGAGATCCCATGTTGAGCAACGTAAAGAAAAAAGACATGCCGCTGATAGCCATCAGCCTGGTGGCTATTCTTTTCATCGCCGCCACGCTTAGTCTCTTCCCTCAGCAGTCAGCACAAGTCGCAAATACCCTTTTTAACGGCGTTACCCGGATGCTGGGTTCCGCCGTGCAGATCCTCGTTCTGATGGCGATGGGTCTGGTCGTCTGGCTAGCCACCAGCAAATACGGCAACATTCGTCTGGGAGAAGGAAAAGCGGAATACAGCACGCTGTCCTGGCTGTTTATGTTTATTTGTGCCGGACTAGGCTCCTCCACGCTCTACTGGGGCGTTGCTGAGTGGGCCTATTATTACCAGACCCCGGGTCTGAATATTGCACCGCACTCGCAAAAAGCGCTGGAATACAGCTTACCCTACTCCTTTTTCCATTGGGGGATCAGCGCATGGGCAACCTACACTCTTGCTTCATTAACCATGGCCTACCACTTTCATGTGCGGAAAAACAAAGGGCTGAGCCTGTCCGGAATTATCGCAGCTATCACCGGTGTGCATCCGCAGGGCGTCTGGGGCCGCCTGGTTGATTTGATGTTCCTAATCGCCACAGTTGGTGCGTTAACCATCTCTCTGGTTGTCACCGCCGCCACTTTTACCCGCGGTTTGTCTGCCCTCACGGGTTTACCAGATAACTTTACCGTTCAGGCGTTTGTGATCCTGTTCTCTGGCGGTATTTTCTGCCTTAGCTCCTGGATTGGCATCAATAACGGTTTGCAGCGCCTGAGTAAAATGGTCGGTTGGGGGGCATTTTTACTGCCGCTGCTGGTGCTTATCGTTGGCCCGACCGAGTTCATCACCAATAACATCATCAATGCCATTGGCCTGACGACACAAAACTTTTTGCAGATGAGTCTATTCACCGACCCACTTGGCAACGGTGAATTCACCCGTAACTGGACGGTGTTCTACTGGTTATGGTGGATCTCCTACACCCCAGGCGTGGCGATGTTTGTCACTCGCGTGTCCCGTGGTCGCAAAATCAAAGAGGTTATCTGGGCGTTAATCCTCGGCAGTACCGTTGGCTGCTGGTTCTTCTTTGGCGTGATGGAAAGCTACTCCATTCACCAGTTTGTGAACGGTGTAATCGACGTACCACAGGTTATGGCGACATTGGGCGGCGAAACGGCCGTACAGCAAGTGTTGATGTCGTTGCCTGCCGGGAAACTGTTCCTGGTGGCGTATCTGGCGATCATGATTATTTTTCTCGCCTCGCATATGGATGCTGTCGCTTACACCATGGCGGCCACCAGTACGCGCAACCTGCAGGAAGGAGAAGATCCGCAGCGTAGCTTACGTCTGTTCTGGTGTGTGGTCATCACCCTAATCCCATTATCGATTTTGTTCACCGGCGCATCCCTTGAAACCATGAAGACCACGGTGGTTCTGACCGCACTTCCCTTCCTCGCCATTCTGTTGGTGAAGGTCGGCGGTTTTCTTCGCTGGGTACGGCAGGACTATGCCCACGTTCCTGCGCATCAGATTGAAAATCATCTTCCCGAAGCGCCAGTTAACGCCCCCGTAGCGCCACCGGCCGGGGCATTACTCAAAGGCGACAATTAATCGTCAGTACAAAAATCCTCTTACTCACAAATTAAAGGTATTCCAATGAGCAATCTGAGCCCTGAGTTTATTCTGCCGCAAAATTTCTGTGCCAACCCGCAGGACGCCTGGACTATCCCGGCCCGATTCTATACCGACCATCAGGCCTTTGAACACGAACAGGAGAAAGTATTCGCTAAAAGCTGGATTTGCGTCGCCCACAGCAGCGAACTGGCGAAACCCAATGATTATGTTACGCGTGAAGTGATTGGCGAGAACATTGTGCTGGTACGTGGTCGAGATAACGTGCTGCGCGCATTCTACAACGTCTGTCCGCATCGCGGTCATCAGCTGTTGAGCGGCGAAGGGAAAGCGAAAAATGTGATTACCTGCCCTTACCACGCATGGGCGTTCAAACTTGACGGCAATCTGGCGCATGCGCGTAACTGCGAAAACGTCGCCAACTTCGACAGCGAAAAAGCGCACCTTACGCCGGTTCGTCTGGAAGAATATGCCGGATTCGTGTTTATCAACATGGATCCGCACGCGGGCAGTGTAGAAGAACAACTCCCTGGCCTTGCGGACAAAGTTATCGAAGCCTGCCCAGACGTGCATGACCTGAAACTGGCTGCACGCTTTACAACTCGTACCCCAGCCAACTGGAAGAATATTGTTGATAACTATCTGGAGTGCTACCACTGCGGCCCGGCTCACCCAGGTTTTTCCGACTCGGTTCAGGTTGACCGTTACTGGCACACCATGCACGGCAACTGGACGCTGCAATACGGTTTAGCCAAACCCTCAGAGCAGTCATTTAAGTTCGAAGAAGGGGTTGATGCCGCCTTTCACGGTTTCTGGCTGTGGCCGTGCACCATGCTCAACGTAACGCCCATCAAAGGCATGATGACCGTTATCTACGAATTCCCGGTGGATGCGGAAACTACCCTGCAAAACTATGACATCTACTTTACGAATGAAGAACTGACCGAAGAACAGAAACAATTGATCGAATGGTATCGCAACGTCTTTCGTCCTGAAGATTTACGTCTGGTTGAAAGCGTACAAAAAGGATTGAAATCACGCGGGTATCGCGGTCAGGGCCGCATTATGGCGGACACCAGCGGTAGCGGTATCTCCGAACATGGCATTGCTCATTTCCATAATCTGGTCGCCCAGGTGTTTCAGGGATAACCAGGGCTGTAACGACAGGTTCCGGCGCGTCGTTGAACTGCGCCGGACAGGTTTTTTAGGGAGTACCGCAATGTCTGATTATCAAATGCAAGAAGTCCGGGTCAGCCAGATTGAAACGATTACCGCGCAGGTAAAACGCTTCACCTTAACGGCGATCTCAGGCCAGCCGTTGCCCGCGTTTCAGGGTGGCAGTCATATTATCGTGCAGATGCGCAATGGTGAGAATTCGTACAGCAATGCATACTCGTTGATGAGCTCACCACTCGATACAAGCACCTGGCAAATCGCCGTAAGACTGGAGGAGGCGTCCAAAGGCGGCTCACGATATCTGCATCAAAACGTGAAACCCGGTGACACGCTCACGATCTCCACACCAAACAATCTGTTCGCCCTCGCCCCTCAGGCACAGAAACATCTTTTGATTGCTGGAGGTATCGGCATCACACCGTTTTTATCGCAGATCCCGGAACTAGAACACTCTCAGGCTGAGTGGCAACTGCATTATTGCTCTCCCAGCCAGGACGACTGCGCGTTTTATGACGAACTCCTGCAGCACCCCAGCGCCGATCGCATTCATCTGCATCTGTCCAGTGCAGGCACCCGCCTTGATTTATCTCGCCTGATGGCTGATGTTGAACCCGGCACACATATTTACACCTGCGGGCCAGCAGTGCTCAACGATGCCGTCAGAGAAGCGGCTTCCCTCCATGGACTGGACAGCAATACGCTACATTTCGAACAATTTGCGCTGGAAGATAAGAGCGGTGATGCCTTTACCCTGGTTCTGGCGCGTTCCGGACGCGAGTTTGTGGTCCCGGAAGAGATGACCATTTTGCAGGTTATCGAAAATAACAAAGCCGCGCGCGTTGAGTGCCTGTGCCGGGAAGGTGTTTGCGGCACCTGTGAAACGACGATTCTTGAAGGAGAAGCGGATCACCGCGATCAGTATTTCAGCGACGACGAGAAAGCCAGCCAGCAAAGCATGCTCATCTGCTGTTCGCGCGCTAAAGGTAAGCGCCTGGTGCTTGATTTGTAACGTTGCGCAGGCCGGGTCAGCAATGGCGCAACCCGGCGAGCCTGGTGACTTACTGGGGGTATTCCTGCAGCAGTGCGTTGAGGCGATCGGACATCAGTTCGCCACGCCAACCGGAAATCAGTTCCGGCAGAGTCTGCTGCGGCTTTAATTTCCAGTGCCAGTTGAGTAGCTGGTTGATCTGACGACGTGAAGCCAACAGTTCGACGCTAAGATTTTGTTCCGCGCTAACTTCAGCAACCAACGCCTTGATGGCTTTGAACGCCTTGCGATACCCTGGCATATCCATCAAATTTAGCAGCGGCTGCGGCAGCGACTCTTCCGGTAAAGCCTGCGCATTTTCTACCAGAGAAATCAGCGTTTTGCCGTGGAAGCGAATTTCGCTCCCCGAAAGGCCGAGGCTGTCCAGCTCCCCCAGACTACCTGGCATATAACGAGCGACCGACCACAGGTGTTCTTCACGCACCACAAAGTTCACCGCCAGATCACGCTCACGTGCTTTACGCAGTCGCCAGTCAGCAAGCAGTTGCAGACAGGCCAACTGACGGGTACGCAGTTGCCAGGCGTTGGTGATGTCGCGCCAGGCATCCTCAGGTGCCAGGATTTCCTGGCGACGCTGCTGCATTAAGCGGCATTCGTCCAGCGCGGCTGGCAGCCAGCCGCTGACTTCAGTTTCGACCATCAGTTTTGTGGTGATCGGTAACAGATACCAGACATCAGCCGCCGCGTACTCACACTGACGCTCGGTCAGCGGTCTGGCCAGCCAGTCGGTGCGGGATTCGCTTTTGTCCAGCACCACCCCCGTAAACTCTTCCACCATCGCGGCAAAACCCCACGACAGCGGACGGCCGCAAAAAGCAGCCAGAATTTGTGTATCAATCAACGGCTGCGGCAGTTCGCCAAAAGCGTTGAGAAACACTTCCAGATCTTCGCTACCTGCATGCAGGAATTTGGTGATGGCAGTATCACGCAGAATATTGCGCAGCGGCGACCAGTCGGTGATCCCCTGCGGATCAATCAGAGCAACGTGTTTGCCATCAAACAGCTGGATCAGCCCCAACTGCGGATAATAGGTACGCGTGCGAACAAATTCTGTATCCAGGGCTATCGCCGGAAATTCACGGACGGCTTCGCACAGCGTGGCCAACGCGTCGTCCGTGGTGATCATTTGATAATTCAAATCGTGCTCTCTTAGGTTTGCGCCAAAAAAAACGCCGGATTACCCGGCGTTTTCTGCTGGCTGACTTAACGCTCAGCCTTTATTGTCCACTTTGGCGCGCGCTTCGTCACGTAATTCTCGTCGCAAAATTTTACCGACGTTAGATTTCGGCAACTCATCGCGAAACTCCACCAGCTTCGGTACTTTATAGCCCGTCAGGTGACGACGACAAAAAGTGACCAGCGCTTCATCGGTTAACGAGGCATCTTTCTTCACCACGAAAATTTTCACCGCTTCACCGCTGCTACCTGACGGAACACCAACTGCAGCCACTTCCTGCACGCCAGGATGTTGCATAACCACGTCTTCAATTTCGTTCGGATAGACGTTAAAGCCGGACACCAGAATCATGTCCTTCTTGCGATCGACAATACGCAGGAAGCCTTCATCATCCATCACCGCAATATCTCCGGTGTGCAGCCAGCCGTCTTTGACTATTTCGTCAGTGGCGTCTGGTCGCTGCCAGTAGCCCAGCATCACCTGCGGGCCCTTCACGCACAGTTCCCCCGGTTCTCCCGGCGGCACTTCGTTGTCGTCGTCGTCCACCAGCTTGACCTCGGTGGAAGGCACCGGTAACCCGATACTGCCACTGTGATAGTCAATATCATGAGGGTTGACGCTTACCAGCGGCGCGCACTCCGTCAGGCCGTAGCCTTCCAGCAGATACTGACCCGTCAGCTTCACCCAACGTTCAGCTACCGCCTGTTGAACCGGCATTCCGCCGCCTGCCGAGAGGTGCAGTGAAGAGAAATCCAGTTGCTGGAACTCTTTGTTATTCAGCAGCGCGTTAAACAGCGTATTGACGCCGGTCATCGCGGTAAACGGATACTTAGCCAGCTCTTTTACCAGCCCCGGAATATCACGCGGGTTAGTAATCAGCAAGTTTTGACCACCCAGCTCAATAAACAGCAGGCAGTTCATTGTTAACGCAAAAATGTGATACAGCGGTAGGGCCGTCACCACCAGTTCTTTACCCGGATGCAGCAATGGGCCATAGGTGGCATTAACCTGTTCCAGGTTAGCCAGCATATTGCGGTGTGTAAGCATCGCGCCTTTCGCCACGCCAGTTGTCCCGCCCGTATATTGCAGAAACGCCAAATCTTCCGACACCACTTCGGGCTTCACATACTGCATGCGATAACCGTTTTGCAGCGCACTGCGAAACGAGATGGCATCTGGCAGGTGATATTTCGGCACCAGGCGCTTGATATACTTGACGACGAAGTTAACCAGCGTACCTTTGGCGGTCGACAGCTGATCGCCCATACGCGTCAGGATCACGTGTTGCACAGACGTTTTGTCGACTACTTTTTCCAGCGTGTGGGCAAAGTTAGATACGATGACAATCGCCGACGCGCCGCTATCGTTGAGCTGATGTTCCAGCTCACGAGGCGTATACAGCGGGTTCACGTTCACGACGATCATGCCGGCACGTAAAATCCCAAACAGTGCGACCGGATATTGCAGCAGATTCGGCATCATCAGCGCGACGCGATCGCCCTTTTTCAGCCCGAGCCCCTGTTGCAAATAAGCTGCAAACGCACGGCTACGCTCTTCAAGCTTACGGAAGGTCATCACCTCCCCCATGTTTACAAACGCGGGCTGATCGGCATACCGTCTTACTGAGTGTTCAAAGAGTTCCACCAGGGATTGATAACGGTCAGGATTGATCTCCGCAGGAACACCAGCGGGATAACGGTTAAGCCAAACCTTTTTCAATACATCACCTCTAAAATGCGTATTCGTCGTCATCACAACCCCAGATAATAAACAAATTGTTAACATAATATTAACTCAGCGTACCAGTTTGTTTATTACACAACGACAAGGTTGCGAAGCACGTCACTATTTATTTTTCTTATATCCACGTTAATGCAGAAACAGCGGACGAGCCGCTGTTTCTTTTACCAATAAAACAAAGAGTTACTCTGTTACTATGGTCTGAACCTGTGCCGGACCGGGATTGTACCAGCCCCATCCGCCGTAGCCACCGTAGGGCCAGCCACGCGCACCGTAGAACCAGGGGTCGATAGGCTGAGGCGGCATGACAATCTGCTGAGTAATATGCCAGCGTTTATAACCGGTTACCTGCATCAGCATGAATTTATACGGCGTATTACCGATTTTTCCGTCCACTGTACCGCTAATCGGACCGACGACGGTGACCAGTTGCCCGCGAAAGTCCACCGGGTCGAGGAAGCCATTCACATCAGCATAAATCCGCCCACGAGAGGCTTCACCCAGCACAGGACGTGCACCACTATCGAGCGGAACGGTGGCAATTTCCAGACGGGATTTTCCCTGCTGGTTCTGAATATCCACCACTTTGCCACCGAAACGCGCTTCCTGCCCGACATACAGCTGCGGCGCATTCATCACCCGCACCAGATCCTGCTGCGGCATCGGGCTCGAACCTTTAATTGCATCCGGGATGGTGACGCAGCCACTAAGCATTAACGCTAAGGCCCCCGCCAACACACCTTTCAATAACTGCTTTTGCACCGCCATATTGCGACTCCCTTTTCTTAGCTTCTGCCCCGGCCTGTTCACAATGCTGTGCACTGACGTCGATGAAAATTAACCGGGGGATGTACTACTAAGATTCATTCTTTACCGGGAAGTTTCTTCCACGCCACGGTGTTACGTAAATAAACCGGTTCAGCGTGTTCGACCGCTACGGTCTTACCCGCTGCCAGCATTTGCGTGGCGACTGGCAGCATATCTTCAGCCGCAGGAAGCAGCACGTCACCATCGCTAAGCGTCAGACCGCTGTCTTTACCAAGCTCAGGCCAGGCCGGCCACCCCGTCCCGACAGTTACCCACTCGCCAGACAGCTGCAGTAAACGCGCATGCACCTGCTCGGGGGTCAACACCGCTTCGGTTTCTTCACCGTGCCAGTTACCGTTGTCATCACGCTGGTATTCGGCCCAGTAGACTTCGCCCATTCGCGCGTCAATCGCCGCCAGTACGCGAGTCGCGCCCGACTTACGCCAGGCGCCCTGCGCCATGGTCGCCAGGGTGGAGACGCCGATCATCGGTAGGTTTGCGCCTAACGCCAGCCCCTGAGCAATGCCAATACCGATACGCACGCCGGTGAAACTACCGGGACCGCGGCCAAACGCCAGGGCGTCGATATCGGTTAACGTGAGATCGCCAGCGGCCAGGATTTCCTGAACCATCGGTAAAATTCGTTGGGTATGTTCTCGTGGGCAAAGCTCAAAGTGAGCCTTGATAGTACCGTCATTCCACAGGGCAACAGAGCACGCCTCTGTGGCGGTATCGATAGCCAGAATTCGCATGGGTGTTTGTGATCAGATCAATAAATTTGGCGCGCATCTTACCACACTCCGTAACAAATTACTCAGTCGTTGGTATGGCAAGAAAGCGAACCGCGCGAGCAATGTCACGCGTCCGCGGCGCAGGTGGAAGACTCGCCAGGAAAGTGGCGCCGTATGGCCGCATAACCAGACGATTGTCGCAAATCACCAGCACGCCGCGATCGTCAGCATCACGTATCAGACGCCCTACCCCCTGCTTCAGGGTGATTACCGCATCCGGCAACTGGACGTCTTCAAACGGATCGCCGCCGCGCAGTCGACAATCCTCCATTCGGGCTTTTAATAGCGGATCGTCCGGCGAGGTAAACGGCAGTTTATCGATTATCACCAGCGACAGCGTATCGCCGCGCACGTCCACGCCTTCCCAGAAGCTGCTGGTGGCAACCAATAGCGCATTACCTGCGTTGACAAACTGCTGTAGCAGTTGTCCTTTGCTGGTTTCGCCCTGCAGCAGTACGGGAAGCGTCATGGTGGCGCGGAATTGTTCTGCCAGATCGCGCATCATCGCGTGCGAAGTACACAGCATAAAGCAGCGACCGTTGTTCGCTTCGATAATAGGTCGCAGCATAGATGCTAACTGGCGCGCAGCCCCCGGCTGGTTGGTTTGCGGAAGATTACGCGGCACGCACAGCAGCGCCTGGCGCGTGTAATCAAAAGGGCTCGGCAGCAGCATAGACTCGGCATCTTCAATACCCAGTCGCGCGGTGAAATGATGAAGATCGTCGTTTACCGACAGCGTCGCGGAAGTAAAAATCCAGCAGCCCGGCTTTTGTTCCATCACTTCTTTGAATTTATCCGCCACCGTAAGCGGCGTCAGCGCGAGGGTGAAATGGCGGGAGGTGCATTCATACCAGTAGCTGAAGCCTGGCTGGTTGATCTCTTTCAGGCGCTTCAGACGCGCACGATAAAGCGTGGCGCGCTCAAACGCGGCATCCAGCAACGCCGAACGACCAAGAGACAGCTTTGCCACGTCATAACACAGCTCCAGCGTGTCATCGAGCAGCAAAAACGCGCGCTGTACGCGCTGGTCGGCCAGCAGTTCCCGCAGATTTCCGCGATAGCCCGGCTCACCAAGCTGTAAGCGGAAGTCCTGAGCACTTTGCGCAAGACGATCGGCGCACTTTTGCAACTGCTGAGTGTCTTTCAGCTCGGTGCGATAGGCAATGGTGATGTCTTTCGCCAGGTCTAACAGCTGGCGACTGGAGAGCGATTGACCAAAGTACTGGCTGGCGATATCCGGTAACTGATGCGCTTCATCGAAGATCATCACATCAGCTTCCGGGATCAGTTCGCCAAACCCGCTCTCTTTTACCACCATATCGGCGAGAAACAGATGATGGTTAACCACGACAACATCCGCATCCATCGCTTTTTTACGCGCTTTAACGACAAAACACTCTTTATACAGCGGGCAGTCGCTGCCCAGACAGTTGTCATTAGTGCTGGTCACCAGCGGCCAGGCCTGAGAGTCTTCCGCCACGCTGACGCAGGTGCTGATGTCGCCATCAAGGGTTTGATTTGACCATGAGCGCAGAAGGATGACGTCGCTTAAGGTTTGGACCGGCAGGTCGCCGCCTGCCAGTGCCTGTTGTTCAAGACGCTCAAGGCACAGATAGTTTGAACGCCCTTTCAGCAGTGCCAGTTTACCGGTGAATTCCAGCGCTTTCGCCACGGTCGGAAGATCGCGGCTGTAAAGCTGATCCTGCAACGCCTTCGAGCCCGTGGAGACAATGACCTTCTTTCCGGCGCGTAGTGCAGGGGCAAGATAAGCGTAGGTTTTACCCGTTCCGGTTCCGGCTTCTACCACAAGCGGTTGTGATTTTTCGATAGCATGACTGACCGCGAAAGCCATCTGCCGCTGTGGTTCACGCGGTTTAAAACCCGGTATCGCTTTAGCTAACTGACCGTCTGCTGCAAAATCGTCCGTCACACTGCCCCCTGTTCATTTGAACAGGGATTATGTCAGGCCAGCGGGTCTTTCGCCAGTTGAAGAGGTGACGTGGGCACAACATTATGGCAGTCTTGGCGCAACCCAAAGCTATTATGAAAAAACGTAAATGAGGAATGATTTATGACGATTGTGCGTATTGATGCCGAAGCGCGTTGGTCCGACGTAGTTATCCACAACAACACGCTGTATTACACCGGCGTGCCGGAAAATCTGGATGCAGACGCTTTTGAGCAAACGGCAAATACGCTGGCGCAAATTGATGCGGTGCTGGAAAAACAAGGCAGCAACAAGTCACGTATTCTTGATGCCACCCTGTTTTTGGCAGACAAAAACGATTTTGCCGCCATGAACAAAGCCTGGGACGCGTGGGTCGTTGCTGGCCACGCGCCGGTACGTTGTACCGTTCAGGCCGGGTTGATGAACCCCAAATACAAAGTTGAGATTAAGATTATCGCTGCAGTTTAAGCGGCGTTATTCGTCTTCATCTTCAAAACGCGCCACGATCCGCTCGCCGGTATGACTGGCGCGTAACTCTTCAGCAACAAGAGCAATAGCTTGTCCGCTGCTCATCCCCTGCGACATCAGTTCCTGAATACGCTCTACCGCTTTTTGCTGCTGCTCATGACTGAGTGAAGGTAAACCTGCAAACATTGTTAACTCCTGCTAAATTGTCTGCGCTAATTATTTCATGCTACCGGGCAGTTAGCCAGTAGAGTAGCAACGAGTCAGGACTGATGAAGACGTTATCTCCCGCAGTAATCACATTACCCTGGCGTCAGGACACCGCTGAACGCTATTTTTCGACCTTAAGCCATCTACCCTGGGCGATGCTGCTGCATTCGGGTCAAGCCGACCATCCGCATAACCGCTTTGATATTCTGGTGGCGGATCCCGTCACCACGCTGGTTACGCGAGCTACAGAGACCGTAGTGCAGGACGGGCACGCAACCACGCGCACGCTTGATGATCCGATGACGGTATTACATTCCGCGCTAGCTGCACACAAAATTCACCCCGAGTATCACCCCGATCTGCCGTTTCAGGGCGGCGCGTTAGGCCTGTTTGGCTACGACCTGGGCCGACGCTTTGAATCTCTGCCCACTATTGCAGAGCACGATATTACGCTACCGGATATGGCCGTTGGTATTTACGACTGGGCGCTGATTGTCGATCACCAGTTGCAGACCGTATCCCTGCTCAGCCATACCGATGTCGAGGCTCGTCTGAAATGGCTCGACGCGCAACAACCGCCAACGCGTGAGCCGTTTACATTAACCTCGGCGTGGCAGTCCAATATGAGCCGCACCCAGTACGGCGAAAAATTCCGCCAGGTGCAGGGTTATCTGCACAGTGGCGACTGTTACCAGGTCAATCTTGCCCAGCGTTTCCAGGCGCATTACCAGGGCGATGAGTGGCAGGCATTTGTCAAACTCAATCACGCTAACCGCGCCCCGTTCAGCGCGTTTATTCGTCTTGAGGAAGGCGTTATCCTCAGCCTTTCGCCGGAACGTTTTATTCTTCTGGAGAACCAGCACATCCAGACGCGTCCTATTAAAGGCACGTTGCCAAGGCTTGAAGATGATGATGCCGATCGTGAGCAGGCCCGGCGGCTGGCGAATTCGCCGAAGGATCGTGCGGAGAACCTGATGATCGTCGATTTGATGCGTAATGATATTGGCCGCGTTGCCGTACCGGGTTCGGTACAGGTACCGGAGCTGTTTGTCGTCGAACCGTTCCCTGCCGTCCATCATTTGGTCAGCACCATTACCGCGCAATTGCCAGCGTCATTGCACGCCACCGATCTGCTGCGCGCCGCCTTCCCTGGCGGCTCTATTACCGGTGCGCCGAAAGTGCGGGCGATGGAAATTATTGACGAACTGGAGCCACAAAGACGTAATGCCTGGTGTGGCAGCATTGGCTATCTGAGTTTTTGCGGCAATATGGATACCAGCATCACCATTCGCACGCTGACGGCCACAAACGGAAAAATTTATTGTTCCGCTGGCGGCGGCATAGTGGCGGACAGTCAGGAAGACGCTGAATATCAGGAAACATTTGATAAAGTGAATCGTATTTTGCACCAACTGGAGAACTGAGACGTGGAATACAGCAGCCTGACGCTTGATGATTTTTTATCGCGCTTTCAACTCCTGCGCCCGCAGGTCAATCATGCCGCGTTAAACCAGCGCCAGGCCGCCGTACTGATCCCCGTCGTGCGTCGTCCACAGCCGGGATTGCTGTTAACCCAGCGTTCCGTTCATCTGCGCAAGCACGCCGGACAGGTCGCCTTCCCCGGTGGGGCGGTGGATAGCAGTGATGCCTCGTTAATTGCCGCCGCCCTTCGCGAAGCGCAGGAGGAGGTGGCGATCCCACCTTCATGCGTCGAAGTGATTGGCGTTCTGCCGCCTGTCGACAGCGTGACCGGTTTTCAGGTCACCCCAGTGGTAGGTATTATCCCGCCTAATCTGCCGTACCGCGCCAGTGAAGATGAAGTTTCAGCAGTGTTCGAAATGCCGCTGGCCCAGGCCCTGCATTTAGGTCGTTACCACCCGTTGGATATCTACCGCCGCGGCGATTCACATCGCGTATGGCTTTCCTGGTATGAGCAATATTTCGTCTGGGGAATGACTGCCGGAATAATTCGTGAGCTGGCGCTGCAAATTGGCGTCAAGCCCTGACTATACTTATCTTTACGCGCACCATAGACAACTTGAAACTCAGGTCACAACATTAGTAAAACCGCGGTTATCTATTAGTTTAATTCATGTGAATAGTTAAGCCGATCGCCGCGTTCCCTCTTACACTATGCGCAGTTATAACATCGTTACTGGAAAGCCCAGTCGCCCTGTAGGAGTATTATCGTGATTAGTCTATTCGACATGTTTAAGGTGGGGATTGGTCCCTCATCTTCCCATACCGTAGGGCCTATGAAGGCGGGTAAACAGTTCGTCGATGACCTGGTCGAAAAAGGATTACTGGACAGCGTTACTCGTGTCGCCGTCGACGTGTATGGTTCACTGTCGCTCACGGGTAAAGGTCACCACACCGATATCGCCATTATTATGGGTCTGGCGGGCAATGAGCCTGCTACCGTGGATATTGATAGCATCCCCGGATTTATCCGCGACGTAGAAACGCGTGGACGCCTGCTGCTTGCGCAGGGTCAGCACGAAGTGGATTTCCCGCAGAATGACGGGATGCGTTTTCACAACGGCAACCTGCCGCTGCATGAGAACGGAATGCAGATCCATGCGTACAATGGCGAAACCGTCATTTATAGCAAAACCTACTACTCAATCGGCGGTGGATTCATCGTTGATGAAGAACATTTTGGTCAGGATGCCGTGGGCGAGGTCAGCGTGCCTTATCCGTTCAAATCCGCCACTGAAATGCTGGAATACTGCAATACCACCGGCCTGTCTCTCTCTGGTATGGCGATGCAGAACGAACTTGCTCTGCACAGTAAAAAAGAGATTGAAGAGTACTTTGGCCACGTCTGGCAAACCATGCAGGCCTGTATCGATCGTGGCATGAACACCGAAGGCGTGCTGCCGGGTCCGCTGCGCGTTCCTCGTCGTGCTTCAGCTCTGCGTCGCATGTTGGTTTCCAGCGATAAGCTGTCCAATGATCCGATGAACGTGATCGACTGGGTGAACATGTTCGCACTGGCCGTTAACGAAGAAAACGCCGCGGGCGGTCGCGTAGTGACAGCGCCAACCAACGGAGCCTGCGGTATCGTGCCTGCGGTACTGGCCTATTACGATCATTTCATTGAGTCCGTCAGCCCGGATATCTATACCCGCTATTTCCTGGCGGCCGGTGCGATTGGCGCGTTGTATAAAATGAACGCCTCAATTTCTGGTGCAGAAGTCGGTTGTCAGGGTGAAGTGGGCGTAGCCTGCTCCATGGCTGCCGCTGGTCTGGCTGAACTGTTAGGCGCGAGCCCAGAGCAGGTGTGTATTGCTGCCGAAATCGGCATGGAACATAACCTCGGCTTAACCTGCGATCCGGTTGCCGGTCAGGTACAGGTTCCGTGCATTGAGCGTAACGCCATTGCTTCAGTAAAGGCGATCAACGCTGCGCGTATGGCAATGCGCCGTACCAGCGCGCCGCGCGTCTCGCTGGATAAAGTCATTGAGACCATGTACGAAACAGGTAAAGACATGAACGCCAAATACCGCGAAACGTCACGCGGTGGCCTGGCAATCAAAGTTCAATGTGACTAATACTTAATTTTCGCCCATCTGCGACGGATGGGCGAATTTGCCCCCTCTCCCTCGTCTACTGTAATTTTCCCCACTACACTTGCTCTGTTGCTGTTGGCTTCTGTGACCAACGGCTTATCGGGCGGCCCGCATGCAAACAGCACAACGGATCATCAAAAATTATCGCCGGAATCGCTTAATCGTCTGCACAGTATGTGCACTACTGACGCTCATCCTCACATTAACTGTCCGATTTATTTCGGAGCGTAATTTAAATCACCGAAATATCGTCACCTTTGCCAACCATGCTGTAGAAGAACTGGATGATGTGCTTTTACCCTTGCAGACCGGACGTGATGTATTGCTGCCGTTAATTGGCCTCCCCTGCTCAGTGGCACGTTTACCATTAAGCAAACATGCCGCCAGGTTGCAAACGGTGCGTTCTATCAGCCTGATACAAAGTGGGATCCTTTATTGCTCCAGCATTTTTGGTTACCGCAATGTGCCTATTCGTCAACTAGAGCCTGAATTACCCAGCCGGGAGCCACTGCTGCTGCTGTCTACCGACCATTCGCTGATAAAAGGCAGCCCGATTCTGACGCAGTGGTACCCGTCCTCTGCCGATGGTGAAGATGGCGTGCTGGAAATCGTCAATATTGATTTATTGTCGTCTATGTTGCTTGAACCCCAGCCACCGCAGATCACCGATGCCAGCTTAACCGTTGGTAATCGGCATCTACTGTATGATCAAGGTGTTGTCGATACTCTGCCTAAGCTAAATGATGAAAAACGCTACCAGTTTTCATCTCAACATTTCCCGTTTACCATTAGCGTCACCGGCCCAGGTCCCAGTGAGTTGGCGGTAAAACACCTGCCAACACAGCTGCCGCTGGCAGTGATCCTGAGTTTACTAGTGGGTTACCTGGCATGGCTGGCGACCGCCAGCAGAATGAGCTTCTCATGGGAGATTAATCTGGCCCTTGCGGCTCGGGAATTCGAGCTGTTTTGCCAGCCGCTGCTTAATGCGCAAACCCAGCAATGCATGGGCGTGGAAATCCTTTTACGCTGGAATAACCCACGCCAGGGTTGGATCTCTCCGGAAGTGTTTATTCCCATCGCTGAGGAGCACAACCTGATTGTGCCGCTTACCCGTCATGTCATCGCAGAAACCATTCAGCAACGACACGTTTTCCCGATGAGCAGCCAGTTTCATATTGGGATTAATGTCGCCGCCAGCCATTTTCGTAACGGCACGCTACTAAAAGATCTTAATCAGTACTGGTTCAGCCAGCACCCAATCCAGCAGTTGGTTATCGAATTGACCGAACGCGATGCGTTACTGGATGTGGATTATCGGGTCGTACGCGAATTAAATCGGCTTGGCGTAAAACTGGCGATTGATGATTTCGGTACCGGCAATAGCTCGCTCTCCTGGCTGGAAAAACTCCGCCCGGATGTGTTGAAGATCGATAAATCATTTACTTCAGCAATAGGAACAGACGCCGTGAACTCAACCGTCACAGACATCATTATCGCTTTGGGGAAAAAATTGAATATAGAGCTGGTGGCGGAAGGCGTTGAAACACAGGCGCAGGCTCAGCATTTGCGCCGACACGGCGTACATTTATTGCAAGGTTTTCTGTATGCCAAACCAATGCCGCTGCGCGATTTTCCAAAATGGCTGGCGGGCAGCACGCCGCCGCCCACCCGACATAACGGGCGACACAGTATGCCCGTCATGCCGTTTCGCTAAACCCGGTTACTCGTGTTCGTCGTGAGCGGGTTGTTCTTTAACAATACGAACTAAATCCACACGATAGTCATTCGCTTCGACAATCGTAATGCTCAGCGGTGCAACCTCGATAACATCACCCACGCGTGGAATATGGCCGTTAGCCGCAATGACTAAACCTGCCACCGTGGCGATGTCTTCGTCTTCATTCACTAACGTATCCACGTCCAGCGCCTGTTGCAACGCATGCAGATCGGTACCGCCTTTAACCAACCAACCGCCTGCATCAGCTATAATTTCAGGCGTTTCATCGGCATCCGGGAATTCACCGGCGATGGCTTCTAATACGTCCAGCGGCGTGACCAGACCCTGTACTACGCCAAACTCGTTAGTGACGATAACGAAGCTACCGCGGGCACGACGCAGAACGCCTAACAGATTGATCGGGTCCAGCGTTTCCGGAACAACAATAGCCGGAGAGGCAGAGGCAATCGCCGCCACATCCACACCGTCTTCCAGCGCCACCAGCAGCTCTTTAGCACGCACAATACCGATGATTTCGTCCAGCTCGCCACGGCATACCGGGAACAGGCTATGAGGTGACGAAAGCAACTGCTCACGAATTTCCGCCACGCTCAGGTCGGCATCAACCCAGCTGATTTCGCCACGAGGCGTCATAATGCCGCGTAATGAACGCGACGCCAGAGAGAGGACGCCGTTAATCATATAGCGTTCTTCTTCTACAAATGCGCCTTCCGGGACGGGAACCGGCACCGGATTGTCAGATTCCATCTGCGTGCTGGCCTGACGTTTACCGCCCATCAGACGCAGGATTGCATCGGCAGTACGCGCACGCAATGGCAGCGTTGACTGGTGACGAATAAAGTTACGACGGGCAATCTGGTTAAACAGCTCGATGATGATCGAGAAACCAATCGCCGCATACAGATAGCCTTTCGGAATATGGAAGCCAAACCCTTCGGCAACCAGGCTCAGACCAATCATCAACAGGAAGCTCAGACACAGCACCACCACCGTCGGGTGTTGGTTCACAAAACGTGTCAGCGGCTTAGAAGCCAACAGCATCACGGCCATGGCAATCACTACTGCCGCCATCATCACTGGCAGATGGTTGACCATACCGACCGCCGTAATCACGGCATCCAGCGAGAACACCGCATCGAGGATGACAATCTGCGTTACGACAACCCAAAAGCTCGCATACCCTTTCGTCTGCCCGGTATCATGTTCACGGTTTTCCAGCCGCTCATGCAGCTCTGTCGTAGCCTTGAACAAGAGGAAGATACCCCCCAGCAGCATAATCAGATCGCGCCCCGAGAACGCATAGTCCATTACTGTGAACAGCGGCTTTGTCAGCGTCACCATCCACGAAATCACAGACAACAAGCCCAGACGCATAATCAGTGCCAGTGACAAACCGATTAAACGCGCTTTATCTCGCTGTTTCGGCGGCAGCTTATCAGCCAGGATCGCAATGAAGACCAGGTTATCAATACCCAGAACAATTTCGAGAACGACAAGCGTGAGCAAACCCACCCAAATCTGCGGGTCCATTAATAATTCCATGACAAGCTCCTGCTTAGGGAATGACCAAACTGCGCGCTGAGGATCTCAGGCGTTAAAGCGATATGCAGAGAAAATTTGTGGCAAAAAGTGCCAATCTGACAGGCTTGATACGGCCTGAAGGTGAAATGACGTCGGTGACGATCCATATGGTGGGCTACTGCCCTATACTCCTGAGTAATTAAACAGATGCTAAACATACCAGAGACAACTGGTTTTTAGCAAAGATTTACCTTCCTTTGCAATAAGTTGTTTCGGAGATATTTTACCCTTCGAAATTTCTTTATATCGGAAGTTAAATTACGGATCTTCATCACATAAAATATTTTTTTCGATATCTAAAATAATTCACGAAAATCATAGGTTTTTCTTTGTAACCCTTATCTGAATCGATTCGATTGCGGACGACGATTCAAATACATCTTCACGTTGATGTGTTAACGATAATAAAGGAGGTAGCAAGTGACCATTGCTATTGTAATAGGCACACATGGTTGGGCTGCAGAGCAGTTACTTAAAACGGCAGAAATGTTGTTAGGCGAGCAGGAAAACGTCGGCTGGATCGATTTCGTTCCAGGCGAAAATGCCGAAACGCTGATCGAAAAGTACAACGCTCAGTTAGCAAAACTAGATACCAGTAAAGGCGTGCTGTTTCTCGTTGACACATGGGGAGGCAGCCCGTTTAACGCTGCGAGCCGCATTGTCGTCGATAAAGAGCATTACGAAGTTATCGCCGGTGTGAACATTCCCATGCTGGTTGAAACCTTCATGGCGCGTGATGACAACCCGAGCTTCGATGAATTAGTGGCACTGGCCGTTGAAACCGGTAGCGAAGGCGTGAAAGCGCTGAAAGCGAAACCGGTGGAAAAAGCCGCTCCTGCCCCCGTCGCAGCACCTAAGGCAGCAGCCCCCGCGAAACCGATGGGTCCGAACGATTATATGCAGATCGGCCTGGCGCGTATTGATGACCGCTTAATCCATGGTCAGGTGGCAACTCGCTGGACCAAAGAAACCAACGTAACACGCATTATCGTCGTCAGTGATGAAGTTGCCGCCGATACCGTGCGTAAAACGCTGCTGACTCAGGTAGCACCTCCGGGTGTGACGGCGCATGTGGTTGATGTCGCGAAAATGATCCGCGTCTACAACAACCCTAAATATGCAGGTGAGCGTGTGATGCTGTTGTTCACCAACCCAACCGACGTAGAACGTATCGTTGAAGGTGGTGTGAAAATTACCTCCGTAAACATTGGCGGTATGGCTTTCCGTCAGGGTAAAACGCAGGTAAACAACGCAATTTCTGTCGATGATAAAGACATCGAAGCCTTCAAGAAGCTCAACGAACGCGGTATTGAGCTCGAGGCCCGTAAGGTTTCTACCGATCAGAAACTGAAAATGATGGATTTGATTGCCAAGGTGAAATAATTCCCTGGCATTTACTTAGTTTTCACACTTAAGTCTGTATAGCAATAGGAGAAGTACAATGGAGATTACCACTCTTCAGATTGTGCTGGTGTTCATCGTCGCATGTATCGCGGGTATGGAGTCGGTACTCGATGAATTTCAGTTCCACCGTCCGTTGGTGGCCTGTACGCTGATTGGCGCCGTTCTCGGGGATATGAAAACCGGTATTATCATCGGTGGTACCCTGGAAATGATCGCCCTGGGCTGGATGAACATCGGTGCTGCGGTTGCACCAGATGCCGCATTGGCCTCAATTATCTCTACCGTTCTGGTTATCGCGGGTCACCAAAGCATTGGTGCCGGTATCGCGCTGGCTATCCCACTGGCAGCAGCAGGCCAGGTACTGACCATTATCGTTCGTACTATCACCGTAGCATTCCAGCACGCAGCGGATAAGGCGGCCGAAAACGGTAACCTGACGGCGCTCTCCTGGCTGCACGTATCCTCTCTGTTCCTGCAGGCTATGCGTATCGCTATCCCGGCGGTAATCGTAGCGATCTCTGTTGGTACCAGTGAAGTTCAGAGCATGCTTAACGCCATTCCGGAAGTCGTGACCGGCGGTCTGAACATCGCAGGTGGTATGATCGTAGTGGTTGGTTATGCGATGGTCATCAACATGATGCGCGCAGGCTATCTGATGCCATTCTTCTACCTCGGCTTCGTCACCGCGGCATTTACTAACTTCAACCTGGTTGCTCTGGGTGTGATTGGCGCAGTCATGGCCATCCTCTACATTCAGCTGAGCCCGAAATATAACCGCGTAGCCGGTGCACCTGCTGCGGCGGCTGGCAATAACGATCTCGATAACGAACTGGACTAGCAGGTGAGCGAAATGGTTGATATGACTAAAACTACCACCGAGAAAAAACTCACTCCGAGTGACATTCGTGGCGTGTTCATTCGTTCTAACCTGTTTCAGGGTTCATGGAACTTCGAACGTATGCAGGCGCTGGGTTTCTGTTTCTCCATGGTACCGGCCATCCGCCGCTTGTACCCGGAAAACAACGACGCACGTAAGCAAGCGATTAAGCGTCACCTGGAATTCTTTAACACCCATCCGTACGTAGCAGCTCCAGTACTGGGCGTTACGCTGGCGATGGAAGAACAACGTGCAAACGGCGCAGAGATTGACGATGGTGCCATTAACGGTATCAAAGTTGGTCTGATGGGTCCGCTGGCAGGCGTCGGCGACCCGATCTTCTGGGGTACCGTTCGTCCGGTATTCGCCGCACTCGGCGCAGGTATCGCCATGAGCGGCAGCCTGCTGGGACCACTGCTGTTCTTCATCCTGTTTAACCTGGTTCGTCTGGCAACCCGTTATTACGGTGTGGCATACGGTTACCGTAAAGGTGTCGATATCGTTAAAGATATGGGCGGCGGCTTCCTGCAGAAACTGACTGAGGGGGCGTCAATCCTCGGCCTGTTTGTCATGGGGGCATTGGTTAACAAGTGGACGCACGTAAACATCCCACTGGTGGTTTCTACTATCACCGGTCAGGATGGTCAGACGCGTGTGACCACCGTGCAGACTATCCTTGACCAGCTGATGCCGGGTCTGGTTCCTCTGCTGCTGACATTCGCCTGCATGTGGCTGCTGCGTAAGAAAGTGAACCCGCTGTGGATCATCGTTGGCTTCTTCGTCATCGGTATCGCGGGCTACGCTGTCGGTCTGCTCGGCCTGTAAGACTGTTGTACATCACCGGGGGCTTGCCCCCGGTTTTTCTATTTAGAGGGTTGAGGATTCATGACTATCACGGACCTGGTGCTGGTTCTATTTATCTTTTCGCTGCTGGCGTATGCCATTTACGATCAGTTCATCATGCCCCGCCGTAATGGCCCTACTCTGCTTACTGTCGCCCTGCTTCCCCGCAGCAGAGTCGACAGCGTTATCTTCCTTGGCCTGGTGGCTATTCTTATCTACAACAACATCACCAGCCACGGCGCACAATTTACCACATGGTTATTATGTGCACTGGTATTGATGGGGTTGTATCTGTTCTGGATCCGTACGCCAAAAATCATCTTCAAGCAGAAAGGCTTTTTCTTCGCCAACGTCTGGATTGAATATAACCGCATTAAAGAGATGAATTTATCTGAAGACGGTGTATTGGTGATGCAATTAGAACATCGAAGATTGTTGATTCGCGTACGAAATATAGACGATCTTGAGAGAATATATAAACTTTTAATTTCAAATCAATAAGTTACAAATATAGCCTGAACTATGTTTTTATATATCCGCATAAAAACAAACATAGCCAAGGCTATATTTCACTGTCCACAATGTTATTTATTTTAACGTTTTATTTATAAATAAATCTAAATGAAAATCGTTTTCAATTAGAAGTCAAATATTATTTCTGCGTTTCTTGTTTTATATTCTCAAAATATGTTAAGGTTGCGCCCGTCGTTGGGGAGTAGCCGATTTCCAGACTCCGGAAATGTACGTGTCAACATACTCGTTGAAAAACGTGGCGCGTACGGACTGAATTTACAGATTCAGTCAGGCGAGACCATAGGCACATCAACTGCAATGCATATTTGAATGGCGCTGTATTTACAGTGATTCCGGCTTGTATGCATGGTTACTGGGGGCAGTGATGTGTTTTATGGATACCCCGGTCAGGACGCTGTTATGAATCTCACCGCTACCGTTCTTCTCGCTTTCGGCATGTCAATGGATGCTTTCGCTGCATCAATTGGCAAAGGTGCCACCCTGCATAAACCCAAGTTTTCTGAAGCATTGCGCACCGGTCTGATATTCGGCGCAGTTGAAACGCTTACGCCGCTGATTGGCTGGGGCATGGGGATGCTGGCCAGCAAATTCGTGCTGGAGTGGAATCATTGGATCGCCTTCATTCTGCTGATCTTTTTAGGCGGGCGAATGATAATCGAAGGTTTTCGCGACAACGGTGATGAAGAGGAAGAGCCGCAGCGCCGTCACGGTTTCTGGCTGCTGGTCACCACCGCCATTGCCACCAGTCTCGACGCAATGGCCGTCGGGGTGGGCCTGGCTTTCCTGCAGGTCAACATTATTGCCACCGCGCTGGCTATCGGCTGCGCCACATTGATTATGTCCACGCTCGGCATGATGATCGGTCGTTTCATTGGCCCAATGCTGGGCAAACGAGCTGAAATTTTGGGTGGGGTGGTGCTGATTGGTATCGGTGCCCAGATCCTCTGGGCACACTTCCACGGCTAATTCAGACGCTGCCAGACATGAATACTAAAGTCGGTCTGGCAGTCAAACGTCGTTTTCCCCGCTAACGTTTCCCACACCTCCGGCTTTGCCCGCCAGGCGAACGGCGTCATTTGCAGTAACGCAACGGCCTCGCTGCCCTGAAGCTGCATCTGATACCCCAGCGCAATACTCTGTTGCAGAACAAAACCGTCCAGTTGCTCAGTATGGGGCGCATGCAAACGCACCTCATCATAAATCAGCCCTTTCAGTTCCATTAAATGACGCGGTCCCGGCGTGGCGGTGATAACCCATCCACCCGGTTTAACCACGCGAGCCAGCTCTTGCGCTTTACAGGGCGCATAGATCCTGATGATGGCATCCATTGACTCGTCTGCGAATGGCAGGCGATGGCTGGAGGCAACGCAAAAGGTCACCTGCGGATAGCGTCTGGCTGCGGCTTTAATTGCCACTTTGGAGACGTCAAGACCAAAGGTTGTACAGCCCGCCAGCGCGTCGGCAAATGCATGGGTGTAATACCCTTCCCCACAGCCAATATCCAGGATCGCCGCATCTTCTGAATTCGACTTCTCTTTCAGCACATTCACAATCGCATCACGCAACGGTTGATAGTGCCCAGCATCAAGAAATGCCCGTCGCGCCTGCATCATTTCAGCGCTATCACCCGGATCGCGCGACCGCTTATGCTGAACCGGCAGTAAGTTGACATACCCTTCTTTCGCCACGTCAAACTGGTGCCGCCCGGGGCAGACAAAACTGTTATTCGCTTGAGTAAGAGGCTGGTGGCAAAGAGGACAGGAAAACGACATGACAACTCCGGCAGGTGACTTAAGGGCGCAAGTGTAACGCGAATTGCGCCCAGGGAAAATAACTTACAGCGACGGCGAGGATACGTTGCTGCCGTGCATCACCAGCAGATGATCGGAGTCGGCAGGCATGCCATCCGGTTTAACGTTCTCCAGACGCAGGACATCACCCATTATCTGGCTGAAGACAGGCGCAGAGACCGCCCCACCATAATAAGCACCGTTTTGCGGATTATTGATGACGACCACCAGCGCAAATTTCGGGTCGCTCGCTGGCGCAACGCCTGCCGTATAAGCCACGTATTTATCGACATACTTACCGTCATCACCAATTTTCTTTGCCGTTCCGGTCTTAACCGCCACGCGATAATCTCTGACCGCGGCTTTAGTTCCCCCACCACCGGGTAGCGCGACGCTTTCCATCATATGTTCAACCTGGTGAACCAGCGCTTCCGGCATCACTCTGGTACCGATTACCGGCGGGTCAATACGGGTAATCGAAAGGGGCCGATAGATACCAAAACTACCAATGGTTGCGTATACGTGCGCCAACTGCAGCGGCGTCACCATTAATCCATAACCAAATGCAAAGGTCGCGCGATCCAAATCACTCCAGTAGCGGCGTTGAGGCATTAAACCGCTACTTTCACCGGTTAATCCCAGTCCGGTTGGATCGCCAAAACCAAAGCTCTTGTAGGTATCCAGCAATTTTTGAACAGGCATAGCCAGTGAAAGGTGCGACACACCGGTATCGCTCGATTTCTGCAAAATTCCGGTCAACGACAGTTCCGGATAAAATCCGACGTCACGAATACGATGTCCATCAAGATAAAAAGGATGGGTATCAATCACGCTGTCGGGTTGTACTATCCCCTGCTGGAGTGCAGTCATGATCACCAGCGGTTTAACGGTTGAACCGGGTTCAAACGTATCGCTAATTGCACGGTTACGAAAATCATCCAGTACCGCGCCGTCACGATTATTGGGGTTGAAGTCAGGGAAGCTCGCCATGGACAGTATTTCACCGGTAGCAATGTTGACCAGCACTGCGGCTCCTGATTCTGCTTTATTCCACGTAACGGCATTGTCCAACGCATCTTCGGTGACCGTCTGCAGACGTTCATCGATGCTGAGCTGTAATTCGTGCGCAGGAACAGGCGTAACTTCGGTGATATTCTCGATGACATGTCCAAATTTGTCTTTACGTACCAGACGGGAGCCAGGTTTACCCATCAACTGGTTATTAAAGCTCTTTTCCAGTCCTTCAATGCCTTGTCCATCAATGTTGGTAAAACCAATGAGATTTGCCGCTACGTGGCCTGCGGGATAGAACCGGCGGGATTCCTCGCGCAGGTTGATGCCCGGGAGATTAAGATCATCGACCCACTCAGCCTGCTGAGGGGAAATTTGTCGTGCCAGATAAATAAAACGTCCGCCAGGATTACTGTTAACGCGTTCCGCCAGCGTACTCAGTGACAGATGCAGAGTCCTTGCCAGCGCCTGCCAGCGTTCGTTATAACCCACGCCTCCCTTGCTGATGATGGTCTTAGGATCGGCCCATACGGCGTTAACCGGAACACTTACCGCCAGCGGTCGCCCTTCTCTGTCGGTAATCATCCCGCGCGGTGAGGCAATAGTTACCTCACGTAACGAACGCATGTCTTCCTGTTTCACCAGACTCGTCGGCGTGACAATTTGCAGCCACGCAACCCGACCCAGCAGCAATCCCAGACTCAATAATATTGCCACACAAAGTAGGGCAAAACGTACGGGAGTAAAATTGCGCGCGTCGCCGTCGTTTTTCTTTTTCACCTGGTCTCCAGCAAGATAGTTTTTCAGGTGTCTGATTTAACGGGAAATGTCGTAAGAAAGCGGGGAAAACTATGCTACGAACATCACGCCTTTGCAACAAAGCGCTAATGGAAGGGCATTTAGAAATATTTAGACGTATTCTGAATTAAAAAGCCCCGCATAGGCGAGGCTTTATATCTGAGATGGTTGCGCATATGCGCTTCAAATCAGTGGTGTCGATCAGATAGCTGTTACGTTAACAGCAGCCGGACCTTTCTGGCCGTCCTGAATTTCGAACTCAACGTTCTGGCCTTCAGCCAGAGTTTTGAAGCCGTTACCCTGGATAGCGGAGAAGTGTACGAACACGTCTTTGCTGCCATCAGCCGGAGTAATGAAACCAAAACCTTTAGACTCGTTGAACCACTTAACTTGACCTTTAATCTTTGCCATTTGCAAAATTCCTTAGAGTATTTTCTTCGCCCGCAGGCATAACATAGATAAAACTGAGACATTACTGCTTGAGGCACTAATATAAGGTTCGGCAGAGAAGCGGTATTCAACGTCAACGTGTTTACTCAGGACTTCTTTACTGAAAATGCCACACATAAACAGAACTGTACCTCGTTTAACCCAAAACGTGTTATCACATACAACGTTAATAATGGCAAGCCATTTTTAAACGTGTCTCGATCGGTCGCACAAATCCCGTCACTCATCAAACAGCAACTGCACAGTTATGCGCCACACCGCGTAGTGTTATATTCCCGCCGCTCGCCCTATCCCCCGCCAGGCTTGCACCATAGCCGGGACATTTCTACCATAGCTCAATAGCTTCGGTTGTTCCAGATTAGCTGTTACCAGGTGTGCCGGATATCATTTTTTATGCTTAGTAATGCATAAAATGTCACAAGCGTAAAAATGAGATCCGCCTTCTGCTTTTGCACCAAAATAATGAAAGAATGATGACAATGCACAAAAAAAGTTAGAGAAACGTTTCGCTGTTAATAAAACGATCGTTATCACAAAAATGACATAATCATATTTTTATCGTATGGGAAATTATATTTATATCAGACCGGGGATAAGATATTAATTGGTTGGAGCATCTGAAGATACTGAGTTTACGCGCGTATCAGATTGCTAATTACACAACATGTGCAGAAGAAAATAATCTGGCACGCTGGCGACAGGATGAAACATCTGAGAACAAAAGCAATAGATCCTCACCCTGTCATACCGTTTTTACCGCTCAGCTACCAGGCGGATGATGTCATCATCTTCATCCTTCGCTGTGACCGCAGCAGGCTCTGCCGCTTTTTCAGGTTCGTTAGCTTCGCAAAGGCGACGGAGCAACGCGTTCTGTCTTTTTTGCTGGTCTAACAATGCTTCAAGCAGCTCAATCTGCTCATTAGTACGCGAACTTGCCCGATTGACGAAAAACCACAGTACAAGCCCGACAACCAGAATCACCACCGATACTGCCAAAGACGCCAAACCCAACGCGCCAGAATTCAAAACTTCGTTCATTTCACCACCTCAATGTAGACAGCGTAGTTTACCACTGCCGCACAAGAAGGTAATCAACTGTGGCAAAAATGCGCTTACCAGGGAATAAATTTATTAATGGCACAAATACCGCTGAAAAATTGTACATCCTGATCGCACATGATGTTGAACACTTGCGCCCACATCAGTATGCATACCAGCACGACAACAATCAGCACTACCCAGCGAATTTTTTTCACTCCAGCTCCACTCTTCGAATCTACATCTTATGTCTATAAATTATCATGCGTTACCTAAACCCAGCGTTAACTGTATCGGCATTCAATCTTTTTAGGAATGATTGACTTGTTTCATCCCGTGTACAGGCTAATCTAAGAATAACGAGAAAAGATAAGAGGTTGTAATGCGTCTGATAATCCGCGCTATTGTGTTGTTAGCTCTGGTTTGGATCGGTTTATTACTGAGCGGCTACGGAATTTTGATTGGAAGTAAGGAGAATGCAGCGGGTCTGGGCTTGCAATGCCAATATCTGACCGCCCGCGGAACCAGCACCGCACAATACGTCCACACAAACAGCGGTATCATTGGCCTGTCGGATTGTCCTTTGTTAAGAAAAAGTACGGTCATTATTGATAACGGTTAATGTAGCAACAATTCATTCGCTACGTTATTTGCACAACTAACTTTATGACTGTTCATAAAAAACCCCAGATACAATAATACCTGGGGTTTTTACGTTGACGCTATTACGTCAGATTAGAACGGATAGTCGTTATAGCCCATTTGTTCTGAAATCTTGCGCGCCGCCGTATGCAGCATCGCCACATACTCGTGTAAACGCTCTTCTGAGAAACGCAGAGTTGGGAATGAAATACTCAGACCCGCAATCACCACGCCGAAACGGTCAAACACCGGTACACCGATGCAGCGCAGACCTTCTTCCTGTTCTTCGTTATCTTCACCGTAGCCCTGCTCGCGTACTTTATCCAGCAGTACCAGCAGCTCATCAGTATTGGTAATAGTACGGTCGGTGCTGCGTTTGTACTCAATACCGTCCAGAATCTGCTTCACTTCATCGCGGTCACGCCATGCCAGCAGAACTTTACCGATAGCCGTGCTGTACAGCGGATTACGGCGACCTACGCGAGAATACATGCGCAAATTGTACATGGAGTCGATTTTATGGATGTAGACGATGCTGTCTTCATCCAGTGCGCCAAGGTGTACTGTCTCTTTGGTCAGGCGAGAAAGTTCGCGCATCTGAATATCAGCGCTACGGATAAGATCGACGTTTTGTAACGCGCGAGCACCCAGCTCGAATAATTTCAGGGTCAGTGAGTATTTCTCAGACTCCCCTTCTTGTGCCACATAACCCAGCGTTTTCATGGTCTGCAAAAAGCGATAAACGGTGCTTTTTGACATCATGACGCGTTGCGACAACTCGGTAATACCAATTTCGCGCTCTTCACCCAGCGCCTGCAGAATGCCAAAAACCTTTAGCACGGAAGATACAGAATCGGGTTGTTTATCCAGATCTGCGATTGCCATTTATCACCCCTTTCGAGTGTTTTATAAAAATCAGAACCGGTTTTTATTATAATTTCACGTATCAGCCCTCGCAATCGCTCTTTGCTTACTTAGTTACAAATCTGCGACCTAACGCCTGAATATCAATGCTAAAATTATTATTCTCATCATAATTTCCGACAATATTGACTTCCTATGGAAAAAACTCAGACCGATGGTCTGCCATTGCCCCAGCGATATGGCGCAATTTTAACCATTGTTATTGGCATCTCTATGGCAGTACTCGACGGCGCAATAGCGAACGTTGCCCTCCCCACTATCGCCACCGATCTTCAGGCCTCACCCGCCAGCTCAATCTGGATTGTGAACGCCTACCAAATTGCGATCGTTGTTTCGCTGTTATCGCTCTCTTTTTTAGGTGATATGTTTGGCTACCGACGCATTTATAAGTGTGGTCTGGTTGTGTTTCTGTTGGCGTCGCTGTTTTGTGCCTTGTCAGACTCGCTGCATATGCTGACGTTAGCACGCGTGGCTCAGGGGTTTGGCGGCGCGGCGCTGATGAGCGTTAATACGGCATTGATCCGACTCATTTATCCTCAGCGCCAGCTTGGCCGCGGAATGGGTATTAACTCCTTTATTGTGGCAGTCTCCTCGGCAGCGGGTCCGACTATTGCGGCAGCTATTCTTTCTATAGCCTCGTGGAAATGGCTATTTCTGATTAACGTCCCGCTGGGGATCATCGCCCTGCTTCTGGCCATGCGTTTTCTGCCGCCCAATTCTTCACGTAGCAATAAACCGCGCTTTGATCTGCCCAGCGCAGTGATGAACGCCTTAACATTCGGTTTGTTAATCACGGCACTCAGCGGGTTTGCACAGGGACAGTCGCTAAAATTGATTGGTGCTGAACTTGCGGGGCTTCTCGTGGTAGGTTTTTTCTTTATCCGCCGCCAACTCGCATTGCCAGTACCGTTATTGCCGGTTGATCTGCTACGCATTCCGCTGTTTTCACTCTCTATTTGTACCTCAATCTGTTCATTCAGCGCACAAATGCTGGCAATGGTTTCCCTGCCCTTTTTCATGCAAACGGTTCTCGGGCGCAGCGAGGTTGAAACAGGCCTGCTGCTGACACCATGGCCGCTGGCAACTATGGTGATGGCCCCACTGGCGGGATATTTGATTGAACGTGTTCATGCGGGTCTGCTGGGCGCGTTGGGCATGGCAGTGATGGCGTGTGGGCTATTTTCACTGGTGCTGCTACCCGCATCACCTTCCGATTTTAATATCATCTGGCCGATGATTCTGTGCGGTGCGGGTTTTGGCTTGTTCCAGTCACCGAATAATCACACCATCATCACCTCCGCGCCGCGTGATCGTAGCGGAGGCGCGAGCGGTATGCTCGGGACGGCGCGCCTGCTAGGCCAGAGCACCGGGGCCGCAATGGTTGCGCTGATGCTAAATCAGTTTGGCGACAGCGGAACACATATCTCGCTGATAACAGCGGGTATTCTGGCTTCGCTGGCCGCAATCGTGAGTGGCTTACGAATCACACAACCGCGAGTTCAGGCATAAAAAAAGCGCGTCTGTCGACGCGCTTTTTATTTTTAGTCTGCCACCAATTATTTCAGGTATTCACCGCTGCGCAGCGCTTCAATACGTTTGTCCAACGGCGGGTGAGTCATAAACAGTTCACTCAACGATTTGGATTTACCGTTGATGCAGAACGCCATCATGCTGGTCGCTTCCTGCGGCTCATAGCTGGTTTTCAGGCGCTGTAGCGCGGCGATCATTTTTTCACGGCCCACCAGTTTCGCTGAGCCGGCATCCGCATGGAATTCACGATGGCGTGAGAACCACATCGTAATAATGCTCGCCAGAATACCAAATACCAGCTCCAGTACAGTCGCTACCGCAAAGTAGATTAACGGGTTACCGTTGCTACCTTCTCCCTCATCGCGGTTGCCGCCCATAAACCCAGCGGCAATCTGCGCCAGAATACGCGAGATAAAGATAACGAAGGTGTTCACCACACCCTGAATTAACGTCATGGTAACCATATCGCCATTAGCAATGTGGCTGATCTCATGCGCGATAACCGCTTCGGCTTCATCCGGACTCATGTTTTGCAACAGGCCAGTACTTACAGCCACCAGCGAGGCATCCCGGCGGGCGCCGGTAGCAAACGCGTTAATATCTGGCGCATGGTAGATTGCAACCTGCGGCATAGCGATCCCGGCCTGGCGGGCCTGATTCGCGACTGTATTCATCAGCCAGCGTTCTCTTTCATTGCGAGGCTGTTCGATCACTTCCCCGCCAACGGACTTTAACGCCATCCATTTGGACATCAGCAACGAAATGAAGGAACCACCAAAACCAAACAGCAGTGCCATGATCAACAAGCCTTGAACGCTGCTTGACTGGATCCCTGTCAGGCTCAATACCAGCCCGAAAACGACCATCACAGCCAGGTTCGTCAGCAGGAAGAGCGCGATTCGCATCATAATTTTCTTTTAACCTCAATTTAACAAAACGCACTATGCGATAACCCATATCGTATGGGTCTTATAGCTATTTTCAAGCATCCATAGGTGCTAAGTCACCAGAAAGACACAACTTTACATTTTATCGTATCAGACTGACGTCTTCATGCACTTGTTAAAAAAACAGGCACAATTTCTTGTGCCTGTTTGAGGTTATTGACTGGTCGCGGGCTGTTCCGCTGGCTTTTCTTTTTCAAGATGCGCCAGATCGAGCGCGATTTTTACCGTTTCATCCAGGTATGGATCTGGCTCCTGGTAATCCTTCGGTAGATCGTCCAGTTTCTTCAGCGGCGGTTTGCCTTCACGCTTAAATCGATCGTTAATGCGCGCCAGACGCATTGCGTCATCTTCGTTATTCTCTTTTTCACGCTGAGCGTAATTCAGAGAAGCGATGTTGCGCTTATCTTTCATCGCATTGAAACGCGCAATGTCCTTCATGATGTACTGGAACTCGGGATCGTTCGCAATACGTGCACTGTGCTCTTTCAGCAATTCAGGTCCAAACGGCGTCAGATTATCTGACTTGGTGTAGGTCGCAGCATCAATGCTGTCCCACGGCAGCGCGTTATCTTCAAACTTCTCGCCGGTTTCAGTTTCTTCATTACCTGTCGGCATGATGATATCTGGCGTAACGCCCTTACGCTGCGTGCTGCCACCGTTTACGCGGTAGAATTTCTGGATCGTATACTGAACAGAACCCAGCGCTGGCCATTCCGGACGCAGCATCTGATCGTAAATACGGTTCAGGGAGCGATACTGCTGGACGGTGCCTTTGCCGAAGGTTGGTTCACCAACGATCAGCGCACGGCCATAATCCTGCATTGCCGCAGCGAAAATCTCTGATGCTGAGGCGCTGAAGCGATCGACCAATACCACCAGTGGGCCTTTGTAGTACACAACGCCGTCGGTATCGCTGTCTTCACGCACTTTACCGTTATTGTCACGAACCTGAACCACCGGGCCGGAAGGAATGAACAGACCGGAAAGCGAAACCGCTTCAGTCAGTGCTCCACCACCGTTGGTACGCAGATCGATGATAATACTGCTGACATTTTGTTTTTCCAGTTTCTGCAACTGGACTTTGACATCATCAGTCAGGCCTACATAGAAGCCAGGAATATCCAGTACGCCAACTTTTTCTTTGCCAACGGTTTTCACGGACATTTTCACGGCGCGGTCTTCAAGACGAATACGTTCACGCGTTAGCGTCACGGTGCGCGTCTTGGTACCTTTACCGGCTGGCAGAATTTCAAGGCGTACCTTGCTGCCTTTTGGTCCTTTGATCAGCGCCACAACATCATCCAGACGCCAGCCAATCACATCGACCATGCCCTTGCCCGTCTGCCCGACGCCGACAATACGATCGCCAACGCTGATCGCCTTGCTCTTGGCTGCCGGACCACCTGCCACCATGGAGTTAATGACGGTGTAGTCATCATCCATTTGCAGAACCGCGCCAATACCTTCCAGAGACAAGCTCATTTCAGTATTGAACTGCTCGGTATTGCGAGGAGAGAGATAGTTAGTATGCGGGTCGATTTCACGGGCGAACGCGGTCATCGCCAGTGAGAACACATCTTCGCTGTTGGTCTGCGCCAGACGGCGAATCGCAAATTTGTAGCGGCGCGTCAGCGTTTCACGAATTTCCGCATCGGTTTTACCGGTCAGCTTCAGACTGAGTTCGTCAAATTTAACCTTGCCATCCCACAGCGCGTTAAGCTCTGCTTCGGTTTTCGGCCACGGCGCTTTGCTTCGGTCGAGGTTAAAGGTGTCGGTACCGGTGAAATCCATTGGACGTGCCAGTACGCTTAATGCGTACTGATAACGTTCAAATCGGCGTTTTTGCGCCAGATTATAGAGATCGTAAAAGACATCCAGCTTGCCGGTGCGCAGTTCATCGCCGAGGACCGTTTTCTTTTTTGCATACTGTTCGATATCGCTCGCCAACAGCACGTTGTGGCTGTAGTCGAGCAAATTCAAATAGCGGTCAAAAATTTTTGCCGAAAACGCCTGATCCAGATCGAACTGGCGATAGTGTGATCGCGTAAAACGCGACGTCACACGTTCGCTTACCGTCGCATGCTGGGTTTCTTCCTTTAAAACGGGGATTTGATCGGCACGCGTGATGTCTTCCACAGCAAGTGCCTGGCCTGCTAATGCAAGCAGACCAGCTAACGCAGTAAGCCTAAAAAAAGTGTTCATGCCAGGCCTGGCCTCCGTTTCAGAACACCAGGTGTTCTGCGCGTACAATCAAAGACATACCCGAATTCAGCTGTACACGGACGCCATCTTTGGTGATTTCTAATACGGTGGCATCCATCGCATTATTTCCTGCTTTCACCTTCAGAGACTGCCCTACCGTCAGTACTGAAATATCAGATACCGGGGTATGCTGTTCTTCGCGAGGAGCACGCGGTGCTTTTGCTGCTGGTTTTTCAGCGCGAGGTTTACGCTCAGCACCTTCTTTCCGACGCGGTGCAGGACGCGGCTTACGCTCGCGACGCGGTGCGTCTTCTTTTTCACCGGCAGCAGCGGCCGCTTCGCGTTTTTTCGCCTGTTGCTCTGCGCGTTGCGCCTGAACACGGGCTTTAGCTTCTTCCAGCTGTTTG
Source organism: Citrobacter sp. A316 (assembly GCF_002042945.1). Lineage (NCBI taxonomy): Bacteria > Pseudomonadati > Pseudomonadota > Gammaproteobacteria > Enterobacterales > Enterobacteriaceae > Citrobacter > Citrobacter sp. A316. Next base: position 378,143 of record NZ_MVFZ01000003.1, read on the forward strand.
CGAGCATGTTCAACATGTTGTTCATCCAGCTCACCACAAGGATTGCCGTCGAGATCAACACGCGTTGCGCCCAATTTAACGCCATACAGATAGCGCCAGCTTGAAGTATAGAGACGTAAGGCAGAACGGAGCTGAGTCTTGCTGAGGTTCATTTCGCCCTCAACACGCTCTACCAGATCCTGAAAAATGCCAATTTTCAGTGGGCGCGCTTCGCCTTCCGCACTAAAACACTGCGGGAAGCGTTCGGCCAGAAACGCGATGACTTCTTTACTGCTATTCAACTTAGGTTGATTTTCCATGAAATTTCCTGATTACAACGGACGTAGCCAACAAGCGCAGGCATGAACAGGCGACATTATAATGACGTCATCAGTAATTGCTACGTTATCCGTTGATTATCCTGCGACGTGCGCAAAGAATTTTTTGTAATCCGTCGTTGCAAGCACGGTTTCAAGCTGTGCCACCAGCGTACGCAGACCTTGTTCGTCCTCTTCAGTGAAGCGGCCAAACGCCGTGCTATCGATATCCAGCACGCCGATTATCTGATTTTCGACGGTGATTGGCAGAACGATTTCAGCGTTGCTGGCGGCGTCACAAGCGATGTGTCCATCAAAAGCATGTACGTCCTCAATACGCTGAACCTGGTTCTGCGCCACTGCAGTACCGCACACACCGCGCCCTACCGGGATCCGCACACAGGCAATTTTGCCCTGGAAGGGACCAAGCACCAGCGTATCGTCCTCAAGCAGGTAAAAACCGGCCCAGTTCACTTCTGCAAGACGCTCGTACAACAATGCGCTGGTATTCGCCAGCGTTGCCAGAAAACTGGTTTCACCTGCCATCAATGCCTGAAAATCACGGTTCAGATCCGTGTATAGCTCTATTTTGTTCATTATATAATCACTTAGTTGTCTTACTTAAAACTGCAGCCTACTAAAATAAACATTAAATGCGTTAATGCTCAAGATCATTCCCGTCATGAGTTAAGATAACATTACTTCAACAATTTGATTCGCGATACATGGCCTTAACGACACCACGCATCACGCCAACTAAAAAAATAGCCATCAGGTCCATCGGTGAGGCACTACCTCGTGCGCATTATCATCGCTGCCCTGAATGTGACCTGATATTTAGCTTGCCTAAAATGCGTTCGCACCAAAGTGCCTTTTGCCCACGCTGCCAGGCAAAAATTCGTGACGGACGCGACTGGTCGTTAACGCGACTGGCGGCAATGGCTTTCACCATGTTGCTGCTGATGCCCTTTGCCTGGGGAGAACCACTCCTGCACATCTATTTATTAGGCGTGCGCATTGATGCCAATGTGATGCAAGGCATCTGGCAAATGACCCGACAAGGTGACCCACTCACCGCCTCCTTCGTGCTTTTTTGCGTCGCCGGCGCGCCGCTAATTCTGGTGACCTCAATTGCTTATCTGTGGTTTGGCAATATTCTCGGGATGAACCTGCGTCCGGTGCTGCTGATGCTGGAAAGGCTCAAAGAGTGGGTGATGCTCGATATTTACCTTGTGGGTATCGGCGTCGCATCAATCAAGGTTCAGGACTATGCTTTTTTGCAGCCAGGCGTGGGGCTGTTTGCTTTTATTGCGCTAGTGATCCTCAGTATTTTGACACTGTCTCATCTTAACGTTGAGCAACTTTGGGACCGTTTCTACCCACAAAGACCGGCTCGTCGGCCCGATGAAAAGCTCCGTGCCTGCCTTGGCTGCCATTTTACAGGTTATCCGGACGCCCGGGGTCGCTGTCCGCGTTGCCATATCCCGTTGCGCTGGCGCAGAAATCAAAGTATCCAAAAGTGTTGGGCGGCTCTGCTGGCCTCGATTGTCCTGCTTTTGCCTGCTAACCTGCTGCCCATCTCGATAATTTATGTCAACGGTGGTCGGCAGGAAGACACAATCCTGTCAGGCATAATGTCTTTGGCAAACAGTAATGTCGGCGTAGCGGCGATCGTTTTTATCGCCAGTATACTGGTGCCATTTACCAAAGTGATTGTGATGTTTACGTTGCTAATCAGTATCCACTTTAAATGTGAACAAGGGTTGCGCACCCGTATAAAACTACTGCGTATGGTGACCTGGATTGGCCGCTGGTCGATGCTGGATCTCTTTGTTATCGCGTTAACCATGTCGCTGATAAATCGCGATCAGATACTTGCTTTTACTATGGGACCGGCTGCGTTTTATTTCGGCGCAGCGGTAATATTGACTATTCTTGCTGTGGAATGGCTGGACAGCCGCTTACTTTGGGATGCACATGAGTCAGGAAACGCCCGCTTCGCAGACTGAAGCGCAGATTAAAACAAAACGCCGTATCTCCCCGTTCTGGCTACTGCCGTTCATCGCGCTGATGATCGCAGGATGGCTTATCTGGGGAAGCTATGAAGATCGCGGCAATACCGTGACCATTGACTTTATGTCTGCGGACGGCATTGTGCCAGGCCGGACTCCCATTCGCTATCAGGGCGTTGAAGTGGGCACGGTGCAGGATATCAACCTCAGCAAAGATCTACGCAAAATTGAAGTTCGCGTCAGCATCAAATCGAGCATGAAAGATGCTCTGCGCAAAGATACCCAGTTCTGGCTGGTGACGCCAAAGGCGTCGCTGGCTGGAGTTTCTGGTCTGGATGCGTTGGTTGGTGGCAACTATATCGGCATGATGCCCGGTACTGGCGAGGCCGAGGATCATTTCGTCGCCCTCGACACTCAGCCCAAGTATCGCCTGGATAATGGCGATTTAATGCTGCATCTACGGGCCCCAGATCTCGGATCGCTTAATAGCGGTTCGCTGGTTTATTTCCGTAAGATTCCGGTGGGCCGGGTCTATGACTACACCATTAACCCAAATAACCAGGGTGTAACCATCGACGTGCTGATCGAACGCCGTTTTACCAATCTGGTGAAAAAAGGCAGCCGCTTCTGGAACGTCTCCGGTGTGGATGCGGATGTCAGCCTTAGCGGCGCGAAGGTAAAACTGGAGAGTCTGGCGGCGCTGGTCAACGGCGCCATTGCTTTTGATTCACCCGAAGACTCAAAACCCGCTGCGGCAGACGACACGTTTGGTCTATATCAGGATCTCGCGCACAGCCAACGTGGAGTGATCGTCAAGCTTGATTTACCCAGCGGAGATGGACTCAAAGCAGGCTCAACATCGCTGATGTATCAAGGATTAGAAGTCGGTCAGCTCACAAAACTGGATTTAAACCCAGGCGGTAAAGTCACCGGCGAAATGACGGTCGATCCCAGCGTTGTAACGCTGCTGCGTGATAACACACGAATTGAATTACACAGCCCTAAATTATCGTTAAGCAATGCGAATCTCAGTTCGCTGCTGACAGGTAAAACTTTCGAGCTGGTACCTGGCGAAGGCGAGCCGCGTAACCAGTTTGTCGTTATTCCCGCTGAGAAGTCGTTGTTACACGATCCAGGCGTCATGACGTTTACGCTGACCGCGCCGGAGAGTTACGGTATTGATGCTGGCCAGCCGCTGATTCTCCACGGCGTACAGGTCGGTCAGGTGATTGAGCGTACGCTTTCCAGCAAAGGCGTCTCATTTATCGTTGCTGTCGAACCACAGCATCGTGACCTGGTGCAAGGTGACAGTAAGTTCGTGGTTAACAGCCGCGTGGATGTCAAAGTCGGACTTGATGGCGTGGAGTTCCTTGGCGCCAGCGCCAGTGAGTGGCTCAGCGGCGGCATTCGTATTTTGCCCGGTACCAAGGGTGAAATGAAAAAAAGCTACCCGCTTTACGCTAACCTGGAAAAAGCAATTGAAAACAGTCTGAGCGATCTGCCAACCACCACGGTCAGCCTGAGCGCCGAAACGCTGCCTGATGTGCAGGCCGGCTCGGTAGTTCTATACCGCAAATTCGAGGTCGGTGAAGTGATTAGCGTTCGTCCTCGCGCCGATGCGTTTGATATCGATCTGCATATCAAACCGGAATATCGCAACCTGTTGACCAGCAACAGCGTGTTCTGGGCCGAAGGCGGAGCAAAAGTTCAGCTTAACGGCAGCGGATTAACCGTACAGGCATCTCCCCTTTCACGTGCGCTCAAAGGGGCGATCAGCTTCGATAATTTAAGCGGCGCCAGCGCCAGCCAACGTAAAGGCGACAAGCGTATTCTTTATGCTTCGGAAACCGCCGCGCGTGCGGTAGGCGGCCAGATAACTCTGCATGCGTTCGATGCCGGTAAACTCGCTGCCGGTATGCCGATTCGCTACCTGGGAATAGATATCGGCCAGATCCAGACGCTTGAGCTCATCACCGCCCGTAACGAAGTTCAGGCAAAAGCGGTTCTGTACCCGGAATACGTGCAGACCTTTGCCCGAAGCGGTACGCGCTTCTCCGTGATCACCCCGCAAATTTCGGCAGCGGGCGTGGAGCATCTGGATACAATCCTGCAGCCGTATATCAACGTTGAACCAGGACGCGGCAATCCGCGCCGTGATTTTGAGCTACAGGAAGCCACCATTACCGACTCTCGTTACCTCGATGGTCTGAGTATTGTGGTAGAAGCACCGGAAGCAGGTTCGCTGAATATCGGTACGCCGATCCTGTTCAGAGGCATTGAAGTGGGGACCGTCACCGGGCTGACGCTGGGCTCACTTTCCGATCGCGTGATGGTTGCCATGCGCATTAGCCAGCGCTATCAGCATCTGGTGCGCAACAACTCCGTGTTCTGGCTGGCATCCGGCTACAATCTCGACTTCGGTTTGACCGGCGGTGTCGTGAAGACTGGTACCTTCAACCAGTTCATTCGCGGCGGCATCGCCTTCGCGACTCCACCGGGTACGCCGCTGGCTCCTAAAGCACAGGCAGGTAAACACTTCCTGTTGCTGGAAAGCGAACCGAAAGAGTGGCGTGAATGGGGCACCGCCCTGCCACGTTAATGTATCCACTGCTCCGGCGCGAGTACGTACGCCGGAGCAGTTATGCTACACTGCGCACCTGTTTTTTTGCCGGTGGTACCAAGTGGCTTATTTTCCCGACGCCTTTCTGACCCAAATGCGTGAAGCAATGCCTTCCACGCTCTCATTCGATGAATTTCTCGCTGCCTGTCAGCGCCCGTTGCGCCGCAGCATTCGCGTCAATACGCTGAAAATCTCCGTTGCCGATTTCCTCGCGCTGACTGCACCTTACAACTGGTCTCTCACTCCAGTTCCCTGGTGCGCTGAAGGTTTCTGGATCGAACGCGATGATGAAGAGTCAGTGCCGCTCGGCAGCACAGCAGAACATTTAAGCGGCCTGTTTTATATTCAGGAAGCCAGCTCAATGCTGCCTGTCGCCGCGCTGTTCGCCGAAGGCAATACCCCGGAACGCGTAATGGATGTCGCGGCAGCCCCCGGATCCAAAACCACGCAAATTGCCGCAAAAATGAATAATCGAGGCGCGATTCTGGCGAATGAGTTTTCTGCCAGTCGCGTCAAAGTCCTGCATGCCAATATCAGCCGTTGCGGGATAGCTAACGTCGCCCTGACCCATTTTGACGGACGAGTATTTGGTGCCGCGTTACCGGAATCATTTGATGCCATATTGCTCGATGCACCGTGTTCCGGTGAAGGCGTGGTGCGTAAAGACCCCGATGCGCTAAAAAACTGGTCCGTAGAAAGTAATCTGGAAATTGCCGCGACCCAGCGCGAACTGCTCGACAGCGCCTTCCACGCCCTGCGTCCCGGTGGCACATTGGTTTACTCGACCTGTACGCTTAATCGTGACGAAAATGAAAATATCATGCAGTGGTTGATTGAAACCTACCCGGACGCCGTCGAGTTTTTACCTTTGGGCGATTTATTCCCAGAGGCCGAGCGCGCCCTGACGCAGGAAGGATTCCTGCATGTGTTCCCGCAGATCTACGATTGCGAAGGTTTCTTCGTTGCACGTTTGCGCAAAACAGCTGCAATCCCTGCACTACCCACGCCGACATATAAAGTCGGTAACTTCCCGTTTAGCCCGCTTAAAGGACGTGAATCCGCGCTTGTCACGCAAGCCGCGAGAGCTTGTGGACTGCAGTGGGAAGATAATTTACGCCTGTGGCAGCGCGATAAAGAGATCTGGCTGTTCCCGACTGAAATTGAACCTCTGATTGGCAAGGTTCGCTTTTCCCGACTCGGGGTCAAACTGGCTGAAACCCACAATAAAGGGTATCGCTGGCAGCATGAGGCCATTATCGCCCTCGCCGCTCCGAACCACAGCCATGCATTCGAACTGACCCTTGCCGAAGCAGAAGAATGGTATCGCGGTAGAGATGTTTATCCGCAAACCGTACCGACGAGTGACGACGTACTGGTTACATTCCAGCATCAGCCGATCGGCCTGGCAAAACGTATTGGATCGCGACTGAAGAATAGCTACCCACGCGATCTTGTCCGGGATGGCAAACTCTTTACGGGATAACGCACGTTTTTACTGGCGCTTTTGCTAACGTTGACTACGCTGAAAAATGGACGACTTAACTGGTCGTACCACAACCAGCAGATAAACGGAGAGCACGATGATGAAAACCAGTGTGCGCATTGGCGCTTTTGAAATCGACGACGCCGAGTTACATGGCGAATCGCCGGGGGACCGAACGTTAACCATTCCGTGTAAATCCGACCCGGATTTATGTATGCAACTGGATGCCTGGGATGCCGATACCAGTGTCCCGGCCCTGTTGAACGGAGAACATTCAGTACTATTTCGCGAACACTACGATCGTAAGTCAGATGCCTGGATCATGCGCCTTGCATGATTCAAAAAGAACCCGTCGCCAGACGGGTTATTTCTTGGTTAATTTCCCTCATCTATCAACATCTTCTACACTACAGGTATGGCTTTACCATTTGAGGATGGAATGTTCACGCTGGTTCTTTTTGTGTGCTATCTGGATGGCGGTTGTGAAGATATCGTGGTTGATGTCTACAAAACTGAGCAGCAGTGCCTGATATCGATGGACGATCAACGTATTCGTAACGGTGGATGTTTACCTGCGGATGACTACCTTGACAGTTTCTGGCATCCGGCCCAAGAATACAGCGATTTTTGATTATTGCAGTTGTGCCAGCGTTAACTCGCCGCCAAATACAGCACCGGTATCAATATAGTGCAGATTCTCGCGATCCAGCCGATGGCGCAACGGCGTGTGGCCAAACCAGAAGTGATCCGCGCCGCGAATCCTACAACCGTTGTTGATTAGCCTCGAGCGGTCCCACAGCACCCGCTGTAAATCGATCTCTTTTAGCCACTGATAATCATCATCCGGATAATCGGCATGAGCAATAACGTGTATGCCGTTCTGACAATGCAGCTCCAGAATCCAGGGTAATTGCCAACACTCTTCAAGAGCAAACTTCGCTGCCGGTTGCTCCGCCTGCTCGAACCACGAGCCACCATTCATATACCACATGAATTGATCCCCCGTCACCAGCGCGTCCAGCGCCATCTGTTCATGATTCCCCCTGACCGCGACAATCCATCGTTTACGCAATAATTTCAGGCAACGCAAACTGTCTGGTCCTCGGTCGATAACATCCCCCACTGAAACCAGCAGATCCTGCCAGGGATCAAAACGGTACTGGCGCAGTTTAGCCATCAGCATCGAGAAGCAACCGTGGATATCCCCAACCACCCAAACGTGGCGCCACTGCGTACCGTTGATTCGTTGATAGATATTTCCAGGTCGTCCCATGTCGCCTCCAGAGTACAAGGGTACCTGGTTATAATTTTAGCAATGATGGTAAAAAAGCCTGGACGATTGTGGGCAGGAGTATGGTATGGTTTACGGAGAATGCAGCATGCGATACGCCGTGTTTTGCCCTGGATGGCATCGCATTCGCCACATAAAAAGAGACCGAATACGATCCCTGTTTACAATGTAAAACGTAATCCTCCATTAAACTCAAACAGTTACAACCAAAACCCACTAAAAAACACCTCCCAATACTTACTATTGCACCTGTTCAAGATCAATTAGTTACCATTGAATTCGTGATGTCGTCGGGAAATTTTCGGGATCGAAACAGCGGCATAGAAAATTATACGGCACACCGTGTGCGCGTACCGTTGGGATCGTGAAAAGTAGAGACCTGGACTAATCAGGCCAATATGATTACATCACGGGGCAGTCATCGAACTCCGCGTTTCTGGCATCATTAATGATGTATGTGATCACCCCAAATATAGCGGGTGCAGAACAGTAACCGTAATCATCTACTGGCAGTGCTTCCCTTCTCCCGTTCTCCAGATTTATCAGGTAGGGTTGAGGGTAAATTTGATATCGCTTGATACTGAACTGCCCGTCTATTGCACATATCAGCAGCGAGCCATCACAGGCTGAAATCGACGCATCCACAACAAGCAGCGCCCCCTGGGGTATTCCCTCCCTGAAATGTGAACGCGATGCCCGCATGAAATAAGTCACGGTGGGCTGGCTGATTAGTTGCTGATCGAGGGAGATTCGTGTTTCAACATACTCTGCCGCAGGTGAAGGAAAACCCATGTTTACGCCCTCTCTTGAATACCGGATAAAAACACAGCATAAATACTGTGCATTCACCCAGTAAAGAGTCGATGAGCAATGTTTGTAGAACTCTTTTATGACAAATGGAATTTGATGCTCTGCCTAGTGAAAAAGATAGCATTCCGGGCGAATTGAGTAAGAGAGTTCACCGGATTTTCTCCGACTCCAATGCTCGGGTTAAACCGATGATGACACTGCCAGCCATCAACATTGACGCCAGTAAGCATGAGAAAGAACAGATTAACCCGTACTGTTCAGGAAATGTTTGAAGAGTATGACATGTGGTTGGTTTCAGATTAAGCGCTTTGAACTACCATAATGCTTAAGTACCATGAGGCGTTGCTAGCAATAATTAAATGCTCGTTAGGTATGACTATCACCAGCGGTACATCTCTATGCTGTTGCAAAGCTTTGTGTACTGCGTTTTTATCTCAATGCGATTCTCCATTCACGATTGGATGTCTTTCCCTTCATATAAAATGGTGATACGATGCCAGCCGAAAATTCCTTACATTAAGAATAGTTAATCAAACGGATAAACGATGAGAAATGTTTCGGCGGACTTGCTGCGGATCATATGCTGCATGCTTGTTATTGGAATACACTCCACTCCTAACTACGCTTTGATGGTTGAAACTAACCAATCATCAATGATTATTTATCAATCAATGGTTCTAAAGGCTATCGTTGCTATTGGATTACCTATATTTTTTATGATGAGTGGGTATTTCCTTCTTAATAAACCATCTAATAGTTTACTTGTTGACTATCGCAAAAGGTTTGTAACACTTTTGGTCCCATTTTTTATCTATGCATTCATTAATTATTATTTCTTGCATAAAGAAACGTTTTACAGTGAAGGGGTTTCAGGATTTTTCAGGCTGCTGTGTGAGTCTCAAATAGCAATTGCAACACATCTATGGTTTGTGTATGTACTTCTTGGAATTTATATAGTATCACCAGCATTGAAAGTAATAACAAATGCAATACCAAAAGAAAAATCCATTTACGCAATAATTATAATTGCATTGATTTGTTCATGGCCTCAGTATGAGTACCAACTTCCAAAAATATTTACTTGGTATAAATCAGTAATACCTCTACCTAGAATTGACCTTTGGGTTGGATATTTCGTTATTGGTGGGTTATTAGCAAAGGCAGAGATAAGAAGGCCTCTAGCGTTAAAATTGTTCTATTGTTCCGTTGCTATTCAAATACTTTTCACTTGGTTAAGTGTAAATAAATATGGGTTTGACACAAAACCATTTGATTTCAGTTTAAGTATGTTCTTTGTTGCATGCATGCTGACTATAGTCGTGACTGGAATAAAAATACAAAGCGAATCCTTGCTGGGTAGGTTGATACTTTGGATAGCTCCATATACCTATGGCATATACCTCATTCATATGTTGGTTTTAATATGGATTACGGCTTACTTTTCAGTTCCAACGGTCACCGAGTGGGTAACAATAAAGGCACTTGTCTACATACCGGTAGTTTTTATACTCTCTCTTGCTTTAGCGTTCATTTTAGATAATATTATTGTTAATAGAATTGTTAACGCGCTAAAGTAATATAGATTAACATGCGCCTCCAGATGATTGGTAGCGCATGTCGATGGCATTATCACAACCGCTCGACGGGCTATTATGGCATAGATAGGTCTTTAACTTTGCAACCTCTGGTGGTACCTTGCTTCACTCTGATACAGACAGTCAAGATGGTTATTTATAATGATTAATAAATTTAAGGCAAAAGAAAAGAAAGAGATGTTATTAGATTTATCAATCATTAAAAACAAAGCTATTGCATTTCAAGAATCGCAGAAGAAAAAAATATTGTGTAACTGAGTCTAGAGAATTTATTAAGACGTTGCCTGAACTCTTTTGTGAATACGCGGAACTTGGCAAAAACATTGATTTAGGTTACGGAATGGAGTCATCTTCTTATAAAACCGTGTGGATTTCAGATTTATTAGATGATGGTTCTTTTAATTTCAATTATCTTTTAGAGAGCGAAGAAGTTATAACATTTTCTTGTGAAATGATGTGTACTAAAGATAAAGATGATTTTTTAGTTAAGATTGTTAACTGCGATTATCATCACATTGACAATGAAAGTGATCTTGTAATTATTTTTCAGGATATTATAAACCTCTCAGAATTGAAATAAGGCCCTCTCGGGCCTTACCTTTTACCTACCTACGAATACTTCGCTGCTTCCGAACAAATCACTAGATTCAACATCAATGTTCCAGTAAGAGGTTGGCGCAGTCCCAGGCCATGTAATTGTAAAAAGAACATACAACCCGCCAGCAGCTGATGTTGCTGCATTTGGATCTGCGTAAGCCCCATCTGAATCATATATTGATTCAATAGGCTGGTTTGTACCATTCGCCCCCGCAGCCTTATACACCTTTGTCGCCCTCTTTTTTAGAGCTGCTGTTATCGTTGGCCTTGCCGCACTGTCAAGAGTTGACGCGATGATCTTGCACTGAAAGTTATAGTTACCCGATGCAGTTTTAATGATTAACGCTTCAATATAATCCCCAGAAGAGTTAGATATTTTCAAACAAGCATGTCCGGAATTAAAACTGTATGGCGCTATGTCGTTCAGCGAGGCTACTGAAGTATTTGTTGGCATCAGCGCCTGCGGTGCCTTCATGTAAAAAGAACTCAGTGCAACAGCAGGAGGAACGGTCGACTGTCCGTATGGGGATGGCATTTTCAGTGACTGAACTGACAAGATTCTCTTTTCTTCTTTCCAGTTGTACTTCTGAATAGAGTAACCGATCGGGATTGGTTGAATAGTAACGCCATTCACGTATCCATCCGTTGCGGTACCTGCATCCTGTGTATTAAAAGTGGTGATCGTATGCCACCCCTTTCCCATGATCCTGCCAATGAATTTACGTTCTGCTTTCTAAGAAGGGAATTCTCCAGGCAGATCATTGTAGCCGGTAGTTCCTTGCGCTTGAGTCTGCATACCAAACTGGCCCCTTAAAGAGTTTCCTGATCAGTTTATGTGTATATCGCGGTCGCAGGCTGTTGCACTCATAAAAGAGCTTCAAAAGCTATCGACTATATGAATGCGGGGACAGAACGCCGATCAGGAGATTTAATCCAGTAACCAATGAAAAATTGCTCTATACCATCTTTGCTGCAAAATAGACAAATGACAGTAATGTTTCATCCTATTGGACCAAATATACTTGTGAAATTATACTTACACTGCTTCTGATTACTGGTAGTAATGATTTCTGTGAAAGCACTTTTAGTAATAAACAAATAGACATTATATATATTTTTTAGTATATTACCGATTAATTTTATATGAAAAAAAACATGAACAATAAGCAGTCAAGCAGTCAAGCAGTCAAGCAGTCAAGCAGTCAAGCAGTCAAGCAGTCAAGCATCAAGGAGTCAGGGTGTCAAGTCAGAATAAAATCTATTGACTACTTAAGAGGCATAATGGCTTTAGCTGTAGTCATATACCATTTTACCTTATGGACAACAAACTCAATGGATTCCGGGACTATACTTGGTAAGCTCGGTATTTATGCTGTGTCTATATTTTTTATCATAAGTGGAATGTCTATGTATTTGGCATATAGAGATTTCACATGGAACAAAAAAGGAATTTTAATATTCATTGCGAAAAGATATCTCCGTCTGTTTCCTGCTTTTTTTGTGGCTTGTATGACGGTAGTTATAGGAGCGAAGATTTTAGGAGCAGAGCACTCCTTTTCTTTTAAAACAATATTATTAAATATAACATTACTTTTTGGTGTTTTTTCACCATCTGAATATATAACTGTTGGCGGCTGGTCTATCGGATGTGAAGTTGTTTTTTATTTATTACTTCCATTTATATTAGCGTTTAAAAGAAAAGGAATCTTGATAGCATTGCTAGGATCTGCAATAGTGTTTTTATATTTCTCTTTTATAAAAATGACCCCAAATTCAAACTTAGAAAGCCAATGGAAAACATACATCTCACCACTTGATCAATTTCTATTTTTCACTATGGGTATAGCAATTGCCTTTTACAGAACAAAATTAAATTTAACTTTAAAGAAATCACTACTTACATTATTTGTTTCATGCTTCGCGTTTTACATATATCCTTCCACAGGAGATCTAATTGAGATTATAACTGGATATAATCGCTTGATACTGACAATTATTTGTGGAATACTTTGCTTTGCAGTAATAAACATCAATATATCTTTCAAATATGAAAATATTCTTAAGTTCTTTGG
>NZ_MVFZ01000040.1:0-4785 GCF_002042945.1 Citrobacter sp. A316
GCTTCCCAGTCCGTCAGGTATGGATAGTAGATATAGATATAGCCCCTGCGCATCGCACGCAGCGCATAGTGATAATTTTCACTTTCTGCCGGATAAGACGACGCTCCTGGTTTTGCCCACGCCGGCAACGACCTTTTAATATATTCAGGGACCACTGCATAACGGACAGGTAGTAATGCCGGTCCCTGTGACATACAGTCACATTTATGATTTGTCATTTCAGCCAACCCGATAAATTGCGCAGAATTTCCTGCGTTCGCGCCAGCTCACTTTTTTGCTGCAGATAGTTATGAAGCGGATATTTTTTATTACTGCCTTCAAGGCTTCTTCGTAACCCGTCCGAGAATTTCAGTTCTTTTTTCATACGTTATCCATGCCGTTAAGAACCATTCAACATCCGTATTAATAATAAAAAAAACAATGTGTCCCCCCTGAATAATCAAAGGGGGTACCTTTGCGCAGAGGGTTTGGCGGGTTCCCCGTTCGCTTCCACTCTTTTTTTCGCCGTTTATGGAGCGTATCCAGATTAATATCCGCCACGTGTTCCCAGCCCAACAGGGTGAATATCTCCTCTGACAGCGTTTCTTCCGGTAACGGTTTATGTTTGTAAATTGACCACGCCGCAGGAAGCAGACACATCACCAGCAGAAAAACTATTGTGCCTGCTATAAATATATAGAATATGGGATCGTAAAATGATGCCAAACCATCGCAACACAGCAATGTTATAAGGACAACTGCCAGGCACAGATAGCAAACCCGCAACGGGATACGCACTGCCGCCCGGCGCGCCTGGTTCTTTCCCCGGTAACACCCCGGCGTCATGCACAGGGACTGCTCCTCCGGCTTGTGGATGGCATACACCAGATACTCCTCGCCGACCGGGGCCGCCAGCAGCTCCACCTCCTCCCCTTCATAGCACCAGTGACATCCCAGCCAGCCGGAAAAACGCCTGCCGTTAATGCGCCCGGTCAGATACCAGGCCCCGCACAGTGCCCTGTCATAGTCCTGCAGCAGGGCCGAGGCAGTCCCTCCCGAGCCGCTGGCCGCCCAGACCACCGCCGATGCCGCCATCTTCTTTTTATACCGGGCGTAGTAGGCGCTTCCTTCCGGATAGGACAGAACGTCGAAATGCTGCACCACCCGCCGCTGCGTCAGTTTTTCAATGACGCCCCGAACCTTAATCAGCGGCGCCGGAGGCGGCAGCACCGGGTCCGGCGGGGCGTTTTTCAGCACGTCCAGCAGCTCTTTCTCTTTCAGGCGAAAATGTGCCAGCCATTTTCCTTTTTCATTTCTGGCCTCAATATTGCGCAGAATTTCCTGCGTTCGCGCCAGCTCACTTTTTTGCTGCAGATAGTTATGAAGCGGATATTTTTTATTGCTGCTTTCGAGGCTTCTTCGCAATCCGTCCGAGAATTTCAGTTCTTTTTTCATACGTTATCCATGCCGTTAAGAACCATTCAACATCCGTATTAATAATAAAAAAAACAATGTGTCCCCCCTGAATAATCAAAGGGGGTACCTTTACGCAGAGGGTTTGGCGGGTTCCCCGTTCGCTTCCACTCTTTTTTTCGCCGTTTATGGAGCGTATCCAGATTAATATCCGCCACGTTTTCCCAGCCCAACAGGGTGAATATCTCCTCTGACAGCGTTTCTTCCGGTAACGGTTTATGTTTGTAAATTGACCACGCCGCAGGAAGCAGGCACAACCCCAATGACATAAAACAAAACACAGCCAGCATCATGTAAAATTCCGGATCAGAAAATGCCTCCCATCCATTATGAATATGTATAACTGCAGGAGTCACTACTGCCAGGCTCAGATAGCAAACCCGTAGCGGGATACGCACTGCCGCCCGGCGCGCCTGGTTCTTTCCCCGGTAACACCCCGGCGTCATGCACAGGGACTGCTCCTCCGGCTTGTGGATGGCATACACCAGATATTCCTCGCCGACCGGGGCCGCCAGCAGCTCCACCTCCTCCCCTTCATAGCACCAGTGACATCCCAGCCAGCCGGAAAAACGCCTGCCGTTAATGCGCCCGGTCAGATACCAGGCCCCGCACAACGGCCTGTCATAGTCCTGCAGCAGGGCCGAGGCCGTCCCTCCCGAGCCGCTGGCCGCCCAGACCACCGCCGATGCCGCCATCTTCTTTTTATACCGGGCGTAGTAGGCGCTTCCTTCCGGATAGGACAGAACGTCGAAATGCTGCACCACCCGCCGCTGCGTCAGTTTTTCAATGACGCCCCGAACCTTAATCAGCGGCGCCGGAGGCGGCAGCACCGGGTCCGGCGGAGCGTTTTTCAGCACGTCCAGCAGCTCTTTCTCTTTCAGGCGAAAATGTGCCAGCCATTTTCCTTTTTCATTTCTGGCCTCAATATTGCGCAGAATTTCCTGCGTTCGCGCCAGCTCACTTTTTTGCTGCAGATAGTTATGAAGCGGATATTTTTTATTGCTGCCTTCGAGGCTTCTTCGCAACCCGTCCGAAAATTTCAGTTCTTTTTTCATAATTTATTCTTACAATATGTGAATACAACCATGTTGATATTTCTTAAATATCTTTATTGGAAAATATAAATCACTCTTATTTTCTGGAAGATTCTATTTTACGTAAGCATTCCGTCAGTGATTTTCCGCATTTCACTATAAGTTCTGTTTTTTTGCTTCAGAACAGCTATCAATATCTATCGAAAATTTTTCACCAAACAGCGTGTTCTGCAACCAGATTTGAATTTCATCTTCAAAAAAATACTCTTTCAGAGCATACTCTGCGACCACCAGAAGCAAAGCGAACTGCCAGGACGAGAGGGCGCCAATCCACTCAATACCCAGCGCATAAAATGCAGGTATCGCTGCGCGCCCCAGCCACATTTCCGTACTGCCGACAGCCGTACTCCAGCCAAATTTCGACATTAAAGCAGGCAAGACTTTGCCGCTGACTGAAATAATGGTTGTAACATCATTAAGAACCTTTCCAAAATACAACAATCTATATGCATTTTTTTTACTTCCTGCTTTCTCATCTTTTAATAGATATAAATCTGAAAAATCAGCCCCCAACGATGTAATAGCATTGAACATCGCACAACTGGCACCTACCCATTTCAGTTTCGGAAATGATTTATCATCCTTTTTTATGACATCCATCATTTTACTGACAATATCAATCGCGCCTCCCGTGGTGGCAAATCCCGCAGCGACCAGTTTGGCATAACTGGAAAAGTCATCACGTTTAAAATGGTCTGCCTGGTTATATAGCTCCGTCATATTAAAAAAAAGCACCAGAAAATTGATACTTGTCGCACGATAAGTATTTTTTTTCGCTCCCGTGATACTGAAGTCCGCAGTCGCCTTTTCCAGATCGGAAAACCGCACCTGAGCAATTTTTAAACGCCCTGACACTCTGTCCTTCTGAGGATTAATAAAGAGCATTTCGTTTATATAGTAACTACGCTCGGTCGCCCAGCCAAAATATTTACTCGAAAATGACTTTATCTCCGCTACTGTTTTACCTGCCGAAAGAGAACAGAGTGTTTTAACGACAAGATCGTTTAAAGTGTCCAGTTTCGGTCCCACACCCGAAACGGAGAATAAACGGGAACCCAGGGTTGCCATATGTTGATCAACTTGATACAGCACCCGCTTTGACCAGACTGCATCATTACCAGGTGGCTCATCCAGCGCAGCTGTTGCTTTACTAAACCCTTCGAATAATTTAACCAGGTCGCCGGATTTTGACTCAAAAAATGCCAACAAACTTTGTTCTGTAACCGGCTGACTCACCCCTTTGCGCACACTGGCAAGCAAAGACTCGGCAACAGTCATTAATTCAGGTGCATTATAAAAATGAGTACGCCAGACGAGGTTGTTTTCATCAGTAGTAGAATAATCTTTTATCCAGTCATCCAGTAAACTCACACTAGATTTCGCCGCACCTAACCCAGACATTGCAAAAGCTGCTATCTCACGAAAATGCAAATTATCCTGTGGAAGGTCAGAATAAAAGTCCTGCAGTGTACGAATAAAACCTGAAAATTTAAGCCATTGGCAGCGGAAACCAATTAGTACTTCGAGTTGTTTATCGATTTTGTGCGTCAGGTCCTCACCACATTTAATAAACGAATCCAGACGCTCTTGCTTTATCTTTCTTTTATATCTGCGCAGGCTATTTGCCACCCTCGAACTTTTCAGGCTCTGCTCCTGTCTTTTCTTCGCCTGACGCTCGAATTCTTCCCGGCTTATAATATTCGTATTGCCTTTCCGCCCCTCGTTCCAGACATACATTCCATATGCGTAATCCATATCACGAGATGTTGAAAGTGCCCCCCCCATTGCCGCGAGCTGCTGTTCCACATTCTGCTCAGCACTCTTTTTTATAATATTCTCGACACCGTTAATCAGACTCTGGGTGCAGAACTCCAGGGCACGTTCTTCACCATATATCTTCGCCATCGCCAGGACATCATTCGTCCATCCCGTCAGCTCATGCGTTATCCCTGTCGCATCATGCAGCGCCATCAGCAACGGCGTGACGGGGGAACCATCTGCCTTCACTCCCCGTTCCTTCATCTGCCGGATTGTGTTTCCGGCCACTCCGCTCTTCCACGGGTACAATGTCTCCTGCGGCCCCGGCTCTTTGACTATTGCATAGCGTTCACTCACACACTGGCTGACGCGGATTTTAGTCTGGGTGCCATACGGTAACAGCATTGCCGGACTCAGCTGGCTTCCCTGCGGCGCGATGTAATCCAGAACCCCTGCAAGATTGCCTGTCGTGGCTTCTGTC
>NZ_MVFZ01000041.1:0-4659 GCF_002042945.1 Citrobacter sp. A316
CAGAATTTGCCTGGCGGCTGTAGCGCGGTGGTCCCACCTGACCCCATGCCGAACTCAGAAGTGAAACGCCGTAGCGCCGATGGTAGTGTGGGGTCTCCCCATGCGAGAGTAGGGAACTGCCAGGCATTAATTAAAGTGAAGAAGCCCATCCTGACGGATGGGCTTTTTTGCGTCTGTGCGGGATAAAAACCGCCGGATGCGGCGTGCCGCCTTATCCGGCCTACAGGCGCTGGGCTGATTGTGTTTTGTAGGCCTGATAAGCGCAGCGCATCAGGCACATCACGACACCGCACCATCGGGTGCAAAGCCATATCCTGAACCTCCATAACACAAGCCATCCTGCGGTATATGCGGTAAACTAGGCGCGATTTTGCATCAGGAAAGCGTCTATGAATCACTCCCTTAAAGCCTGGAATACCTTCGGCATCGATCAACAAGCTAACGAACTTGTCTGCGCCGAAAATGAACAACAATTACTGAATGCCTGGCAATCAGCCAATGCATCGCATCATCCAGTACTGATCCTGGGCGAAGGGAGTAACGTCCTGTTTCTTGATACCTTCCAGGGTACGGTGATCGTCAACCGTATTAAGGGTATTGAGATTACAGAACAACCTGATGCGTGGCACTTGCACGTAGGCGCGGGTGAAAACTGGCATCATCTGGTCCAGCATACGTTGCAGCTTGGTATGCCTGGGCTGGAAAATCTGGCACTCATTCCCGGCTGCGTGGGTTCATCGCCAATCCAGAATATTGGTGCCTATGGCGTAGAGCTGCAGCGCGTCTGCGAATACGTAGACTGCGTAGAGCTTTCGACCGGCAAACATCTGCGTGTTAACGCCGCAGAATGTCGATTTGGTTACCGTGACAGCATCTTCAAACATGAATACCAGGATCGTTTCGCAATTGTAGCCGTTGGTCTGCGCTTGCCTAAACAGTGGCAGCCCGTTTTGACTTACGGTGACCTGACGCGTCTGGATCCTGCAACCGTGACACCTGAGCAGGTTTTTGATTCTGTCTGCCATATGCGTACGACAAAACTGCCCGATCCGAAAGTAAACGGTAATGCAGGAAGCTTCTTTAAAAACCCGGTTGTCACCGCAGAGATTGCGCAGGAGCTCCTGGCAAAATTCCCAACAGCACCTCATTACCCGCAGGCTGATGGTTCTGTGAAACTGGCAGCAGGCTGGCTTATCGATCAATGTCAGCTAAAAGGTATGCGCATTGGTGGCGCAGCAGTACATCAACAGCAGGCACTGGTGCTGATCAATGCAGACAATGCGACGAGTCAGGATGTGGTGCAACTTGCACATCATGTACGCCAAAAAGTCGGTGAAAAATTTAATGTCTGGCTCGAACCAGAGGTCCGGTTTATTGGCCCGCAAGGTGAAATGAATGCTGTGGAGATCATTGCATGAAGGATAATACCGTCCCTCTGACGCTTATTTCATTACTCGCTGACGGCGAATTTCATTCCGGTGAGCAGCTCGGTGAAAAGTTGGGAATGAGCCGTGCCGCAATCAATAAGCATATCCAGACGTTACGCGACTGGGGGGTTGATGTCTTTACTGTTCCAGGTAAAGGATACAGCTTACCGGAGCCTATTCAACTATTAGATGCCTCCCTTATTCATTCTCAACTGGATGGCGGGAATATCGCTGTTCTGCCGGTTATCGACTCAACCAATCAGTACCTGATGGATCGAATAGGTCAACTAGAGTCAGGGGATGCCTGCGTCGCTGAATATCAGCAGGCCGGGCGCGGCCGCCGTGGTCGCAAGTGGTTTTCACCGTTTGGTGCCAACCTGTACCTTTCAATGTTCTGGCGGTTGGAACAAGGACCGGCTGCCGCGATTGGCCTGAGTCTGGTTATTGGTATCGTCATGGCTGAGGTTTTACGCGATCTGGGCGCAGAGAAGGTACGTGTAAAATGGCCCAATGACCTCTATTTGCTCGACCGTAAGCTGGCAGGGATCCTGGTTGAACTGACCGGTAAGACAGGAGATGCCGCGCAGATTGTTATCGGTGCGGGTATCAACATGTCCATGCGTCGGGTTGAAGAGAATGTGGTTAATCAAGGCTGGATTAACCTGCAGGAAGCGGGTATCAACATTGACCGCAATACCCTTGCTGCCCGACTGATACGTGAACTGCGTGCTGCGTTGGTGCTTTTTGAGCACGAAGGTTTAGCGCCGTATCTGTCACGCTGGAAGAAACTGGATAACTTTATCGACCGTCCGGTAAAACTTATTATTGGTGATAAAGAAATATTTGGCATCTCTCGTGGAATAGACGCGCAAGGTGCATTACTGCTTGAGCAAAATGGCGAGATCAAACCCTGGATGGGTGGAGAAATATCGCTAAGAAGCGCTGAGTAATAAGAAGGGGAGCAATTGCTCCCCTTTTTTATTTATTTTCTTAGCCTGACTTGTTCAACGGCATGATTGGCACTTTTCGTCATGATTAAGCTTGCTCGCTCACGCGTTGGTAATATATTTTGTTTTAAATTCAGCCAGTTAATCTCTTTCCACAACGACATGGCGGTGTTGATAGCCTCATCTTCTGATAATTTTGCATAGTTATGGAAATAAGAGTCCGGGTTGGTAAACGCCCCTTCACGGAATTTGAGGAAACGGTTGATATACCACGTCTGGAGTAATTCTTCTGGCGCATCAACATAAATAGAAAAGTCGACAAAGTCAGAAACAAATACATGATGTGGATCGTGAGGATAGTCCATCCCGCTTTGTAAGACATTTAGCCCTTCGAGTATTAATATGTCGGGCTGGGCAACGGTTTTGTCGCCATCAGGGATCACATCATAGATGAGATGGGAATACACTGGCGCCGTGACGTTAGGTACGCCTGATTTCAGATCGGAAACGAATTTAACCAAGCGATGCATATCATAGGACTGGGGGAAGCCTTTCTTCTTCATGAGCCCACGTTCTTTCAACACCTGGTTCGGATGAAGAAAGCCATCGGTAGTAATCAACTCAACCTTGCGGTGCTCAGGCCAGCGACTGAGCAAGGCCTGCAACACACGCGCAGTCGTACTTTTACCGACGGCGACGCTGCCAGCAATGCTAATAATATAAGGAATACGCTCGCCATTTGTGCCTAAAAATTGCTCCAGCACTGCCTGACGTCGCAGGTTCGAACTGATGTAAAAGTTTAGCAAACGCGAGAGAGGCAAATAAATCTCAGCAACTTCTTCCAGCGATAAGTCTTCGTTAATGCCTTTAAGACGAGCAATCTCTTCCTCGGTCAGGGTCATCGGCACGGAATCACGAAGCGCAGCCCACTGGTTGCGATCAAACTGTAGGTAAGGCGACGTTAACGCTTGCTCTTTTATACTCATACGCATGGTCTGGCTGTCATTGCTATATCAGGTCTGCGGTAAAAAACGAAATCATCCCCGGTACGCAATGGCACGCACATTTCAGTTAATTTGGACAATGGGCAGGAGGGTAACACCAGATGGGGGGGAATAATAAGAAAAAATCATCCTCTGAAATGCAATGTGACGAGTATTCCAGATGTATAAAGATGTGCTTTCTCTCTATCAAAGCGTACCTGCCGGAGCAAAATTCCTCCCAGAGGAGGCACCTGACGTTGGAAATTTGTCCAATCCAAAGAGGAAATAGATTATTTATCGGTCGTATAGTGCAAAATGTGAGCGATAGA
Source organism: Citrobacter sp. A316 (assembly GCF_002042945.1). Lineage (NCBI taxonomy): Bacteria > Pseudomonadati > Pseudomonadota > Gammaproteobacteria > Enterobacterales > Enterobacteriaceae > Citrobacter > Citrobacter sp. A316. The sequence continues at coordinate 3,687 of NZ_MVFZ01000041.1, forward strand.
ACATTTTATGCAATTTTTTAGTTGCATGAGCGCGCATGTCTCCATAAAATGCGCGCTACTTGATGCCGACTTAGCTCAGTAGGTAGAGCAACTGACTTGTAATCAGTAGGTCACCAGTTCGATTCCGGTAGTCGGCACCATCAAGTCCGGTGGGGTTCCCGAGCGGCCAAAGGGAGCAGACTGTAAATCTGCCGTCACAGACTTCGAAGGTTCGAATCCTTCCCCCACCACCACTTTCTGGCAGCGTTATCGCCGCCTGAGTTGATTAAAAAATTAATCAGCTCGAACAGAAAAGAGAGAAATCTCTTTTTTGTTGCAGAAAGAACTGGGTAGCCGAGTTTCAGGATGCGGGCATCGTATAATGGCTATTACCTCAGCCTTCCAAGCTGATGATGCGGGTTCGATTCCCGCTGCCCGCTCCAGACGTGCTGATATGGCTCAGTTGGTAGAGCGCACCCTTGGTAAGGGTGAGGTCCCCAGTTCGACTCTGGGTATCAGCACCACTTCACTTCTCCTTCCCGTTTCTCTCTGTTTACTTTTAAAAGCATTCAACAGCTCAGGTATATTGCCTGGTTGATGTGGTGATATCACCGATTTATCCGTGTCTTAGAGGGACAATCGATGTCTAAAGAAAAATTTGAACGTACTAAACCGCACGTTAACGTCGGTACTATCGGCCACGTTGACCATGGTAAAACAACGCTGACCGCTGCAATCACTACCGTTCTGGCTAAAACCTACGGCGGTGCTGCTCGCGCATTCGATCAGATCGATAACGCGCCGGAAGAAAAAGCACGTGGTATCACCATCAACACTTCTCACGTTGAATATGACACCCCGACTCGCCACTACGCACACGTAGACTGCCCGGGCCACGCCGACTATGTTAAAAACATGATCACCGGTGCTGCGCAGATGGACGGCGCGATCCTGGTTGTTGCTGCGACTGACGGCCCGATGCCGCAGACTCGTG
>NZ_MVFZ01000042.1:0-3270 GCF_002042945.1 Citrobacter sp. A316
ATGCCTGGCAGTTCCCTACTCTCGCATGGGGAGACCCCACACTACCATCGGCGCTACGGCGTTTCACTTCTGAGTTCGGCATGGGGTCAGGTGGGACCACCGCGCTACAGCCGCCAGGCAAATTCTGTTATTAACCCGCTTTTCGCCGGTTAATTTAATCTGTAATCAAGCTGAATCTTGTGTCTGTCTTTCGCCAAAACATCTTCGGCGTTGTAAGGTTAAGCCTCACGGTTCATTAGTATCGGTTAGCTCAATGTATCGCTACACTTACACACCCGACCTATCAACGTCGTAGTCTTCAACGTTCCTTCAGGAGACTTATAGTCTCAGGGAGAACTCATCTCGGGGCAAGTTTCGTGCTTAGATGCTTTCAGCACTTATCTCTTCCGCATTTAGCTACCGGGCAATGCCATTGGCATGACAACCCGAACACCAGTGATGCGTCCACTCCGGTCCTCTCGTACTAGGAGCAGCCCCCCTCAATTCTCCAGCGCCCACGGCAGATAGGGACCGAACTGTCTCACGACGTTCTAAACCCAGCTCGCGTACCACTTTAAATGGCGAACAGCCATACCCTTGGGACCTACTTCAGCCCCAGGATGTGATGAGCCGACATCGAGGTGCCAAACACCGCCGTCGATATGAACTCTTGGGCGGTATCAGCCTGTTATCCCCGGAGTACCTTTTATCCGTTGAGCGATGGCCCTTCCATTCAGAACCACCGGATCACTAAGACCTGCTTTCGCACCTGCTCGAGCCGTCACTCTCGCAGTCAAGCTAGCTTATGCCTTTGCACTAACCTCCTGATGTCCGACCAGGATTAGCTAACCTTCGTGCTCCTCCGTTACTCTTTAGGAGGAGACCGCCCCAGTCAAACTACCCACCAGACACTGTCCGCAACCCGGATTACGGGTCTACGTTAGAACACCAGCCATTAAAGGGTGGTATTTCAAGGATGGCTCCATGCAGACTGGCGTCCACACTTCAAAGCCTCCCACCTATCCTACACATCAAGGACCAGTGTTCAGTGTCAAGCTATAGTAAAGGTTCACGGGGTCTTTCCGTCTTGCCGCGGGTACACTGCATCTTCACAGCGAGTTCAATTTCACTGAGTCTCGGGTGGAGACAGCCTGGCCATCATTACGCCATTCGTGCAGGTCGGAACTTACCCGACAAGGAATTTCGCTACCTTAGGACCGTTATAGTTACGGCCGCCGTTTACCGGGGCTTCGATCAAGAGCTTCTCCTTACGGATAACCCCATCAATTAACCTTCCGGCACCGGGCAGGCGTCACACCGTATACGTCCACTTTCGTGTTTGCACAGTGCTGTGTTTTTAATAAACAGTTGCAGCCAGCTGGTATCTTCGACTGATTTCAGCTCCATGGGTAAACCACTTCACCTACATATCAGCGTGCCTTCTCCCGAAGTTACGGCACCATTTTGCCTAGTTCCTTCACCCGAGTTCTCTCAAGCGCCTTGGTATTCTCTACCTGACCACCTGTGTCGGTTTGGGGTACGATTTCGTGTTACCTGATGCTTAGAGGCTTTTCCTGGAAGCAGGGCATTTGTTACTTCAGCACCGTAGTGCCTCGTCATCACACCTCAGCGTTAATAAACGACCGGATTTACCTGGTCATTCCGCCTACATGCTTAAACCGGGACAACCGTCGCCCGGCTAACATAGCCTTCTCCGTCCCCCCTTCGCAGTAACACCAAGTACAGGAATATTAACCTGTTTCCCATCGACTACGCCTTTCGGCCTCGCCTTAGGGGTCGACTCACCCTGCCCCGATTAACGTTGGACAGGAACCCTTGGTCTTCCGGCGTGCGGGTTTTTCACCCGCATTATCGTTACTTATGTCAGCATTCGCACTTCTGATACCTCCAGCATGCCTCACAGCACACCTTCAACGGCTTACAGAACGCTCCCCTACCCAACAACACATAGTGTCGCTGCCGCAGCTTCGGTGCATGGTTTAGCCCCGTTACATCTTCCGCGCAGGCCGACTCGACCAGTGAGCTATTACGCTTTCTTTAAATGATGGCTGCTTCTAAGCCAACATCCTGGCTGTCTGTGCCTTCCCACATCGTTTCCCACTTAACCATGACTTTGGGACCTTAGCTGGCGGTCTGGGTTGTTTCCCTCTTCACGACGGACGTTAGCACCCGCCGTGTGTCTCCCGTGATAACATTCTTCGGTATTCGCAGTTTGCATCGGGTTGGTAAGTCGGGATGACCCCCTAGCCGAAACAGTGCTCTACCCCCGAAGATGAGTTCACGAGGCGCTACCTAAATAGCTTTCGGGGAGAACCAGCTATCTCCCGGTTTGATTGGCCTTTCACCCCCAGCCACAAGTCATCCGCTAATTTTTCAACATTAGTCGGTTCGGTCCTCCAGTTAGTGTTACCCAACCTTCAACCTGCCCATGGCTAGATCACCGGGTTTCGGGTCTATACCCTGCAACTTAACGCCCAGTTAAGACTCGGTTTCCCTTCGGCTCCCCTATTCGGTTAACCTTGCTACAGAATATAAGTCGCTGACCCATTATACAAAAGGTACGCAGTCACCTGACGAATCAGGCTCCCACTGCTTGTACGTACACGGTTTCAGGTTCTTTTTCACTCCCCTCGCCGGGGTTCTTTTCGCCTTTCCCTCACGGTACTGGTTCACTATCGGTCAGTCAGGAGTATTTAGCCTTGGAGGATGGTCCCCCCATATTCAGACAGGATACCACGTGTCCCGCCCTACTCTTCGAGTTCACAGCACATGCGATTTTGTGTACGGGGCTATCACCCTGTATCGCCGGACTTTCCAGACCGTTCCACTACCACACATGCTGATTCAGACTCTGGGCTGCTCCCCGTTCGCTCGCCGCTACTGGGGGAATCTCGGTTGATTTCTTTTCCTCGGGGTACTTAGATGTTTCAGTTCCCCCGGTTCGCTTCATTACGCTATGTATTCACGTAATGATAGTGTGACGAATCACACTGGGTTTCCCCATTCGGAAATCGCCGGTTATAACGGTTCATATCACCTTACCGACGCTTATCGCAGATTAGCACGTCCTTCATCGCCTCTGACTGCCAGGGCATCCACCGTGTACGCTTAGTCGCTTAACCTCACAACCCGAAGATGTTTCTTTCGATTCATCATCGACCTGCAAAAATTTGAGAGACTCGAACACACCATTTTTCATTTCTTATTACGGAGAAATGAAACAGTGTGTCGTTTCAATTTTCAGCTTGATCCAGATTTTTAAAGAGCAAA
>NZ_MVFZ01000043.1:0-2451 GCF_002042945.1 Citrobacter sp. A316
GTTACCGTACAGCAAGCACCGTCTGGTAATCATCTGATGAATTCGACAAAGTGGTGTCCACCAAATAGTGGTGGGAACCAAAATGTCAGATATGCACAAAAGTATGACTCCCGGCAGGCGTAAGGGCTGTCCTAACTATTCTCCCGAATTTAAACAGCAACTTGTTGCGGCTTCCTGTAAGCCCGGTGTGTCCATATCAAAGCTGGCGCTTGAAAATGGCATCAACGCCAATCTGTTATTTAAATGGCGTCAGCAGTGGCGAGAGGGGAAACTCCCGCTGCCTTCGGCAGACCTTCCTCAGCTGCTCCCTGTAACACTCGATGCCACCAGTGCCCCGCTGGCTGTGCCGCCAGAAACGCCTGCAGATAAGTCGGAAACCCTCACTATCAGCTGTGAGGTGACGTTCCGGCACGGAACGCTTCGTCTGAATGGTGCTGTCAGCGAAGGCCTGCTGACAATATTGATACAGGAGCTTAAACGGTGATCCCACTACCATCAGGCACGAAAATCTGGCTGGTCGCCGGCATCACCGACATGAGAAACGGCTTCAACGGGCTGGCCGCAAAGGTGCAGACCGCGCTGAAAGATGATCCGATGTCGGGTCACGTCTTTATCTTCCGCGGCCGAAGTGGCAGTCAGGTGAAACTCCTCTGGTCAACTGGCGACGGGTTATGCCTGCTGACGAAACGGCTGGAGCGCGGGCGCTTCGCCTGGCCATCGGCCCGCGACGGCAAAGTCTTCCTCACTCCGGCACAGCTGGCGATGCTCCTCGAGGGCATCGACTGGCGGCAGCCTAAAAGACTGCTGACATCCCTGACTATGCTGTAACCTTTTTATCCTGGTCGTGGGCGAATGAGCCTGGTAAAATACCCCGCATGAACAGCTCGCTTCCCGATGACATCAATGAACTGAAACGTCTTCTTGCCGAACAGGAGGCGCTGAACCGTGCCCTGCTGGAAAAGCTGGCGGACCGTGAACGCGAAATCGACAAGCTACAGGCACAGCTGGATAAGCTCCGCCGGATGAACTTCGGCAGCCGCTCCGAAAAAATATCCCGCCGTATCGCACAGATGGAAGCCGACCTGAACCGGCTTCAGAAGGAAAGTGATACCCTGACCGGCCGGGTGGATGACCCGGCGGTGCAGCGCCCGCTGCGCCAGACCCGTACACGTAAACCCTTCCCTGAATCACTCCTCCGGGATGAAAAGCGTCTGCTACCGGCAGAGCCCTGTTGCCCGGACTGTGGGGGTTCGCTGAGTTATCTGGGTGAGGATGCCGCCGAACAACTGGAGCTGATGCGCAGCGCCTTCCGGGTTATCCGCATGGTGCGCGAAAAACACGCCTGCACGAAGTGCGACCGTATCGTTCAGGCTCCGGCGCCTTCACGGCCCATCGAACGCGGTATCGCCGGGCCGGGGCTACTGGCACGGGTACTCACATCAAAGTACGCAGAGCATACACCGCTGTATCGTCAGTCAGAAATATATGCCCGCCAGGGTGTTGAGCTGAGTCGCTCAGTGCTGTCGGGCTGGGTGGATGCATGTTGTCGCCTGCTGTCCCCCCTGGACGAAGCCCTTCAGCACTATGTACTGAGCGATGGCAAACTTCATGCTGATGATACGCCGGTCCCGGTTCTGCTGCCGGGCAACAAAAAAACGAAGACCGGGCGCTTATGGACGTACGTTCGTGACGACCGTAACGCCGGGTCAGCGTCGCCACCGGCGGTCTGGTTCGCATACAGCCCGGACAGAAAAGGCATCCACCCGCAGACCCATCTTGCGGGGTTCAGCGGAGTGCTGCAGGCGGATGCCTATGCAGGCTTCAACGAACTCTACCGGGAAGGTCATATAAAGGAAGCCGCCTGCTGGGCCCATGCCCGGCGTAAAATCCATGATGTTCACGTCCGCACTCCCTCAGCGCTCACAGATGAAGCGCTGAAACGGATCGGCGAGTTGTATGCCATCGAAGCGGATATCAGGGGAATGCCAGCAGAACAGCGGCTTGCCGAACGCCAGTTGAAAACGAAAGCGCTTCTTAAATCACTGGAAAACTGGCTGCGTGAAAAGATGAAAACCCTGTCGCGACACTCAGAACTGGCAAAGGCGTTCACCTATGCACTGAACCAGTGGCAAGCGTTGACGTACTACGCAGACGACGGCTGGGCTGAACCGGATAACAACATCGCGGAGAATGCTCTGCGAATGGTCAGTCTGGGTCGTAAAAACTACCTGTTCTTCGGCTCTGATCATGGTGGTGAGCGCGGAGCGTTGCTGTACAGCCTGATCGGGACGAGCAAACTGAACGGCGTGGAGCCGGAAAGCTACCTTCGCTATGTCCTTGACGTCATAGCTGACTGGCCGATAAACCGGGTGAATGAACTGCTCCCCTGGCGCGTCGCACTGCCAACGGAATAACTTGTCTTCGTCAATACGGTTCTCGCTGAACGCTTAC
>NZ_MVFZ01000044.1:0-2259 GCF_002042945.1 Citrobacter sp. A316
GCTGGGTGGCAGCCGGTAGTGCTATTGACGTTAGTAAAATATTAAATTGTTTTGATATATCAATATTTTTTCACATAACGAGAATTAAAAATTCATTTAATAAAAAAATACACTTTCCCATTACAGATCACATTTCGTCTACAGGGGGATTTCCCCTGCTGTTTCTTGCTGGTATGATTCAGCAGGTAAATACCTATCAACTCAACCCGAGGCTTTGATGCTGGAGAATGTAATCATCTGATAATCAGCTTCCCGACCTTTTTCAGGCCGGACTGGTTATCAATGCGCCGAAATCGAATGCGGACACCGCTGTGTGTTTGCACGTTTTGCACATGATGATTAAACAGGTTTTCCAGTATGAATTTATCCCGTCAGGAACAACGTACCTTACACGTTCTCGCCAAAGGTGGCCGTATTGCTCACGTCCGCGATGCATCTGGTCGTGTCACTTCCGTCGAATGCTATAGCCGCGAAGGGCTGCTGCTCTGCGACTGCACGCTCGACGTATTCAAAAAGCTCAGAACGAAAAAACTGATCAAATCCGTCAATGGTCAGCCCTACCGCATCAATACCACTGGGCTAAACAACGTTCGCGCCCAACTGGATAATCGCTAAGGAGAGAGAGATGGATATCCCGAAGATTTTTACAATCAGCGAAAGCGCACATCGCATTCATAATCCATTCACCGCACAGAAATATGCAACGTTAGGTCAGGTTTTACGCATGACCCCAGGAATCCGCATCCTGGATCTCGGCAGCGGCTCTGGCGAGATGTTGTGCACCTGGGCACGCGATCATGGAATTTCCGGTGTTGGTATCGATATGAGCCAGTTATTCAGTGAGCAAGCCACCCTGCGGGCAGGTGAATTGGACGTCACTGAGCACGTGCGTTTTATTCATGCCGATGCAACAGGTTATATCGCCGCAGAAAAATTCGATATTGCCGCCTGCGTTGGTGCAACCTGGATTGCCGGAGGCGTGGCCGGAACGGTCAAACAGCTGGAACAAAGTCTCAAACCAGGCGGGATCCTACTCATCGGCGAACCGTACTGGCGTCAGATGCCCGCAACGGAGGAGATCGCTAAGGCTTGCGGCGCGACTTCAGTGACTGATTTTCTTTCTCTGCCAGAACTCGTTTCATCTTTCGACCAGCTCGGTTATGACGTGGTTGAAATGGTACTGGCTGACCAGGAAGGTTGGGACAGATATGAGGCGGCAAAATGGTTGACGATGCGCCGGTGGCTGGAGGCAAATCCGGACGATGAGTTTGCCCCGGAAGTCAGAGAGCAACTGAGAAGTTCACCAGCACACCACGTTACCTTCACCCGTGAATATTTTGGCTGGGGCGTGTTCGCACTCATGCAGAGGTAATATGTACTGTCGGTATAGCCAGACAGGTTATACCGACTTTTTCATCACGTCGTCGCTTACTTCATTAATACTTCAACAAATTTAGCTAACCATTGCGGATGCGCGGGCCATGCTGGTGCCGTCACCAGATTGCCATCAACGTGGGCCTGATCAATGCCAATATCGGCATAATGTCCACCGCTCAGACGAACTTCAGGCGCACAGGCCGGATAGGCGCTACAGGTCCGATTTTCTAACACCCCCGCCGCCGCTAACAGTTGGGGCCCATGACAAACCGCGGCGATAGGCTTACCGGCAGTATTGAAATCTTGCACCAGCTTAATAACATCCGGATTCAACCGGAGATATTCCGGAGCACGCCCGCCGGGTATCAACAGTGCGTCGTAATCGGCGGCCCGCGCCTCGGCAAAATTCGCATTCAACGTAAAACGATGCCCCGGCTTTTCACTGTATGTCTGTGCCCCATCAAAATCGTGAATGGCAGTTTGAACGTAGTCACCCTGATTTTTATCCGGACAGACGGCATCCACACGATGCCCTAGCATTTGCAAAGCCTGAAAAGGCACCATCGTTTCATAATCTTCGACATAATCTCCGACCAGCATCAGTATCTTCTTCATTCACATCCCCCACTCACGGTTATTAATGATGAGAAATAACGGCCATCTTTACTATAGTCCACGCGGTTCATGGCATTAATAAATACAACAGAACAATCGGCCAGATCACAATCCGCGGCAAGGCCGCGTCAGGCAAGGCTTCAGAGCCAACGGTGCGACATATGTTCATACTGATAAATATAAATTATATATAAATATATAGTTGAGAAATTTTAATAGTAGTCAATTTCACTCATCATATAAAACTAAGAGATTGCAACATATATC